>JAISNP010000134.1 GCA_031276175.1 Tannerella sp.
ATAGCCTCAAAAGTGAACAGCCCGAAGGCTTCGCGCGCCGTCGGAACGGCTGTCGGCGACAATCCCGTTTCATTCCTGATACCCTGCCACCGCGTCATCCGTGCGTCGGGCGAACTGGGTGGTTATCATTGGGGGCTTGCCCGCAAAGCCGCCATGATCGGCTGGGAAGCGGTGCGGAAAAATTTTTCCTGAAGAAAATGTCCCCTGCACGTGCTTCGGACAGGCAGAAATGCGTGAATACTCGGTTTTAGGCCTCTGCCGATCGGCAGAACCGTGAATCCGTCCGATTTTGCGCTTCTGCCGATCGGCAGAACCATGAATTCGTTCGGTTTTGCACTTCTGCCGATCGGCAGAACCGTGAATCCGTCCGGTTTTGCACTTCTGCCGATCGGCAGAACCATGAATCCGTCCGATTTTGCGTTTCTGCCGATAGGCAGAAACATTTTTTTGCTTTTCTCCCCGATTTTGTCCGGATAATCTTCCGAAAAAAAGAGAGCTATGCCGAAACAAACGCTGTCTGCTACCCCAGACGGGCGGCTTCGAGCCGGATCACCGGCATTAAACTGTCGCGGATGGCAGCTTTGCTGATTCTGTGCGGACTGTCCATCATACGCAGGCGCTCCGTCCCGTACACGCTTTTGTAAAGTTCACTGTACCCGCTTCCGCCGAACAGCTCGTCGCAAAGCGAAAACAGTCCCCAAGTGGCAAGACCGTCGCAGGCGCGTGTCGAAAAGGCGTGCTCCATCGCCTGCAATTTTTCGGAATCCGCTTCGGACATGTCCGGCGATATGCTACGGATGTGATCCGAAGGACGCAGGCAGGGATTGACGAGTATTCGCACACATCCCGGAATCAGGGTGGCCAGAAATCCGCCGAAGCTTGACCCGATAACGATATGCGGCGCGAACTCCCGGCAATCGGCCTCAATTCGTCCGATGACTTCCTTAATCTGCCGTCCCGAAATTATCTCGTCATAGTAATGATTGTACAACATCCGGGCGGCGTCAAATTCCTGTTCCACCTGCTTCTCGATGGCTTTCCCCGTGCTGCTGCCTCTGGAGCCGTATCCGTGGACGTAAAGTATTTTTAATTCCATAGCTGCTATTTTCCTGCAAAGGTAAACATCGGCAATGTCAAAGCGCGCCGCCGCGCCGCTTTATCCGCTATACATTATATATTGTTCACCGTACGATCCGTCCGGTTCCCGAAATCAGTTTCCCGTCCTTCGCCCTGACGATGCTTAAATCCTTGCGGATGGTGTGCGGCGGTCGCACGTGCCCCGCGCGCATTTCCGCGGAAGGCACGCCCGTGATGTTTTCTATCGCCTTTCCCAGCAGCGGGTCGCGCTCGTCGCCCCACGGATACAGCGGGAAGTAATCTTCTTCCGCCGTAATGTCGGGGGCAAGCCCGCCCAGAAACGAGTCGTCGCCCAGCTTGTTGGCTATACGGTATATCATCAGATACATTCCCCAGTTTGCGACGCTTTTGTCCGTCACCCATTCGTTTTTGCCTGCCTGCACCTGCGGCTGGAAGAGGCCGCCCGCGCAATACTTGCCGTGCGTCGTGTCGCCGATCTGGACAAGATTAAGATACGGCCGCAACCCGACGATGGTCGATTCCGACGCCGAGGCGGAATACTCCAGCGTGAGCACATACAGCCGGCTCAGGTTCATGTTGACCGAGAGCGTGTCCGTAAATCGTTCCGTAAGGTCTTCGCCGGTCTTTTTAAAATATGCTTCAAGCGCAGGATTCCATACTTGCCGGAGATAAACCTCTTTGTTACGAACGGCGTTTTCCGGGGCAAGGATGCTTGTCAGCACGGACATCGTCCGCACGTACCCGCCGCCGTTGTACCGCAGGTCGAGCACTACGTCGGTCACGCCCCGCCGCTTGAAGTCCGAAAAGACGCGCTGCAAATCCTCCTCCGATGCCTGCGTGTAGTCGGCATATGCCAGATAGCCTATTTTATTTTCGCCCTTTACGATCACCGTATCCTTCAGTATCGGGTTTTCGTACACCTGTTCGGCGGCCATGTATATCAGCGTCGGGTCGACCGAAATGCCGCCGTTTTCCGCCAGTATCCCCATCATGAGCACAAGCGTCGATGCGTCGTACAGTTCCATCCGGTTTTCGCGCGTGATGTATCCGCCGTTCAGCCCGATAATGAAATCGCCGCGTTTCAGGCCGGCCTTTTCCGCGGGGGTGCCCGGATAGACGTACATTACGATGGCGAACAAATCTTCCGAGTCGTAGAACTGGCCGAATATCAATTCGTACCCGAACGAGGTCACATTCCCGTCGAACTCGCCCTGCAACGCTTCGATGTCGTCCGTCAGCATAGACCATTTGTCGTCCGCGTATTTCAGTTTTTCGAAGAATGCGAACGAGTCGGTTTCCTTTTCCGGATATTCCCTGCTCCAGTCGATGGTTGCGCTCCACAGGTAATATTCCTGCACGCAGTCGTTCACGAAGCGGTTGACTTTCGTCAGTTCGGATACTTCTTCCGGTAATTTGTCGTCGTCCGGTACGCGATTATATTCTTCTTTTTCGCACGAAGCGACGAGCAGTGCAAAACATGCACACCAGAGCCAAAACGGATTCAATACTTTTGTTTTCATATGTTTTATTGTAAATAATATTATTCGTGGTGATACGGTTCGTTCCGCAGGATGGTCATCGCCCGGTACAGCTGTTCGGCGAAAAGGGGGCGGATCATCTGGTGCGAAAACGTCATTTTACTCAATGCGATGCGTTCCGGTACGGCGTCGTACACATCGGGACTGAAGCCGTACGGCCCGCCCGCTACGAATACGAGGCGACGGGGTGCGGCGTGCAATTTCTTCCCGATATATGCCGCAAATTGTGCGGAGGTATACTCCGTTCCCTTCTCGTCGAGCAGGATGCAGCAGTCGCCTGCCTTGATGGCTTTCAGGACATGCGCGCCTTCGCGCGTTTTTTGTTGCAATTCGGAGACGTTTTTCCCTTTTACTGCGTCGGGAATCACTTCCGTTTCGAACGTCACGTAGTGTTTCAACCGTGCTTCATACGTTTTCAGCGCTTCGTCCCAGCAGCCCGAATCCGTCTTTCCCACAACCATAAGCGTTATTTTCATTGTCCGGCGCGCGTATATCTTCCCTTACGAAATTGTCTCATATGGCCGCAAATATAAAGATTTTTTTCGTGCCGCCTCTCCCTGTTTGGTATTTTATACAATTATGCTTTGAGAAAATGAATATCGGATTCATTGTCTGATAGCCTGAAAGGAGATATATTCATAGCACGGTTGGGACGAGATTCCGGCTCACATATAAAATATATGGATAGAATCCGCAGAAATAAACAACACGAGATAGAACCTCGTCCCAACGCGGTTTTCTTCCCGCAGGCTGCGACAGTTCTGCCGACATAGTCGGTAGTTCTCTCGCAAGCTGCGGCGCTTCTGCCGACATAGTCGGTAGTTCTCCCGCAAGCTGCGGCGCTTCTGCCGACATAGTCGGTAGTTCTCCCGCAAGCTGCGGCGCTTCTGCCGACATGGTCGGTAGTTCTCCCGCAAGCTGCGGCAGGTCTACCGACATAGTCATTTTTCTTCCCGACGCCGTCGGCAGAAAATCCGACATGGTCGGTTCCCTTTTTCCGGCAATTTTGCCTGCGGGGAACGCGGTGGCCGCATGTCCCGCTTATACATATATATATTATGCGAACCGGGCGGACAGCGACCGGCGCGGCAGTGGGGAAAAATCGTATATTTGCCGAAATAATTACGGCATCATGTCACAACACTATATATGTAAAACATTTCCCGTGCTCCACATGCACTGCGCTTCGTGTGCGAAGAGGGTAGAAGATGCCGTCGGACGCCTGCCGGGCGTAACGCGTGCGTCCGTCAACCTTGCCGCCTCGTCCCTAACCGTCGTCTTCGAGCCGTGGGCGCTGTCGGGCATCCGCGATACCGTCGGGACTGCCGTCAGGGCGCAGGGCTACGACCTGCTTGCCGGGGACTGCGTCGGCGCGGTCGACGAGAACGACGCGCGGGAGAGCGACCTGCTCCGCCGGCGCACGGTCCGGGCTGTATTGCTGTCGCTGCCGACCGTGATTGCAGGCATGTTTTTCATGCACGCACCATACGCCGCTTATCTGATGTGGGCGTGCTCCACGCCTGTGGTCTTCATACTTGGGCGCGACTTTTTCGCCGGCGCATGGGCGCAGTGGAGGCGTCGCTCGGCAAACATGGATACGCTTGTGGCCATGAGCGTGGCCTCGGCTTACCTGTTCAGCGTCTTCAACACACTGTTCCCCGTTTTGCGGACGGAAGGCGACGGTTATCCGCACGTATATTTCGAAACGGCAAGCGTCATCATCACCTTCATCCTTCTCGGCCGGTGGCTTGAGCGTAAAGCCCGCCGCCGCGCCGCCATGTCCGTCAAACGCCTTGCGGGATTGCAGCCTGCCGCGGTGACGGTCGTCCGCGGTTTCGGGAAATACGCCGAAATACCGGTCGGCAGCATTGCCGCAGGCGATATTGTGCTCGTAAAACCGGGCGGTAAGATTGCCGTCGACGGCGTGGTAGTAGCCGGACATTCGTATGTCGACGAAAGCATGTTGAACGGCGAGCCTCTCCCCGCGCTCAAGCGGAAAGGCGACAAGGTCTTCGCCGGCACGATCAATATGAAGGGCAGCCTGCATTACGAGGCGGAGAAGACGGGCGAAGACACGCTGCTTGCGCAAATCATCCGCGCGGTGCGCGATGCGCAGGGCAGCAAGGCGCCTGTGCAGAAGCGTGTCGACAGGATTGCGGCCGTCTTTGTCCCTGCCGTGATAGCCGTGGCCGTCCTCGCTTTCGCGGCATGGCTCCTGTTCGGCGGGACGGACGGGCTTGTGCACGGCCTGACCGCGATGGTGGCCGTGCTGATTGTGGCCTGCCCCTGCGCCCTCGGACTGGCTACGCCCGCCGCCCTCACGGTAAGCATCGGAAAGGCGGCAGAGCACGGCATACTTGTGAAAGACGCCGAAAGCCTCGAAACGGCAAGAAAGGTCAACGCGGTGGTATTCGACAAAACGGGCACCCTCACCCGCGGCAAACCGACGGTCGTCGCCATCAAATGGCTGCACGGCGACGACGGCGCGGCGCCCGTCCTGCGCGACCTTGAGCGACGCTCGGAGCATCCGCTGGCCGCAGCCGTCGCACGGCATCTCGACGGCGTCGACGACAGCGACGCCCCTCCGACGGAACACTTTGAAAGCATCACCGGGAAAGGCGTCAAAGGCATTGCCGGCGGGAAAACATATCTTGCGGGAAGCTTCCGCCTGATGGAAGAACACCGCATCGGCATAGACGAGTCGCTGCTTGCCGCAGCCGCTTCGGCATACGGGCAGGCGCAAATCGTCGTCTGGTTTGCCGACGGCGAAAAGGCGCTCGCCGTGATTGCCGTGGCCGACGAAATCAAACCCACCTCGCGCGAAGCCGTCAGGCTGCTCGAATCCCGGCACATCGCCTGCTACATGCTCACCGGCGATAACCGCCATACGGCAAAGGCTGTCGCCGAGCAGGTCGGCATCGCCCGATATTACGCCGACATGATGCCGCACCGGAAAAGCGAATTCATCAAATATTTGCAGTCCTGCGGACATGTCGTAGCCATGGTAGGCGACGGCATCAACGACAGCATCCCGCTCGCGCAGGCCGATTTGAGCATTGCCATGGGGCAGGGTAGCGACATCGCCATGGACGCGGCGCAGATGACCGTCGTCTCCTCCGACCCGGCGAAAGTGTCCGAAGCCATTGCGCTGTCCGCACGGACGGTCGCCGTAATCCGGCAGAACCTTTTCTGGGCATTTGTCTACAACCTTGTCGGCATCCCCGTGGCGGCAGGAATACTCTACTCCGTGAACGGTTTTATGCTCAACCCGATGATTGCCGGAGGCGCCATGGCCTTGAGCAGCCTCTGCGTCGTGGGTAACAGCTTGCGGCTGCGGTGGACGAAATAGCCCGAAGGCAGAAAATTTTTGAATATCATCTTTTTTGTACTACCTTTGCACGGAAAATAATTGCTTTTGATATAAAACATGCCGAAACGCTGTCTCTCCATAATATTTGTCGCATTTGCCGCCGTCCTGCTGACTGCGGTGCACACGTTCCCCCATCATCATCATGCCGGGGAAGCGCCTTGTTTTGCGGCC
>JAISNP010000039.1 GCA_031276175.1 Tannerella sp.
AAACGCCCGTCGCGCGTGTATTTGCAGATGTTTTTGTTGTCCATGTCCGTGACGAACACAAAGTCGTCCGACAGGGCGAGCGCGCAGTAGTTCGACAGTTCGCTGCACGCTTCCCACGCGCGCAGGAGCGCGCCGTTCGTGGCATACACGCTCACCTTCGCCGGATGCAGCAGGTACACCGCGTCGCCGTCCACCGCCATGTCCCTTACGGTTTCGTCCCTTACGGGAAACGTGCGCAGCAGCTTTCCGCGTGCGTCGAGCGCCGCCACTTTGCCGGCCGCGGCCACATAGACCGTGCCGCCGTGCTGCGCCAGCGCCTGCACCGCGCCGCCGGTTTCAAACGACGCCACCCGCCTGTAAGGCGAAGTGAACGTGTCCTTCGGTTGCGGGGTCAGGCCGGCCGGCGCCACGAACCCGGCCTGCCCGGCGCGCCGCTTCAGCAGTGTGCCCGACATGCCGGCCACTGCGCCCCCGGCTACAATCGAGCCGCAAACGCGCAGGAAATTCTTTCTGGAAATCTCTTTCATATCCTTAACCTTTAAATTATACCCAAACATTTTACCGCATGGGCGTCGCGCACAAGTAGCCGGCCGTCGGCATAGGCCATCGGCCCCCAGGCGTCCACGCCGTCCATGATGCGCTGTTTTTTTATCAGGTTCATGCTTTTGGAACGGATGCCATACACATACAACTCGCCGTCTTCCTTGAAGGCGAACAGGCAATCGTTGATGACTAAATACGGCCCGAGGCCGAAGCGCTCGCCGGCGCCCGACACCCACAGCGGCGTGTGCAGGTCGGACGGGGAGAAGAGCACTAACCGGTCGCGCAGGCTGCCGCCGTCTTTCGGCATGATGCTTATGAGCGTGTTGTTATAGAGGATGGGCGTTTGCTGTTCGCTCGAGAGGCCGTCTTTCGGCTTGTACTGTTCCACGATGGAGGCGCTCCACTGCGCGTCGTTGCGCGACACGTGGAGCAGCGCGCCGCCCGTGCCGTAGCCGGCCACTAAGAAAATGGCGCCGGCCGACAGCTGCAGGGGCGAGGGCGCCACCACGGAGGGCTGCCACCGCGACGTGCTCCACAGCAGCGCGCCCCGGTCGCCCCGCTCGGCCGACACGCCGCAAACGCCGCCCACGCCCGTATAAACATACGTCCGCTTGCCGTGCAGCGTCATCGGCGTCACCGACGAGTGCGACATTTTATACTTCACGCTGTTTGGCGTTTGCCACACCACTTCGCCCGTCCGGCAGTCGATGCCGGCCAGCAGCGTTTCCGCGCCGGCGGGCGCCAGCACCAGCGTGCCGTCGTCCACGCGCGGGCATTGCCCGGCATACCAGAAGGGCACTTCGGTGTGGAACGTCTTCTGCATGTCTATCGTCCACAGGAGGTCGCCCGATGCGGGATGGCAACACATCACGTGCCCCTGCGGCCCCAGCGTGATGATGTAGTCGCCGGACACCACCGGCGCAGTGCGCGAGAAGCCGTGGTTGCGCTTCATCGGCACGCGATACCAGCGGCGCCACAGTTCCTGCCCGCTCTCGAGCGAGAAGCAGCGCAGCATGTCGGAACTCAACGTTTCGTCGTAGTCGAGGAAATACACCCGCCCGTTGTAGATCACCGGCGCGGCGTGTCCTTCGCCGGTGTCCACGCTCCACAGCACCGGGTAGTCGCCGGCGCCGGGCGTCACGTTTTCGCTCGTGCGGATGATGTTCATAAATGTTTCGCCACGAAAACAAGGCCACTTGCCCGTCAGCGACGAGGGGGTTTCGGCATAGCGCATGAAGAACTCGCCGATGCGCACGTCGCCGGCCTTGCGGGCTGTTTCCGGCGGGCGGTTGTCGGCGCCGGGCGCCTGCAAGGCGACGCCGCGCTCCGGCGAATACAGGTGCCAGCCCGCAAGGACGCCCGTATATACAAGCGCCGTCGCTATCGTAACAAGCCGTATCGTGGTCTTCGTCTGCAAGGTTTAGCTGATTTTATAGGCCATCAACGTGTTTCCGTGCCGCACGTAGAGCGCGCCCTGGTAGATGACCGGATGCGCCCAGTGCTGGTCGGTGCCGAGGGTGACGGGGAAGCGGCTCACGAGGTCGAACTTCTCCGGCGTGATCCGTACCAGCGCCAAGTCGCCGCGGTCGCTGTAGCAGTATAGCATCCCGTCGCCGGCAATGATGTTGCCCACGGGCAGGGTGTTGGCTTTGTACTTCAGTTCGCCGGTTTTCCAGTCCACGCAAAACCAAAAGCGATTGGCGTCGCCCGAGCCGTAGGCATAGTCGCCCACCTTGACCATGGCGCCCAGCCGGGAGTCGAGTTGCGCCGCCTCCCACACCTTTTCCACGCCACGCCCGCCGTTCGTGAGGCGGAGCATCACGGAGCCTTTGCCGTAGCCGCTGGTGCAGAGCAGCTGGTTGTCGCCGCCATACACGGGGATGTTCGGGTGCACGTCGTGGCGGTTGATGTGTTCATACGACCAGAGTTTCCGGCCGGTGGCCACGTCCACCCCGATGATGTGTTTCGCCGTCATCGTCACCACCTGCGGCACTTGCTGGTCGGGCACGTACAGGGGCGAGCAGTAGGCCGAGAGGTCGCCCTCGCCGGGGCAGCTCCAGATGAGCGCGCCCGTGTTTTTGTTCAGGGCGACGAGGTTGTGTTCCTTGCCGCCGGGCGTCACGATGAGTTTCTCGTCCACCACCAGCGGCGACTCGCAAATCCCCCACTGTATGTTCTCCGCGCCGAAATCGCGCATGATGTTCTTTTTCCACACGACGCTGAGGTCGGCGGCGTTAAAGCACACCACGTCGCCCATCCCCGAAATCAGGTAGAGTTTGCCGTCGTCGGCGGTGACGGTGCCGCGCGTGCCGTTGTAGCTCTCGCTCCACTCGTCGCCGTATTCCCGTTTGTTGAGGAGCTTTCCGGCGAGGTCGAAGGCATACAGGAAGCCCTTTCCGTCGGTCATGCCGGTGATGTAAATCCGTCCGTCGGCAATGGCTGCCGACGAGTGTCCCTCGCCCAGCCCGTCGAAGTGCCAGAGCAGTTGCAGGCCGTCGCCCGGCCACTGTTTCAACAAGCCGGTTTCCCGGTAAATCCCGGTGCGGTCGCCCCGCCACTGAATGATGTCCTGCGCCGGCAGCGCGGTTGCGGCCGTCAGGAGTACGCTTAAGAAAAATGTTTTGTTCATGCTCATATAATTTTAAATGTTATGTGATTCGAATGATCAATCGTTTCCGTGTTCGGGCAGCAGTCCGCCGGGCGGTTTCTACGAGACTCCGGCCCGTCGTGCCTATCCTGCGGGATTCCATTCCGCTTCATCCTCAATCCGTGCGGATAGCCTTGCCGGGATGACATCCCGCCAAAACACGGAAACCATGCTCTTTCCGCTGCTATACGCATATGTGTTCGTTCGGGCAAGGGCATAGTTTCAACACACGCTTTAAGGCGCTCAACGTAAAGGTGAGGTTATACATTTCTTCGGAATACCACAGACGGGCAAAGTACAGCCCGACGGGTTCGGCGCGGCTTATTGTTCCTGCTTTGAAATGTCCGTAGAGGAAATCCGTTCCCCTGTCTATGGCGTCGTCGTCGCTTCCGGGGGCTGCGGCAAGCGCACTCAGCGCCCGCGCCGTGAAGGTAACTTTGGAAGGCACGCCTTTCGCGCCGCCCCAACCGCCGTCGTCGTTCTGCGCCTCCAACAGGAAGCGGCAGCCTCGTTCCGCCATGCGGACGGCCTGCGGATGCGGAGCCCGGAAGAGGTATTCTACGGCAACGGCCGTGCCATATACCGGCGACTGTCCGTCGGGCGCATCCTGATCGCCGAACCACAGGGGCGTCCACGACCCGTCGGCGGCCTGTGCGCGCGCCATCCAGCGGAGCAGGCGGAGGATGCGTCGGCGGCACGTCCGCTGCAACCGGTCGGGAAGCGCGTCCAGCCAGCATGAGATGGCCGCAAGGCTGTGCGCCGATATGTCCGGGCTGCTGCGGTCAAAAGGCAGTTTGCTCCATCCCCGGCAAAAGGTGGGCATCCCGCCGTCGCTGTTTTGCAAACCCAGCAACCACTTGATGCCGCGGACGACTGCGTCGGGGAGCGGACTGTCTTTTTCGCGGAGGAGATGCAAGGCGATCAGGCATCCGGCCGTGTCGTCGGCATCGGGCGCCGCCCCGGGCAAATCCGTCCATCCCCATCCCCCCGGTTGCGCCCCGGTGAAGGGATGGCGGTGCGGGAAAGCATTTCCCGCGATGATTTCCGCCAGCCGTTCGCCGTCGGGCACATTCCCCTCCAGCGCTTTTACGCCGAGCGTCGTGACCCATCCGGCCAGGTCGGTATCAATCGGCCAGGCTCCGTCGGCGCGCACGGTGTCGGCCAGGAATCCGGCCGCTTTGCGCGTCACTACGTGATCTCCGTATCCTGCGCCGGCCATACACATGGCCACGAAGGCCGTCAGGGGCGCCGCTTCCAGGAACCCGCCATTAGCGGGCTGCAAGCCGGCCAATACCTTCAGCGTTTTTCCGACAAACGCTTCGCGGAGGGTATAGCATACGGACGTCCCTCCCCGGCGGTGGCGGAGAATCCCTGAGGCAATCAGCGCGGGGATGGCGTAGCTTACCACCGGCAGGCGCAGGAAGCGGAACAGGCGCTGCGGAAGCACGCCTGCTTCGAACGGCAACCGGGGGATGACGTCCCAGCGGGTAATCATGCCCGCCAGCGCACACATGGCCAGTATGGGGACGGAGAACGTGAGGTCTTTGCCGTAATATGCCAGTATGCCTTTGACCACCCGTTCGTCGTCTGCGCCGCCCAACCGATCGTTCAGGCAGGCAGTCGTTGCCTCCGGCACGGCGTCCAGATGGAACAGGGCGGCGCAGGCCAGGAGGGTGGCCGTCAGGTTGGCTTTGCTTTCGGGCGTGTCGCCCCAGCCTCCGCCGGGCAGCATGGTGGCACGGAGCCAGCGTACGCCGGCGGAGATGTGTGCCGCATAGCGCGTCTTGTCCGTCAGGGAGAGGGCAAACACGGCTGTCGCCGTGGAAACGGCGCTTGGCGACAGTTCGCCGCGCCACAGTGCGCCGGGCGACCGCCGCTCCGTCAGTTTTTGTTCGAGCGAGGCGATCATCTCTTCCCGATACGCCTTTCTGCCTTCTGTGGGGTGTATGGCCATATTCAAGTCTTTTTGGGGTGGATTTATTTTCGGGAATGGGTCGTTTATTCCCCGGAATGAGCCGTTCGCTCCCGGGAATAAGTCATTCATTCCCCTGAATGAACGGGTGAAGTTTCGGTGCGCGGTCAACATGTGCCTAAAGCTAAGAGTCCGTAAAAGGTATATTCCACGTCGCCGGTCTCGTCGAACAATGTGGAGGCGAAGCTGCCGGATTCGAGCCAGTGCGCTTCGACGAACGGCGCCGGATGGACGCGTGGCGGCCTGCCGCAGTTGTGCAGCGCAAACAGGGCGACGGCGGTGGAAAGCATGTCGGGCGCGGCGGCGCCTTCTGCGGCAAAAAAGCCTCCGGAGGCATCCTGCACGCGGTACAGGTAATCCGTATCCGCAACCGGGACGTATCCCTCCAATTGCCCCCTGACGGAGAGTGCGGCGGCCGTGGCGCTGACCGAAGCCGCCGCGCCGCCCGGCAGGTTTGAATACCCGCCGCCGGTCGGCACGCGGTAAGCCTCCAGCGCGGAGGCGATACGGTGTTTATCCTCCACCTCCCGGCGCAGGTCTTCCGCCAGCGAGAGGCGGACAAACTGTGAGTAGGGCGACCGGCAGTCGTGGTGCGGAAAAACGGAAAAGACGGGTATCGCCGCGTTCCTTCCTGCCATCGCCGCGTTCAGGAAGAGGCGTGCGGCGTTGCCGCTCATCAAATCCAGCAACATGGTTGAGCGGGCGTATGCGGCGTCGCGAACCAAATCGCCCGTGACGGCCGGCATGTTTTGCAACCGTCGCCGCGCCGCGCCGGCGGGTATCCCGACGCCGAACAGGTAGGAGAGCATCCATCCGAACGCGGTGTAGTAAATATCCTCTCCGCCGCATTTGTCCGTAAACAGTCCGTGCGGCGTGGCCTGCGAAGCTACGTATTGCGCGATACGCCTGCACGCCTCGCGGCTGAGCAGGCTTTTTGCCCGGCGCAGCAGGCGCAGCATCTTGAGGGATAAGGGTTCGTTCATTTGCTTTTTGTTTTTTGATGCGTGTACATCGTACTCAGGCTTTGAGCATCCGCGCGGTCAGGTGGAACAGCAGGCGTTTCATTTCCGGGTTCTTTATCGCGCGCAACGCATTGATTGCCCGCCGGTGATATTCCTCCGAGAGGGCGTTCACCTTCCGGACGGCCTTCAGGAGTTGCGGCCGGTGTTCGTCTCTTTCCAGAAACGCTTTGATGTCGTTCTCCCGGCGCAAGCGAGCCATGTATCCCATGCCGCAGTAACATTCGCAAAGGACGGCAAGCACGGCCGACGGGCGCAGGGCGATGCGGGTATCCGGTCGTGCGTAATCTTCGGCATCGTCCCGTAACTGATAGGCAATGCCCAGCGCCAGGGCATATTCGTGCAGAATAAAGCGGAGCTGCTCATCGTCGCCGGCGCAACAGAGGCCGAAGTGCATCGCCGCTTCAAAAGCCGGCACGGTTTTGTGGCGGAATATCTCCAGCACGAAGGGCAGGGTCAACTCCTGCGGTTCCCGGCTCCATGCCAGTTCCATGCCCTGCCCCTTGCAAAGCGAAACATGGGCGGCGGCGGCAACGGATACCAGTTCGGGATGGCCGCACTGCGACAGGAGGCGGTATCCCTCGCCCAGCAGCAAGTCGCCCACGTTGATAGCCGTGGCCACGCCGTGGCGCGCATGTACCGTTTGTTTGCCGTATCGAAACTCGTCGTTGTCCTGAATATCGTCGTGCACCAGGGAGGCTTTGTGAAAACATTCCACGGCAATGGCGGCCTGACGGACGGATTCGGGGATCTCCTTTTTGCCGCTTATGCCCAGATAGACCGCGGCAAGGATGAAGGGGCGCCTGCGGTTGCCCTCGCCCGACAGCCATTCGCGGGCAATGACGGAGGCGTTGTCGTCTCCGTTAAAATATTCCGTCAGGGATTCCGGGGCGAACCACTCGTTTGTGATGCGTTTTATCGTTTCGTAGTGAAGCGACGCCCGGTGGACGGGGTGATACCTCCGCATATACTTTTCCACATACCGGCGGTCTACATGCGTATTCCGGCATCCGGCTCTGTTCAGCGGGACGGCTATCCCCGGAACGGCACGGTCGACCAGCAGAGGGAACACCTTCTCCAGCGAATCCAAACATCCCACGCCGATAACCGTGTGCACGGCGCCGCTCTCCAGCAATCCCATTACCGCCGTGAATCCTTCGGCCACGAGGCTCATCATGCCCAGTTCGTCCGCCACGGTCAGCAGGGGAGAAATCGAACAACTGTTGCATTTCATGCACAGCAGCCCCATTTCGTCCGTCTCCGCCCTGCACTGCGATTTGTCGGCCAGGCACTGCGGGAGCAGCAGGATACGCTTGTTGTAGGGTACGGCGGCGACGGTATCCGCCCATGCGCAGTTGTTGATTTCCACCATCAGCCACCCTTTCCATGCTTTGCTGAGGTCGTATCGACGAATCAACTCGTCGGCCATAGCCGACAATTCGCTCATCGGCAACGGGGGGACGGAGAACCGACTGTTTACAAAGGCGTCGATAATGCCCCGCAGCCTGTTCCGCCCGACATACGACTGGGGGACGGCGTGCACCTGCCTGTCTGTAACCGTTGCTTCATCCATATGCTCCGAATCCAAAGAAATAGTATTTTTTCATCAGCCTGTAAAACGTGTTTTTTTCCGGAATCTCTTCGCCCTTCATATCGTGTCCCGGCAGCGTCGGCATTTGCAGCATCTCGGCGACCACCGTGCCGCGCGAGGTCGTATCTCTTGCGCCCTGTTCCAGCGCAAAACGCAAGGCCAGGGAGGGATTTTCCAGCAGGATGCAGCCGCGCGAAGCGCCGGAGGCCAGCCGGCGCATTCCGGACAGGAACCCGGAGTTTTCGAACAGTTCCGCCACGTTCGAGCCTTCGTCGTCGATAAAATCTTTGGCCAGTTGCAGTGGCGGGCAAAACTCCAGCGCACCCGCCGGCGAAATGTGATGGCTCAACCCCACGGCGCCGGGACAGAGCGCATTCCCGCGGTCGTCCCAGTAGGCATCAATCAGTTGCAGGGGCGCATCGGTGCGCTGCTCCACGATGAACCGGCGGAGTTCGCTTATCCCGTCCCTGTCCAGCGCGTTCTCCGGTTTCGGTTCCGCACCCGTCGGGCGGTAAATGTAGTACCACAAGTAGTGCACGCCCTCCTTAGCCAGAAAGCGGATATAGTCCCTGTTTACCAGTTCGCGGAAATTGCTCTTGCCGATGCTTGCCGCCGCCCCGATGATGAGCCGGGCTTTGCGGCAGGCTCTTACCCCGTCGAGCGTGCGCCGGAAGACGTCGCTTCTCCCGCGCCGCGCGTCGCTCTCCGCCTCCAGGCCTTCGATGCTGATCATCGGGGTGACGTTGCCCAGCCGTTTCAGTCCGGCGGCCACCTCGTCGGTGAGCAGTGTGCCGTTGGTAAACAGTTGGAAATAGCAGTCGGGATGATGCGACAACACCTCCGTCAGTTCCGGATACATCACCGGCTCCCCGCCGAGTATGCCGAAAAAATACGACCCTTTCCGTTTGCAGCCGGCGATGATTCCGTCCAGCTGACGCGGCGACAGCCGTTTCTTCCCTCCTGAGGAAACCCAGCAACCGCTGCATGACAGGTTGCAACGTTCCGTAACGGAAATCATTACGAAAGCCGGAAAGAACGGTTTGCCTTCCTTTTGCCTCTTCTCGAAACGGCGGATGTTGGCCACGTTGCGCATCCCGAAATTCCGCATGAATTTCCATACGATGCGCGGAGAACATTCCAGAGGGATTCTGCCCGCAGCCCGCAGTACCGATATATATTGCCTGACGGTCATCCGGATTATTTTTTCAGCAGCGATACGCCCGCCCGCCGCCTGTTCAGCCTGTATTCGAGCGCTTCGCTGTACAGCAGTTTGGGATTGACCGCCACAGGTTCCTCTTCGGTCAGGCCGCCGTTGATGGGCGATTTCGGATATTTGGGAAAGATGATGGCCTTCTGCGGACAGGTGCGCGCACAGGCCGGACAGTCGATTTTGCAATGCGTGGGATGGCTGACCTCTACCGTATTCCCCTCGAAACCGTACACGCCGAAAAGGCAAAAGTCGAAACACTTGCCGCACCCGGAGCATCTCTCCCTGTCGATGACGGGATACCACGCGTCATGTCCGTTTTTTTGCGGCAAAGCGTCCGCTTCCGTCATGAAAGGTTCGGAAGAAGAAGATTCGGACAGGTTGAAACCACTCAATATGTCTTCCGCACTGCCGTTGCGCAGGTCTAACACGGCGGCCGGTTTCAGGTTCAGCCGGTCGAACAGGGCGGATACCGCTCTGGGATAGCAGGCGATGACCGTCGATGCGGCGATCTCTTCCATTTCGGGAAAGGAAGAGATGGCTTTTTCGCACAAGTCGGCTTCCAGGCGGACGGCGTGTCCGGCATCGCGCAATATTTGCGATACTTTGACCGCCCTTTCCCTGTCGATGATAGCGCGGGAGGTGCATAAACATACTGTTACATTGCTTTTTTTCATATCATACACTTTGGCGGGCAAAAATACGAACTTGTTCCCGTTAAGCGCATTTATTTTCATCAAAGCGAAAAAGGAACGGTTACAGCGAAGCGGGTTTATTCCCGGTCTTCAGTCGCTGTTCATGGAGGGTTCCGTGTTTCCGGCTGTTTTAACGATGTTCCTGCCGGTCGGGCAGGATGGAGGGGACCCTCAGGAAGAAAAATTGCCCGGAGCATATGCCCCGGACAATTTCTTTACGGCTCGGAGGGGTCAGTATATAATTTCAAAAGAGGCGGAAACCGCTTCGTCTTCCGAATGGCTGCCGGCATATACGGTATATGCGCCGGCGGGAACAACCTGCCGGCCGGCAGCGTCGTCCCATTTAGCCAGCTGTTCGACGGGGATGGCAATCTGCATGAGTTGCGATCCGCCTTTTGCGACCGCTATCCTTTCGAAAGCGCGCAGTTCTTTCAGCGGGAGGCCTCGCCCGTCTTTCGGATACTTGATGTAGACCTGTCCGACGGCATCGCCGTCCCGTTCGCCCGTGTTCAGTATCTTTACGGTGCACCGGATGGTTTCGTTCGCCCTGTATTCCTTTTTCGGGCGTTCGCCCCATTCGTAGCCGAATTGGGTGTAGCTAAGGCCGTATCCGAAGGGATAGAGAGTTTTTCCGGGGAAATATTTATAGGTGCGGCTGCGCATCGAATAGTCTTCAAAGTCGGGCAGGTCGCCGTCGCCGGCATAGAAGGTGACGGGCAGGTGTCCGGAAGGATTGAAGTCGCCGAGCAGCACATCGGCAATGGCTTTGCCGGCATATTCGCCTCCGTACCATGCGTTGACGATGGCGTCGATATGCTCCGCCTCCCAGGGGAAGGCAATCGCGCTGCCGGTCATCATGAGGAAGATTACCGGTTTGCCGGTAGCTTTCAGCGCTTGCAGCATTTCGGTTTGCACTTTCGGGAGGAGGATGGAGGTGCGGTCTCCGCCGAAGAATCCCGGATCGTTCACGCGCATTTCTTCGCCTTCGAGGCGCGGGGAGATGCCGCCGGCAAAGATGATGACGTCGGCGTCTTTCACCCTGTCGGCCGTGCCGCGGAAATCGACGGGGGTGCGCAGGATGGCTTCGAGGCCGATGCGGGCGCCGCGCTTGTGCTGCACGTGCTCAAGTTTCAGCCTGTATTTTTCACCTTCGACGAGGGCGACCTTGCAGACGTCTTCGCCGCCTCCCGCATGGCCGGGACGGGATTCGGACACGAGCCGGTTGTCGACGTAGAAGCGGTAGCCGTCGCCGAAGCGGATGTTAAATTCAACCTCGCCGGTGACGGGAGATACCACCGTGCCTTCGATGCGGGAGGAAAATTCCTCAAGGTTTACGCCCGGCATGACGGGCTTGTCGGAGGAGTAGAAGCGGAGTTTCTCGGTTGTGCCGCGGTATGCGGGTTCGCCTTCGAGCCGGGTGTTGTTGAAGAACTCCACCGAGAAGCCGTCGCCCTCCGCGAGGCTGTCGAGCCGGAGATTTGCCGTCATGTCGCGGCTGGCATAGCTGCATCCCTTTTCGTAGACGATTTCCACGCCGGAGAGTTTTTCCATCAGTCCGTCCAGCGGGGTGTAGATGGTTTCGGGGATGCCGTTGTAGTTGCCCAGCTGCACTTCGGGGTCGTTGGCATTGGGGCCTGTGACGGCGATTTTCTTCAGCCCTTCCTTTTTCAGGGGGAGGAGGCCGTTGTTCTTCAGGAGGACGATGGACTGCTGCGCCATTTTCAGGGCGTGCGCCTTGTGGGCTTCCTTCCGGAGACAGGTGGAGTCGATGTGCAGGAAAGGCTTTTTGTCTGCGGGATCAAGTATTCCGAGGCGGAGGCGTATTTCGAACAGCCGGCGGAGCGATGCGTCGATTTGCGCTTCGGAGATGAGGCTGTCCCGCACGGCCTCGACAAGCCCGCGATAGGCTTCGTTGCCGCAGTCTACGTCGGTACCGTGAAACACGGCGTCGGCCGCCGCAGCCGGCGCGCCGGAGTGGGTTTTGTGTCCGTTGTAGAAATCGTTGATGGCGCCGCAGTCGGAAGTGACGTAGCCCGTGAAGCCCCAGTCGCGGCGCAGGATGTCGAGCATCAGCTTGTCGCTCCCGCAACACGGTTGCCCTTCAAAGGCATTGTAGGCGCACATAACCCCCGCCACCCGGGCATCCTGCACAAGCGTGCGGAAGGCGGGCAGGTAGGTATCCCAGAGGTCGTAGGACGTCACGGCCACATTGAAAGAGTGGCGGTTGGATTCCGGCCCGCTGTGCACGGCAAAATGCTTTGCGCAGGCGGCCGCCTTCAGGCCGGTGGAGTCGTCGCCCTGAAGCCCGCGGACGAAATGCGCGCCGAGGCCGGCGGTGAGGAAAGGATCCTCGCCGTAGGTTTCCTGTCCGCGTCCCCAGCGCGGGTCGCGGAAGATGTTGATGTTCGGCGTCCAGAAGGTCAGTCCGTGATAAATACGATAGTCGCCCTTCGCGGAGGCGGTGTTGTAGACGGCGCGCGCTTCTTCGGCCGTATAGTCGCCCATGGTACGCATGGCGCCGACGTCCCACCCGGCAGCCATCGCAATGGCCTGGGGATAGACGGTGACGAGGTATTCGGTTCGCGCCACGCCGTGCAGACATTCGTTCCACCAGTCGTAAGGCGGGATACCCAAACGTTCGACGGCCGGAGCGGCATTGAGCATCTGGGCGACTTTCTCTTCAAGCGTGAGGCGCGAAACAATGTCTGCGGCACGTTCGGCCACGCTCAGGTCGGGATTTCGAAACGGGTATTCATATTTTTCCCCCTTCGTGCATCCCGCAAGCTGTGTCAGCAAAAGACACAGTCCGATTATTACAGGATAAAATTTCGTATACATATATATAGTTTTGATTACTGTGGATGCAAATGTATATAAAATCTCCGGGATTATACGCAGGCAGATAAAAACGGGCGGAATCGACAGTCGACGACCGGTGTGCGGAAAATAAAAAAAAATTTCCACCGCGTGCAACCGCGCGGGTGCGCATTTACGTCTAAGGGGTAAAACGAATCGAGTATTTACTTTTAATTTTTATGTATTATGGATTTGACATTATTGATGACTCTGCTGCGTTTGGACATCGGCCACAATACTTTCGTAGCTCTCATGTTTCCCGTAATGTGTATTATGGCGATAGCCATTGTGTGGATAACAAGTGCGGAAAAGAAGAAGCGTTATGAACTTGAGGCCGATCTGTATGCCAAAGCGATCGAACGCGGGCAGGAATTGCCGGGAAACCTGTTTGACAGGCTTGGGGAAAAGAAGCGGAAGAAGAGCAGTCTGGAGAAAGGCATCATCCTTATTTCGGTCGGCGCGGGCATATCGCTGTTTTTTCTTGTAATAGCCCTGACGGATGCCCCCCATGCCGACCGTTCGCTTAGAGGCATGGCGATCGGCATTATCCCTTTCGCAATCGGAGTGGGGCACCTGCTGATTCATTTTCTTGAGAAGAAGAAGCAGCACGACCGGAAAGATGAAGAATGAGGCGCTGCTTGTTTCGCGTGCCGCACTGTTCGGCGACAAAGAAGCTTTCGGGCGGCTGGTGGAGATATACCAGTCGCCCGTGCGTCGCTTCTTCTGTAATCTGACGGGAGGCGATGCGGAGCGAAGCAAGGATTTGGCGCAGGAGACGTTTGTAAAGGCGTGGCTGAGCGTGGGATCGTTTCGTGCGGCGGCGGCGTTTTCGACATGGCTGTACCGGATTGCCTACAATGTGTTCTGCGACGACTGCCGTGCGGGACGTCGCGAGGCATGTGAGCCGGACGCGGAGCCGGGCACGGAGCCGGCCTGCGACAATGCGACGGACGGCGAGCTGCGGATAGACCTTGCCCGCGCACTGTCGGCCTTAAGCGTGGCGGAGCGGACGGCCATGCTGCTGTTCTACATGGAGGACAAGCCGGTGGAGCGGATTGCCGCCATCATGGGCTGCCCGGCGGGGACGGTAAAGTCACATCTTCACCGCGGGCGCGAAAAATTGACCGTATATTTTAAAAAAGAAGGATATGGAAACGGATGAAAAAGATTTGAAGCGAATGTTTTCGGAACAGAGGCGCGAGATTGCGGACGACGGATTCTCGCGCGGGGTAAAAAGGCGTTTGCCCGCGCGTCCGTCGTGCTTCCCGCAGATGTTGACGGGGGGATGCGCCATGATCGGGATGGCGGCGGTGTTTTTGCTGTCGGACGGCGGATGGATAATAACCGGGATGTCGGAGCTTTTCGTGTCGCTGGGTCGTTTGGAGTGGCCGTCGAGCGGGGCGATGCTGTCGGGCGCGGCGTGGGCGGCGATGCTGTTTTGCACATTGCTGACCGGATACGGGGTGGCGGCGGCGGAATAGCGTCCGGGGATAAAAAAAACTCCGTCCGGCAGTCACCTGCAAGACGGAGTCGGGTAAAATCATTAACTCTTCCTTAATGTAAAATGACAAAGATTGATTTAAGGTTCTATCGTGGCGTGTCTTTCTGTCCCATTACGGCCACAAATGTAGGGGTGTAATATCGGTTTCGCAAATAATTAATTATGTTATACGGCATAGTTTGCAAACGGGCGGTTATTGCGCGCAATATTTTGGTTATTGCCCGCAATAACTCATTTATTGCCGGCAATATTTCGGTTACGGTCGGCAATAACTCGGTTATTGCCGTAAATAACTTGGTTATTGCCGTAAATAACCCGGTTATTGCCGTACATAACTCGGTTATTGCCGTACATAACTTGGTTATTGCCGTAAATAACTTGGTTATTGCCGTACATAACTTGGTTATTGCCGTACATAACCCGGTTATTGCCGTACATAACTTGGTTATTGCCGTACATAACTTGGTTATTGCCGTAAATAACTTGGTTATTGCCGTAAATAACTTGGTTATTGCCGTAAATAACTTGGTTATTGCCGTACATAACCCGGTTATTGCCGTACATAATCCGGTTATTGCCGTACATAATCCGGTTATTGCCGTAAATAAAAAGGTCGCGTCCGGCGGCGGTCGTGCGGCGCAGGGCGTTTTGGCGTTTCGGGACGGATATTCCGGCTTTGAATCGTTGATTTTATCGTCTATCTTTGCCGGAAAATAGAGTGAGATGATACCTTTTTTGCAACAGGTGGCTACGTTGTGCTACAATCATTACGGCGAGGGTCTTCGCCGCGTGGCGTTCGTGTTTCCGAACCGTCGCGCGGGTCTTTTTTTCAGGAAATATCTTTCTCAGGCGGCGGGGAAGCCGATATTTGCGCCTGCGATACTGACGGTCGACGGTTTGTTTATGCAGTTGAGCGGTAAGGCGGCTGCGGATCATCTCGGTATGCTGTTTATGCTTTACAGGATATATTCGCGGCGTAGCGGTGTGGAGGAGCGTTTCGACGATTTTGTGTTTTGGGGCGAGATGTTGCTGAAGGATTTCGACGACGTGGATCGTTATCTTGTCGATGCGCGCAGTTTGTTTACGAATGTGTCGGATTTGCATGGTTTGGACGGCGATTTGGGCTACCTGAGCCGCGAGCAGGTGGAGGCGATCCGTGCGTTTTGGTCTTCGTTTCGCACGGGGGGCGAAGTGAGCGAGCATCGCCGCCGCTTTTTGCACGTGTGGGAGTTGCTGTACGATGTGTATGTCGAGTTCCGCGCCGCCCTTGCCGGGGCGGGACAGGGTTACGGCGGAATGATTTTCCGCGAGGTGGTGGAGCGTATCGAGCGCGAAGGCGTGGGCGGCGTGCCTTACGACAAGATTATTTTCACGGGATTGAATGCGCTTTCGGCTGCCGAGACGCGCCTGTTGCAGCTTCTTGCCGCGCATGGGAGGGCTGATTTTTACTGGGATTGCGGTTCGAAAATGCTTCTTGATCCGCACAACAGGGCGTCGCACTTCGTGATTGAGCATTTGAAGCGTTTTCCTTCGGCGCTTCCGTTGCCTCCCGAACGCCACGGCGTGCCCGAAATAGACCTTATCGGCGTGCCTTCCGCCACGGGGCAGGCCAAGTATGTGCATACGCTGCTGCGCGAAATGCTCGGCGGCAGGATGGCGATGGATCCCGAAGAGGCGTTGCGCACGGCAATCGTCCTTCCCGACGAGCGGTTGCTCGTGCCTGTGCTTAATTCCATTCCCGAAGAGATAGAGCAGGTGAATATTACGCTCGGCTACCCCCTGTCGGGCACGCCGGTGGCTTCGCTGGTGGAGTCGATACTGCTGTTGCACAAAAATGCGCGCTTCACGGGCGGACGCTGCGTTTTTTATCATCGCGACGTGCTGCCCATCCTTGCCCACCAGTACATCCGCGCCATCTGCGGCGACGGTGCGACGGCGGCGGCCGGGGATATTGCGGCGCATAACAGGATTTACGTCGATGCCGCCGACCTTGGGTTCAACCGGCTGCTTGCGATCATCTTTTCGCCCCCCGACGGGACGGACAGTTTTGCCGACTATCTTGCCGGCGTGCTTCAGGCGCTGAACGGGGCGCTCTCCGCCCTTCGTCCCGGCGAGGCGGAGGAGGATGATCCCTGCTCGATGCACGATCTGGAGCAGGAGTTTGTGTATCATTACTTCACCGTCGTCAACCGGATGAAAAGCCTCGTGGCCGAATCCGGCATAAGCATGACGGCGGACACGTGTTTCCGCCTGCTCAAACGCATTGCCGACACGATAACCATTCCTTTCAGCGGCGAGCCGCTTTCGGGGTTGCAAATCATGGGCGTGCTCGAAACGCGCGTGCTCGACTTCGACCGCCTCATCATTCTTTCCATGAACGAGGGCATCTTTCCGGCGCGTACTTCCCTCGATTCTTTTATCCCCGGCAACCTGCGCCGCGGGTTCGGCCTGCCTGCATTCGAATATCAGGACAGTATGCGCGCCTATCACTTCTATCGCCTCATAGCACGTGCAAAACATGTCACCCTCCTCTACGATACCCGCACCGAAGGCCTGCGTACCGGCGAAGTGAGCCGCTTCGTACATCAACTGCGTTACCATTACAACATACCGGTTCGCCACCGGATGCTCGTTTACCACATTGCGTCCTCGCATCCCGCCCCGCTCCGGGTGGAAAAAAGCGGCGGCACGGCCGAAAAGCTCTCCGCCTTCCTCCTCCACGGCAACAAAGCCCTTTCGGCAAGCGCGATCAATACCTACCTCGACTGCCCGCTGAAATTCTACTTCACCTGCATCGAAGAAATGAAAGAAGAAGAGGAAGTGACCGAAAATATCGAAAACCGCACCTTCGGAAACATCCTCCACAAGGCGCTTGAATTGCTCTATCACCCCTTTTGCGGGACAATGCTCACCGCCGACCTGCTGAAGATCGCTTCGGACGAAGCGTCGCTCACCGAAATCATCGCCCGCGCCTTTGCCGAAGCCTGTTTCCGTACCGACAAAGTACAGCCTCTCGGCGGGCAACACTACCTGACGGGCGAAATAATACGCAAATACGTCCTGAAAATACTCGAACACGACGCCCGCATGACTCCCTTCCGCTACATCGGCTCGGAAAAGAAAATGCAAACCGCGCTTCGCCTCACCGACGGACGCGAGGTGCGCCTGAAAGGCTTCATCGACCGGATAGACGAAGCGGACGGCGCACTGCGGATAGCAGATTACAAGACGGGAATAAAAAAACCGCTCGAATACAAAACGATGGAAGCGCTTTTCGACCCCGCCGACCCCGACCGGCCGTCGGCCGTGATGCAGGTCTTCACCTATGCGTGGATGTACGGCGCCGACGACGCCCGCCCCGTTCGACCGGTGGTATACTACGTGCGTGATCTCTTCTCCACGCACTTCGACCCTGCCGTTTACTACGGAAAAGAAAAAACGCCCGTCGACGATTTCACCCCCCTGCGCAACGACTTCGAAGCGTGCCTGCGCACCTGCCTCGACGAGATGATGCACGCCGGCACGCCCTTCGTCCAAACCGCCGACGACAAACCCTGCCGCTACTGTCCCTATGCCGGGATATGCGGAAGGGAAAGCCTTTAAGCCCCCGCCCAACCGCGCCGGCGCCACCGCTGCCTCCGGCGCTTAACAAAACGCTTAATAAAACGATAATGATTTTTTTCGGCGTTTTTTTTCGACATTAAGCGTCTTGTTAAGCGTTTTGTTAATAGGACGGCTTTTACTTTGAGGGCAGAAAAATTTTAAATTATCATGAAACGTAACAGTTCCTTTCACACCTGCCTGCTCGCGGTAGCCCTTACATTAATATATACTGCCTGCGAAAGCCCGGATGCGACGGACGCAAAGACGCCGGTCGATTACGTCAATCCATATATGGGCAACATCAGCCATATGCTCGTCCCCACCTACCCTACCGTCCACCTGCCTTACGGTATGTTGAGGGTATATCCCGAACGAAGCGACTATACCTCCGATGTCGTCCGCGGACTGCCGGTGATTGTCACCAGCCACCGGGGCAGTTCGGCATTCAACATCAGTCCCGTCTCCGGCGAACAGCCGCTTGCCCCCGTAATGAGCTACGCCTTCGACCATGAACAGATCACGCCATACGGTTACCGCGTATTCCTCGACGAACCGCAGGCCGACGTCCGCTTCGCCCCTTCGTACCGCGCAGGTATTTACGAAATCACTTTCGAAAAAGCCGGCGAGCCTCATCTCCTTATCTTCAACACGCGCAACGGCAGGATAGCCGTCACGGAAAAAGGCGTCGCGGGATACCAGTACATTTCAGGCCGCGGCGAAACTCGGATGAAAGTATACGTATTCTTTGAAACGGCCGAACAACCCCTCTCGGCAGGCGTCCTCTCCGACGGAAAGCTGAACCCCGACCGCAAAGAAGACGAAGGACGCAACCGGGCGGTGGCGCTGGACTTCGGCGATGCGAAGACGATACGCCTGCGCTACGGCGTCTCCTTCATCGACGAACAGCAGGCGGAGGCCAACCTGCGCCACGAAATAAATACTTACGACAGCCGCGAAGTGGCGGACGCCGGACGCAGGATATGGAACGAAACGCTCGGCAAAATCCGCGTGACGGGCGGTACCGACGACGAACGCGCCGTCTTCTACACCTCGCTGTACCGCACCTGCGAGCGCATGATCAACATCTCCGAGCAGGGACGCTACTACGACGCCTTTGCCGGCGGGCATGTGCGCGACGACGGCGGGACGCCCTTCTATACGGACGACTGGATATGGGACACTTACCGCGCCGTGCATCCGCTCCGGATACTGATCGAACCCGAAAAAGAATCGGACATGATCCGCTCCTACATCCGCATGTCCCAAGCCTCGCCCGAAGGATGGATGCCCACCTTCCCCGAAGTCACCGGCGACAGCCACCGCATGAACGGCAACCACGCCGTCGCCGTAGTATGGGACGCTTATTCCAAAGGATTGAAAGGCTTCGACCTCCGCGAAGCCTACCTCGCCTGCCGGGAAGCCATTACCCGCTCCACACTCATCCCCTGGGTACGTGCCGAAGCCGGCGCGCTGGACTCATTCTATCATGAAAAAGGATATTTCCCCGCGCTTAAACCGGGCGAAACGGAAACCGTGAAGGAGGTCAACTCATTCGAAAAGCGCCAGCCCGTAGCCGTGACCACCGGCGCTTCGTTCGACCACTGGTGCCTCGCGCAGATCGCAAAAGAACTGGGAGAGGACGACGATTACCGCCGCTTCCTCCGCATGTCGTACAACTACCGCAACCTCTATAACGCGGAAACAGGCTTTTTCCATCCCAAAGACTGCGACGGAAACTTTATCGAACCGTTCGACTACCGCTTCTCCGGCGGGCCGGGACTGAGGGACTATTACGACGAAAACAACGGATGGACCTACCGCTGGGACGTGCCGCACAACCCGGCCGACCTGATACGCCTGATGGGGTCTGCCGAAAACTTCGTCCGCAACCTCAACCGCACCTTCCGCGAACCTATGGGCATGGACAAGCCTGCGTTTTACAGCAAAATACCCGACCAGACGGGAAACGTCGGCCAGTTCTCCATGGCAAACGAGCCGTCCATGCACATACCTTATTTATATAACTACGCAGGGCAGCCCTGGATGACGCAAAAGCGCGTCCGGCAGTTGCTCGGCATGTGGTTTCGCAACGATCTGATGGGCGTGCCCGGCGACGAAGACGGCGGCGGGCTGTCGGCCTTTGTCGTTTTCTCCGCCATGGGATTCTATCCCGTCACTCCGGGCATGAAGGTCTACAACATCGGCAGTCCGATCTTCACCGAAGTCGGCATCGACCTCGGCAACGGCAAGCGTTTCGAAATAAAAGCCGACGGCTGCTCGCGCGAAAACAAATATATCCGGAGCGCCACCCTCAACGGAAAACCGTGGAACAAACCCTGGTTCAGCCACGACGACATCAAAGACGGCGGACGGCTCGTCCTCACAATGGGCGACAGGCCGAACCGGCAGTGGGGCAGCAAGCCCGAAGATGCGCCGCCCTCGGCCGAACAGCCCGACTATGAATAAACGGATTTAAACGCATATTCGGATATGATACATCAACCCGCCGAAAGACGTAATCTTCCGTACCGGAAGGCCGTCGTCGGGACGAGACTCCGTCCGCAATGAATACGATATTAATTTAAATTTAAAAGCAAATGAAATGGAATCTATGAACATGAACTTTAAAACAAGCAATTTATGAACATGAAAATGACCAATTTATTTTCCCGAATGAATCTCATTTGGGCAATATGTTTCCTGACGGCCATTCAGGGCTTCGCCCAGACGAAGACCGTAACGGGAACAGTGACCGACAGGCAGACCGGCGAAGAAATCATCGGCGCCAGCATAATGATTGTCGGTACTACACGAGGGACGGTGACGGACATCAACGGTCGCTTTTCGCTGCCGGATGTTCCTGCCAACGCTGTACTGGCAATTTCGTACGTCGGATACATTGCGCAACGCATCACCGTCGGTAATCAAAGCTCGCTGGCCATCCGGATGCAGGAAGACGCCACCGCGCTCGAAGAAGTAGTCGTCGTCGGCTACGGCACGCAGAAGAAAGCTACGCTGACAGGCTCGGTAGTCGCCATAAACAGCGAGCAGATTGTCGCTACAAAAAACACCAACCTGCAAAACATGCTTACCGGCAAACTGCCCGGACTGCGCGTGATTCAGAAAACGTCCGAACCGGGGCAGTTTACCAATCAGTTCGACATTCGCGGACTGGGCAACCCGCTGTTCGTCGTTGACGGCGTACCTCGCGGAGAAGTACCCCGCATGGATCCCAACGACATCGAAAGCATTTCCATCCTGAAGGATGCCGCTGCCGCTATCTACGGTGTCCGTGCAGCTAATGGCGTAGTGCTCATCACCACTAAAAACGGCGAAAAAGGCAAGGCTAAAATCGAGTATTCCGGATATTACGGTATCCAGACACCGGCCGAAATACTGGACCCCATCAATGCCTGGGACCGTGCGCTGCTCTTCAACGAAACGACGATGCGCAGCACCACAAACCCCCATAAAACGTACGATGAACAGTATTTTCAAGATTTGAAAAACGGCAGGATGTTCGATACCGACTGGTATGACGAAATCCTGCGAAACAATGCGCCACAACAGCAGCATAATGTTTCGATACAGGGTGGCAGCGATAAAATCGACTACTTTGTCAACGTAGGTTACAACAACCAAGGCAGTTTTTTCAAAACAAACTCCGTAAACTACGATCGCTACAACCTGCGAACAAATCTTAACGTCGGCATAATCGAAAATCTGAAAGCATCCGTTAAACTGAACTATATCATGGATCAAACCAATCGTCAAAACTACGATTCCTGGACGATTTTTGCAAAACTGTGGCGTTCCAAACCTACGGATCCCGTTTATGCCAACAATACGGAGCCTTACTTCACGCATCCGACCAGCGGCGATATTGAAAACATTGTACCGCTGATTCATCCCGAATTAAGCGGCGAAGTAAACAACAAAAAAAATATCCTGCAATCCAACTTGTCGCTCAATTATTTGATACCGTTCATCAAAGGTTTGTCGGCCAATTTCCTGTTCAGTTACGACAGGACTTTCGATGATGATTCCAACTTCAAGAAAGAATTTAACGAGTATACTTACAATGCGGTGAATGATACTTATACTGCCTATACACGTAATTCCCCGACGCAGTTGACCCGCAGATACGCTACAAATTATTCGAAGTTGTGGAACATATCATTGAACTATGAGAATACGATAGACCAAAAGCATCATGTGAGCGCTTTGGCTTTGTATGAAGAAAGCTACGGACAGAATTACAACTTCCATGCCATGCGCTATTTCAGTATGCCCATTCCTTACCTTTTTGCAGGCAATACCGAAAATCAGGAAGGCAACGGCAGCGGTTTGTCCGAAAGCGCCAACAAAGCCCTGATCGGCCGTCTGAACTACAATTTTTCCGGCAAATACCTCATGCAGTTTGCTTTCCGCTACGACGGATCGTCCAAGTTTCCGAAAGGCAAACAATGGGGATTTTTTCCAAGCGTCGAAGTGGGCTATCGTATTTCGGAAGAGTTGTTTATCAAAGACAATTTCTCTTTTGTAGACAATTTGAAACTCAGAGGGTCGTGGGGAATACTGGGTGATGACAGTGCCTCGGACTTCCAGTTTGTAGAAGGATTCGACTATCCTGCTTCAGGAGGTAACCGCAGCCTGCCAGCCGGCTATGTGTTCGGTAATACGTTCACGAATGCGATAGGCTTCCGCAATGCGCCAAACCCCAACATCACGTGGTATACGTCGACAATGAAGAATATCGGTCTCGACATCGACCTCCGGAACGGACTGCTCGGCGTCTCACTCGATTTCTTCCAGCGCGACCGCGACGGCTTGCTCGATACACCTTCGATAATTGTTCCCGGCACGTTCGGCTCAGGCATTTCACAAGCCAACCTGAATGCAGACCGCAATAAGGGATTCGAACTGGAACTTCGCCACTTCAATCACGTGAACAAAGACCTCTCATACAACGTATCGGCCCATGTCTCCATGACACGCGCCATGCTCACCAAGAAAGTACAGCCCGAACGCTCCAACTCGTACGACTATTGGCTTAACAATCGGGTCGACCGCTATACCGACATCTGGTTCGGCAAAAGCGCTGCCGGAACATACCAGTCCTACGAACAAATCGCTAACTCCATATATTCCAATGCGGGCACCCTTCCCGGCGACCCTATCTACGAAGACTGGAACGGCGACGGCGTTATCGACGGCGACGACAACCATCCGATTGCCACCACTATCGTATCCGGCAACATCAATAATTTTCAGGATTTGCGAAATTATCCGTTGATGAATCTGGGCATGACGCTGGGCGGACAGTGGAAATGGTTTGACATCAACCTCCTCTTTCAGGGTGCAGCCATGTCCTACGTATCCTACGGCGAACAGTTGCTCGAACCCCTGGCATGGGACGGAAACGCACTGGAACTGCTCTTCGACCGCTGGCACCCCGTCAACCCTGATAAAGACCCTTACGACCCTTCCAACCAGTGGATTTCGGGATATTATCCTTATGGAAAAACGAGAGCGGAAAGCAATTCCGAATTTAATATCCAGAACGGCGCCTACCTGCGTCTGAAAAATGTGGAACTCGGATTTACGCTGCCTCATAACATCGTAACAAACAAATTGGGCATCAAAAACCTGCGGTTGTTTGCCAATGCTTACAACTTGTTTACAATTACAAAAGTAAGAGGGCTTGACCCGGAAAGACCTACGGAATTATATGGTTACATGTATCCATTGAACCGTACCGTTAACTTTGGAGGCACGATTCAATTCTAATAATCATTAACTAATTAAGAGATTAAATATGAAAAAGATTTATTCAATAACAGTCGCAGTAATATGTCTTCTATTTGGACATACATCATGCGTTGATTTGGACATCACACCCAAAAATATTCTGACAGCTCAGGACATCTATTCCGAAGGCGGTATCAAAGCATATATGGCGGGGATGTACAACCACCTGCCGATGGAGGATTATCATTATGCAGCAAATAGCGGCTATTTTAAAGATTTGAATATTTGGCAAATCGGAACATTGACAGGTGAAATGTGCAATGAAGATAGCGGATTTGGACAATACCATCGTAGTGGTTACTGGGGCGACGGTTTTAAAATTATCCGTCAAGCCAATACATTGATTAACGACCTGCCCAAATATCCCGATTTGGCAACTTATGCTGTGGCATGGATTGCCGAAGCCAAATTTATCCGGGCTTACGTATATTTCCAACTGGCAAAACGATATGGAGGTTTGCCCATTATAGAAGTTCCTCAAGTCATGGATTCCGACGACGAATCTTCCCTGTGGATAGCAAGAAGCAGCCATGCCGATACATACGACTTTATCCTGAAAGATTTGGACGAGGCCATTGCAGGTATGCCCGAAACCAGTGAAGCGGGTCGTGCCAACAAGTATGTTGCCGCCGGTTTGAAAAGCCGCGTCGCACTGTATGCTGCAACTACCGCCCGCTACGGTCATGATAAATTCCCGGACTGGTCGGTAGACGGCGTCCTGCTTCAAGGCATTCCTGCCGATAGAGCAGTCGGTTATTTCAAACAGGCTTGGGATGCAACCAAATTGATAGAAGGACACTATGAACTGCATAATGCAAACGGCGACAAAGTGGCCAATTTTGCCGAAGTATGGGAAAAATGCGATAACAACAGGGAAAGCATGTGGCTGCGCAAATATGACTATTTAACGACAACCCACTCAATGGATGCCCTGTTCTGTCCGGTGCGGTTAACAACAACTTACGGGGGGCGTTATGGTGTTCCTCTTGACTGGGTTGAACTTTTTGACGGTATGCCTTTGAACGCCGAAGGTCATTTCAGTGCCTTTGACGAGGATGGAAACTATCTTGTATATGACAACTGTCATCAAATGTGGGACGCTACCGAACCGCGCCTGCAGGCACAAATTTTCGTTCCCGGCCAAATGGCGAAAGGCTTCAAGATTGATGTCCGTTCGGGGGTCTTCAACAAAGCGATTGATCCGAATGTGGACAAGTTCAAAAAATTCAGTATTGACGACGGTGCAACCAACTTTAATTACAGAGACGGTCAAACCGATTCAAGGATACCGCAGAAGAATATGTTTCAATCCGACAATTCGATGATTATTACCCAGAATAACAACAATACGGAGTCGGCGACATACGATGATATTCAGGGAATGAAAATTTATATTGCAGGTTTGGATGGGCCTAAAATGAAATGGAACGGACAGGGAAGTACAATGACCGGCATACTGTTGCGAAAATTTATAAACCTGAATATGCCCCTTGCGTCAACCAAACTATTTGAATCTACCCAGTCATGGATTGAAATGCGTTATGCGGAAATACTGTTAAACCGTGCCGAAGCAGCCATTGAACTTGCTCAAAACGGCGAATCGAATTACAACGATGTTGACATGCTTCTGGATGCCTACACTTGTATTAACGATATTCGCACTCGAGCCGGAGCAAACCTGCTTTCAAGTCCTGCCGAACTGTCAACGGATGCAGCTTACACGAACTGGAACAAACCCGGCTCGAAAGGTCATGGAGCTTGGGTAGAAGCTCCCAATCGGGCTTTACAGATTCTCAGGGTTGAACGTTACAAGGAACTTGCCAATGAGGCAAAAATATATTGGGATTTGATGCGCTGGTTCACTTTCGATACGCAATTCAACCAAACCAACAAAAGAGGTTTGTATTCGTTTATGTTCACTAATGGCGCTACTGTTGATGAAAATGGTATCCCTGATGGAAAGTATATCTATGATGCCAAACAGGGAGAGCACTATTGCGAACCTACTACATTTGACAAAAACCGTTATTATGAAGGTATTCCGAGCGACGAACTCCAGAACAATCCTTTATTACAGAAAAACAGAAATCAATAATATTCAAAAAAAATGAAACTGATGAATTTTTTTAATTATTATATCCTGGCTATTTTGTTTTGCCTCACTTTTACAGAGTGCGAAACAGACAACTATGAAGCCCCTGACTGCACAATAGAAGGCAAAATATTCGATCATTTAAATCAGCCTTTTCAGGTCAATCAAGGAGCAAGTATCATCCGTATCCGTGAAGTCAGCTGGGCAAAAGACAGTACCATGTATACCGCCAATAGAACGCTTAAAGTACAGCAGGATGGGACATATCGCAATACCAAGATATTCAAAGGCACCTATCGTTTATTACCATACAGCGGGGCTTTCTTTCCTTATGATGATGTTAACAGTGATAATGATGATGCAGGCGAACTCGTCGAAATAAACGGAACAGCTACACAGGATTTTACGGTTACGCCTTACCTGACAATTGAATGGGTACAAAAACCTGTGGTTGACTCTGAAGGCTATCTGAATTGCTCGGTAAAATTTACCCGCAATCAGAAACAGGGTTATGAAATGCCTGATCTTAGACAGGGAAAGTTGCATGTTTCGCGCTCAGTCAATGCAGGTGCAGCCGACGGTAGCCTCTTTACAGCCCCGTTTAATATCACAAACGACATGGAAGGTCAGGAACTGACTTTCCGTACCGACATCCCGGTGAAATACACCGGTATTGATTACTGGATACGTGTTTCGATGAACTGCCAGACCGCCGCAGGCAAACCCGAAACAAACTATCCGGGAATGGGGGCGGATAACTTCACAACGATTGAGAAGATACACGTGCCTTAAGCGAAGGTATAACCATATCGCCGGCCGCCGGCAGAGACAGGACACAGACCCCTGTCTCTGTCTGCGCCGGATAAAAAAGAACAAATGATATTTTTTAAAACTGTTAAATACATAATCAAATGGCATTGGATAATTTAATTTCGGTAAGTTTTACCGACGACGAATTGAAAGAGATAGACAACGCGCTGTCGACGATTGAAAACATTTTGAAAGGCAAGGTTATCAACCTTACCCCGAAACAACGCCAGCAATATGGCCGCGTGGCGTACGACATGGAAGTGTGGGTAGACAAGGTAGACAGTCACATGCGTCAGGCGCCGCAACTGACGCCGTCGTATATCGACATGGCGGAACATGCGTCCGACATGGCGGCACACCGTGCATTGAATCCACGTATCGAACGTATAAACACCCTGTTACATTCGATGCAGGATACCAATCTGCTGCTCGGCGCCGACATCTACAATAATTCGCTGTCGTTCTACCGCGCCATACGCGAAGCCGCCAAGGTGAATGCTCCCGGAGCGTCGTCCATTTACAGCGACCTGAAGAGGCAATTCCCGGGCAGTTCAAAAAAGAATGAGGCATCGGCGGAATAAATGGTTGCGTTACCCCCCGTCTTCTGACGGGGGGTATTCCCCGTTATGCTGCGTGCGGTGTAATTTTGTGATATTACTGTAACCCGATCATAAAGTTGTGATGCCGGATACAGTATAGTAACAAAATACCTGAAAGGTATTCCCGAAGTCCTTCGAAAGGACTTCCGAAGCGCCCGGAAGGTATTTCCAAAGCGTCTTGAAGGGCTTTCGAAGTGTCGGAAGGTATTCCCGAAGCGCCTTGAAAGATTTGCAAAATGCCTGAAAGGTATTTCCGAAGTCTTATCGGGCGCATCTCAAATACTGAGCGCAGTGTGATTTTGTGGTATTACTTTACCGGATTGCTTCGTTCCTCGCGATGACGGCAGATACGCTTCGTTATAACGAACGGAATGAGATAATCCGGTGAATCGGATGAGTTTACAGCTTTGCAAATCGCAATAGCGACAGGTTCGCCCCTACTGTGAATACGAGCAAAAACCTGTTCGGACAGCCAAAACAGAATAGAAATAAGAAATTCAAAAATATAATAAAATGATTTGGAAATGAAAAATAAACAACCGGCAGTAACCGCTCCGGCAAAGGTGCGGCACACAGAAGGAAAAGCTTCCGCACTTTTGCAGGAAAACATTATAAACTTGAGAAAAATCAATCTTGTCCTCGTGTGTTCTTTACTTATCTGCATGACAGGCGCGGCACAGAAAAAAGGCGTTACGGCCGTATCGGCGTCGACCGGCAGCGCGCAAAGCGTATATTTGCTCGACAGCGACAGCCGGACGGCATGGACGCTGAACGCGAACGATCTCACATCGGAACAGTATCTCCTTTTCACCCTCCGGACGCCCGGCGACATAAAGGAAATCCAAATGGAAACAACCGGCTTCTCGAAAGAAGACTTGCAGAAAGCCGTCAGCCTGTATATCACCTACGACCCGATGAATCCGGGCGATGCGGTGAAATACGACATTAAAGGCGGTCAAAGGTTCAGCCTGACATTTCCGCCGAAATACGGAGCGCATGTTAAGCTTGTTTTCAAGGGTAATACATTAAGGAAGCCCGTTTCCGTTGCGGAGATAGCTTTCATTTATGCGGAAAACAAAGCGCAGACGGTGGCTCAAACGGTCGACAAACCGTGGCTGAACGCCGCCCTGCCGGCCGGAGAACGGGTTGAGTTGCTCCTTGCGGCAATGACGCCGGACGATAAGATGGAGTTGATACGCGAAGGCTGGGGCATACCCGGTATTCCGCATCTGGGAGTGCCCGATATGAAGAAAGTGGAAGCCGTACATGGCTTTTCGTATGGCAGCGGGGCGACCGTTTTCCCGCAGGCAATTGCAATGGGGGCGACATGGAACAGGAAACTGGTGGAACAGGTCGGCGAAACGGTGGGCGACGAGACCGCAGCAGCCGGAGCGATACAGGCCTGGTCGCCGGTGCTGGACGTCGCGCAGGACCCGCGCTGGGGACGGTGTGAAGAAACTTTCGGCGAAGATCCCGTCCTCGTCTCGCAAATCGGCGGCGCATGGATTAAAGGCTTTCAATCCAAAGGGCTTATAACTACTCCGAAACATTTTGCCGTACACGGCGCTCCGCTGGGTGGCCGCGATTCGCACGACATTGGCCTGTCGGAACGCGAAATACGCGAGATACATCTGGTTCCCTTCCGCCACGTAATCCGCGAATACGGCTGCCAATCGCTGATGATGGCCTATTCCGACTACCTGGGCGTGCCCGTAGCCAAGAGTACGGAGCTTCTGCAAGGCATCCTGCGCGAAGAATGGGGTTTCGACGGCTTCATAGTCAGCGACTGCGGCGCACTCGGCAACCTGACCGCCCGCAAACACTATACGGCTGCCGATGTCGTAGAGGCCGCCAACCAGGCGCTGGCTGCCGGAATCGCTACTAACTGCGGCGATACATACAATAACAAGGACGTCATCGCGGCAGCCGGCAACGGAGGAATCGACATGGAAAACCTTGACAACGTGTGCCGCACGATGTTAAGCGTCATGTTCCGGAAAGGTCTCTTTGAAAACAATCCCTCAAAAGCCCTCGACTGGAACAAGTCCTATCCCGGATGGCAATCGGAGGAACATAAGGCGCTGGCTCGCCGGGCGGCGCGCGAATCCATCGTGTTACTTGAAAATAAAGACAACCTCCTGCCATTGTCCAAATCGGTGAAAACCATAGCTGTAATCGGGCCCGGAGCCGACGATCTGCAGCCCGGCGACTACAGCCCGAAATTGCAGGACGGACAACTGAAATCGGCGCTCACAGGTATAAAAGAAGCAGTCGATAAAAACTCGAAAGTGATTTACGAAAAAGGTTGTGAATTTAACGGCGACGAAAGTTTCAATCCCGAAAATGCGCGGAAAGCGGCGTTACTGTCTGATGTCGTCGTAATGGTTCTGGGCGATTATTCGAATAGCGCCGCAAGGAAAGGAATACGTCAGACGTCGGGCGAAAATCACGATTACGCCACGCTCGAACTCCCCGGCTATCAGCAAAGATTGCTGGAAACAGTCTGCGAAACAGGCAAGCCGGTCATCTTAATACTGCAGGTCGGACGTCCGTTCAACGTGTCTTACGCCGCCGAACACTGCAAGGCGATTCTGGTAAACTGGCTTCCCGGACAGGAAGGCGGATATGCCGCCGCCGATGTGCTTTTCGGCGACTACAACCCCGCCGGACGCCTGCCGATGACATTCCCGCGTCATGCAGGGCAGGTTCCCAACTACTACAACTTTAAGACTTCCGGCCGGCGTTACGAATATTCCGACATGGAGTTTTATCCGCTCTATCCCTTCGGCTACGGACTGAGTTACACCCGTTTCAAATACTCGAACCTGCAAACGCAAGTCAATGACGACGGGACGGTTCACATACGGGCAGACGTTGTCAACGCGGGAGAAACGGCCGGCGACGAAGTGGTACAGCTCTACGTCACCGACATGTATGCAAGCGTCAAAACCCGCGTGATGGAGTTGAAAGATTTCGAGCGTATCACCCTCGCTCCGAAAGAAACGAAAACCATCCGCTTCTCCCTGACGCCTTACCAACTCTCGCTGTTGAACGACAGGATGGACCGCGTCGTCGAACCCGGCGAATTTAAGATTCACCTCGGAGGGAAAAGTCCTTCGTACCGCGCCGCCGACAGGATAAAGGACAACACCGGCTACCGCTCCGATTCGGAAGGGCTGACCGCGACGATCGACTGCCGGAAAGCGTATGCGGCCGATTTCGTCCTGTCGTATTCGGGAATAGAAGAAAATCTGGTGTACGACAAAAAACGGGCTGTTATCAAGGTGAAAAACGCGGGCAACATCATGGATACCGGCAAGGTGTACCTGTATGTCGACGGAGTGCAGACCGGCGAAGTACATCATTACGAACTGGCTCCCGGCGAAGAAAAAACGATTGCTTTTGCATTGGACAAAAGCCGGACGGAAAACGCAGAGGCCGGTCATGCCCCGTCATTACTGACATTCGTGACCAAATATAAGAGCATTCATGTAAAAATATGAGCTATGAAAAAGAATCTTTATATCCTTTCGCTTGTCGCCTGCTGCCTTCCGGCGGTATGCGGCTGCCATTCGACGAGGCCACGTTACAAGGACGCTTCCGTGCCGGTCGAAGAGCGAATCAAAGACCTGATGTCGCGCATGACGACGGAAGAAAAAGCCGCACAACTCGACATGCTCTCCGCCAATAGCATCCTCAAGACGGACGGGACGTTCGACGAAATACAAACCGTACATTTTTTCGATTCCATGTGTATCGGTTCCATACACGACTTTTACCCCAAGACGGCTGCCCTGTCGAACGAATTGCAGCGTCGAGCCGTAGAAAACAGTCGCCTGGGTATTCCCGTACTGTTTATCGAGGAAGGTCTCCACGGATATTGCGGCGCCGGGGCGACGACTTTTCCCGTGCCTATCGGCAATGCAAGCTCCTGGGATACCACGCTTATGTATCGCATCGGGCAGGCCATTGCCACGGAAACACGCGCGCACGGCGTCCATTTCCTGCTGGCGCCCAACCTTGATTTGGGACGCGACCCGCGCTGGGGACGGACGGAAGAAACTTTCGGCGAAGACGTCTATCTCAATTCGCGCATGGCCGTCAATCTGCTGAAAGGTATGCAGGGAAACAGTCTGAAAGACAACAACACGGTAGCGGCGGAACCCAAGCATTTCGGCGTGCACGGCATTCCCGAAAGCGGCAGCAATACGGCGCCTGTCTTCATCGGCGAACGCGAAGCCCGCTCCACTCATCTTTATGTCTTCGAAAAGGCGGTCAGGGAGGCCAACGTGCGCGGCATCATGGCGGCTTATCACGACATCGACGGGATTCCCTGCATTGCCGACGAATGGCTTCTGACCAAACTCCTGCGCGACGAATGGGGCTTCGACGGCATGGTGGTCACCGACCTCGGCGCCATCCGCCGACTGTTGCAGCCTCACTATACGGCCGCCACACTCAAAGAAGCCGTCGCGCAGGCCATTAATGCAGGCCTCGACATGCAGTTCTATGATTTCGACCACGATGTTTTTCAGACTTCTGTCGTCGAGGCGGTAAAAGACGGCTCCATACCCGGACAAAAGTTCGACAGAGCCGTTGCCGCCGTTCTGCGCATCAAGTTCGAACTCGGATTGTTTGAAAATCCTTATACCGACGAAACGCTCGTCGACAAAGTGTTTCACAGCGAAGCCCATCAGGCTCTGGCGCTCGAAGCGGGACGCAAATCGATCGTGCTTCTCAAAAACGACCGCCGGACGCTGCCCCTGAGCAAAAACATAAAGAGAATCACGCTGGCCGGCGCGCTGGCAAACATATCGTCGATCGGCGGATATTCCCCGCGCGACGCACGGGGCGTCACCGTGTACGAAGCGTTGAATGAGCGGTTCGGAAACGACATCGCGATCGACTACGTGCAGTCCCCCATATCCGGCATGTTTGCTCCCATCCCGTCGACCGTACTGTCCAATGCGGAAAGGCCGTCGCAAAGAGGCGTTTTCGCAGCATATTTCAACAACGCCGATTTGTCCGGCCAACCGGCATATACGTCGGTGGAGGAATATCTTCAGGGCGACTGGCACAATTTAAGTCCTGCTCCGGGAATCGACCCCGACAATTTCTCCGTGCGTTATTCGGGATATATCACGGCGCCCGTCGGCGGATTGTATGAATTTCGGCTGTCGTCGGACGATTATGCCAAACTGTATCTCGACAATGAACTGCTGATAGACAACTGGGGCGACGCCCGACGACGCCAGGGCAAAAGCCACCGGATACGCCTCGATGCAGGGCAAAAAATCCCCGTCAGGCTCGAATATGCGGAAACGGACGAAAATGCATCGGTCGACGTGCGCTGGCGGATGGTTGAATATTCGGACAATTCGGACTACCACAGAAAAATAGCGCAATCGTCGGCCGCTTCCGACATGACCGTTGTCGTGCTCGGAGAGACGAATCAGGAAGTAGGCGAAGGCAAAGACCGTCAGAACCTGAATCTCAAAGAGGAAGACATCGCGCTGTTGCAGGCCGCCGCCGCGAGTGGCAAACCCGTAGTAAGCATCCTGCTGAACGGGCGTCCGCTGGTATTTGCGCCCGTCGTCGCCTGTTCGCAGGCGGTACTGGAGGCCTGGTTCCCCGGCGAAGCGGGCGGGCATGCCATTACGGATGTGCTTTTCGGCGATTATAATCCGTCGGGGAAACTGACCGTCAGTATCCCACAGTATCAGGGGCAGCTGCCTGTCTATTACTCGAAGAAACCGTCTTCGCCGGGAAATTATACGGATGGAAACGGGGAACCGCTGTTCTGTTTCGGGCATGGGTTGAGCTACTCGACTTTCGAGTACCGCAACTTCAATATCACTCCGACAACAGCCTCCGTGAAAGAACCCGTCACAGTCACGCTCGACGTGCGGAACACAAGCAGTACGGACGGCACGGAGACTGTGCAGCTTTACGTCCGTGACAAAATCGGCAGCGTGGCCACTCCCGTCAAGGCGTTAAAAGGTTTCTCGCAAGTCTTCCTCAAAGCCGGCGAATCGAAAACCGTCACAATGACCGTCTTCCCCGAAGAACATCTGTGGCTCATCAATCCGGAAATGAAGCGGGTGACCGAACCCGGCGAATTTGAATTTATGCTCGGCAGTTCTTCGTCCGACATAAAATTTACTCAAACCGTGACCATTAAATAATATGTATATCGGATATGATACCTCCATCGGTTGAAAGCCGCAATCTTCATTTATTCTTGCAGCGTCCGGACGACGGAATAAACAGCCCTTCTCCGGGAAAAGACGAAAAATCCTCGCGTGTGTTTTTTTCAAACTCGCGTGAGGTTGAAACAAACTCACGTGTGTTTAAAACAAACTCATGTGTGTTTGAAACAAACTCGCGTGTGTTTGAAACAAACTCATGTATGTTTGAAACAAACTCGCGTGTGTTTGAAACAAACTCATGTATGTTTGAAACAAACTCACGTGTGTTTGAAACAAACTCATGTGTGTTTGAAACAAACTCATGTGTGTTTGAAATAAACTCACGTGTGTTTGAAACAAACTCATGTGTGTTTGAAACAAACTCATGTGTGTTTGAAACAAACTCATGTGTGTTTGAAGCAAACTCACGCGTGTTTGAAACAAACTCACGTGAGGTTGAAACAAACTCATGTGAGGATTCCGGCGCTTTTCGCGCCCCGGAAGTCCTTTTTCCCGTCCGGACGACGGCTTCCGGAACGGAAGATTGCGGCTTCCGGCCGGTTGAGGTATCATATCCGATATA
>JAISNP010000101.1 GCA_031276175.1 Tannerella sp.
TTCATTGCGGTTCCAAAAATGATAAAGATTTGCGAGAGCAATATAAACGGACACAGCCCTGTAATGCGCAATAAAAAAGTCGGGGTTTTACCTTTCGCAAGTAAAGCCCCGACTAAACCCGGATTTCTCCAATGATGTTTTTACGGCTTGATTATCTTTTTCGTTACGCTTTGATTGCCGGAAATGATTTTTACCAAATACACGCCTTTCGGCAAATGAGAAACGTCGATTACATTCTCCCGAGCTGTGACAACCAGGCGCCCGAATAAATCGACAATCTCAATGACGTTGCCGGCGCGAAAGCCTGCAATCTGCAACTCATCCTGTACGGGATTGGGGAATACTGAAATACCCTGTATTTCAGACGTTCGGGTTAAAGCGGAGGTTTCTTCAATGCCGGTTTCGCTTATCTCGTAGGCAAGTTCAACATTTTGCCCCTCGCCGGTTATGCTGACTTCCGTAGTTTCGGTTTCTTCCAATAGTTCGAGCGCTTGTATTCGAATCCGGTATTCGCCGACGCCAAGGCCTGTAAATTCAAAATAACCTTCGGTATTGGTTGTGGTGTAGGTAACCGGCGTACTTTCGGTGGCGCGAAGTAGGAATACCGTTATGCCGGCGGCGGGATTGCCTTCGGCAGATTTTACGCGGCGAATGGACGGCACAACCACTTCGCTTTTAACGATGTATCCGCTGATTCCGGCATTGCCTTCGTTGAGCGTTGCCGGACGGATGATGCTAATGTCTTTGCCGGTGATTGCTCCCGATCCCGTGGGCGTGATTACGGCGTTTTCGACAAAGTAAGGCGTGTTGCTACCCTGCCATGTGATATTGCCGGCGGTGGTTACGGCTCTTATGGCGTAATGTTCAGCGCCCAAATTGTCAAACTGATATGCGCCGTTTGCCTGAATACCGGCGGTTTGCAGCAGGGTTGCGGAACCGTTTTTAGTCGAATACAGTTCTACATTGCCTTGTGCCGCCACGCCGTTGTCTGTAACCGTGCCTGAAATGCTTGCCGAAATTTTGGCTATTTCCCATGTGTAGGGAACAATCGTTCCGCCGCCAGGAGTGTTATAATCTTCGGTGGTCAACTTCAGGTAATACCTGTTTCCCGCTTCGCCGAAAAATCCGGCGCCGTAGCCGTATTCGTTTACGCTTCCTAATCGACCGTCGTTGAGCAGGTAAAGCGATTGGCAATCGCCCGTGTAAACTTCCACACCGGTAAAAGGATATTTTTCTACGTTAATGGTTAAGGCATAATTTGCCGCTTCGACCGGCGTAAATGTAAACCATTCCGTATGATTTTCGGCGGCAGGCATGGTATTGTTGCCAAGTTGAGCTGCGGCGGCGTTTTCACAGGGCGATCCGCCGGTTGTTGTTCGCGTTACATTAATCAGAATACTGTCGCGCAAGCCGCCGTCGTTTGCAGTGAAAACGACATAAGTTGAACCTTCCCGGTTGGCTTGCAGGCTGTATCCGTCATATTTTACAATGCCTTTGTTGCGTATGGCAACCGTATAACTTTTGTCGGTAGCATTGGCAGGAGTGAAAATTACTCGCAATGCCGACGTGTCATTGATATTGTTGATATTGACGTATTCCCCGCTTGATCCGTAAGGCAGCCAAAGCGTTTTTTCGTGGAAGCTAAGCTGGAATGAAGTCAAATGGATACGTTTTACCGTAACCAGACACGAGTCTTTGAAACCGCCATCGTGGGTGGTGAAGACGACGTGGGTTGAGCCTTCTTTTTTGGCATTGATGGCGTCTTTGTAGATAATCGCCTGCCCGTCTTCCCATAATTCAATAATGCTTGTATCGCGCACTTCCACCGACAGCCCCTTATCGGTAGCGTCGGCGGGCGTGAAATTCAATCCCAGACCGGCAAGATCGTAACCGGTGTAAAGGTCAATATCTAATTGTTTGGTGGTCAGATTGAAGCCGGTAACGCTTTTCGGGCTTTCCAGCGTAAAATCGAATGTTGTCAAACCGTAGTAGCCGGGTTGGTACAGTTTGATGGAATAGATTTGTCCCGCTTCGGCTTTGAAACTGCATTGTGCGCCATTGAGATATGGCGTTTCCTGTTGCCGTAGATTGTTGCAATCACCTTTGTAAACAGTCCAATTCGTAAAAAGGTCGTTTTTCCCATCATTGTCTATATCTATTGCCCCATGATTGATGGAATAAATGCCTGATGTTGTCGCCATAAAGCGAAACCACTGTTCCTGTGCGGCTTGTGCGGTATTGACGCCTGCGAAAATGGTCGTTGCCGACGAACAGAGCGCAGGAGCGGCAATGTTTATCGTAACCGTGTCGGCGCCGAAAGAGGAATAATCGCTCCGGTTTGTGGCGAAGAAAGCCAGTCGTGCCGTACCGCTGCCGATAGCCGTCAAGGTCGGATTGTTCGCCTGAAAGATAGGCGGATCAATAATTCCGTAACTGTCGATTAAGTGGTATTCCGTCAGGAAACTTTGTGTTGTATTTGCGGGTACGGGACTGACCGTAAATACATTGTCGATTAGGAAACTTTCGCCGAAGGCGAGACTGTAACTCGACGGCGTTACCTCAATACCTGTCATCGGCACGATCAGGAATTGATACAGTTCCCACTCAAAAGTCAGCGGCGTGCCGCTGTTCCATGTAAAACGGATGTAGTAGGTGCGGGTGTCGCCTTCGATGGCCGGAATAGAACTTCCCTGCCCGAGCAAATTGTCGCACGTGCCGGCAAAAACAGCTACACTGACGTCCAAGCTTTTGCTGTCGTAGTTGGCATAATACTGCGCCAACGGTTGTCCGATGACCGAAAACCTGTACCAAAATTCCTGCATTGCCGGAGCCTGATTGGCGCCGAGAGTTGCATCGACGGCTGTTGCGCAAGAGCTTTGCGCTGAAACCGCTTGCGAAATTCCCCAGAACATCGCAAGCATTACTGATAAAAAAGTCCATTGATTTTTCATTGTGATAAAAATTATATGAAGATAAAATGTGGATTCATTTTCTGTTTTTTTCAGGGAATAATAGCGCTTTCTATTTCGCTCCAGGGGCCTTTTTGACCCTTTTCGTTTTGCCAGCAGGCGGCGACGTACACCGTTTTACCGCGTTCTTCTTCGGCAAATTCCAGCGTGTGCGGCGTTCGGGTAGCCAGCACGGAATGTGCGAGGGCGTCGGGGTTGGCGGGCGGCGCAGCGAGTACGGCATAGACAATCACTGCGCCGTTCACGCCGTAGGGCTTTGCCTTGCCGGCGATTGACGGGTCGCGAAATTCCGCCGAAATCCGCCGCAGAGCCTGTACAGTCAGCCTCAACGCGGGACTGGCGTGTGGCGCCGGAATCGGCGTATGCGTCTTGTCCTGCACATGAAGCCCCAACGCAATGCGCTGTGCATCGGTGATGACGGGATTTTTCATCCGAAAATCCACCATGGCGCGGATTTTCGTAACCAGCCGCTTGCGGGAGGCATTTTTTTCCGCCACGATGATGGACGTTTTTGCCGGACTGTCGGCTTTTGCCTGAAGGGTTTTGAACTCGGTTTGCGCCGTCTGCAAAGCGGTAATTTCATCCTTGGGGATTCCCCAAGCCGTAGCATTGGTGTTCGCCAGATTCACAAAATTGTCGCCCCAAATAACTAATTCGGAGTCTTTTCTCGATAAATAATCTTTTCGTGTCATAATTTTATTTTAATTAATATGATAAGTGTATGGGAAAACAGATGATTCGTATGCGGAAACGCAAGACCCGTATGCGGAAACGCAAGGCTTGTATGCGGAAGCGCAAGAAGTGTATGCAGTTACCGGCGCTGGGGAAAGGTTTCCCGCAGACCGGTAAATGGATGCGACATAATTAACTGATTTGCAGTTATTTATAAAACAGGAGGGGGGGGGGGGTAAAAATCAAAACAGAACGACAACCACCGGATAGGGATTCGTTAGCGGAAATGCAGTTATTGTAAAATGTTGTCATACTTGAATGATTTTGGGTGCAAAGATAGAAAGTATTTTAAAAGGGAGCAATACTGTGAGGAAAAAAATGTAGTTGTTTGCAAAAAAATAATGTATATGGTTTTTGTTTTTTGAGTCCAAGCGGATAAGGCGAAAATAAAACTGTTCCATCTTCGGGAGATTCCAATGAAAAAATTTGTTTCTGTAAAACGATTCCTGTTGATATCTAATTTGTTTTGAAAAACAGAAGAGAGTTATTTATGCTCTTCTTTCCCGTCCACCGTTTGTATAGCGCCCTCCCGGTCATATTCCAGTTCAATCACCTTCAGGCTGCGCAGCCACGTTTTGCCTCCCGACGGGACGCAGTCGTGATGGAAAAGATACCATTTCCCTTTGTATT
>JAISNP010000108.1 GCA_031276175.1 Tannerella sp.
CATGCCGTGCCGGATGCCTTTAAAGGACTGTTCGGTATGAAAGCCCCTGCGGCAGCTACTCCTGCCGTTTTAATAAAATCTCTTCTTGAAAATTCCATAATATGTGCTTTTTAAAATAATGATGCTTAATATCCCGGATTTTGTTCCAACTGGGGAGCTTTGTTGATTTCGGTAATGGAGACGGGCAGCCAGTATTGCCGGTCGTTCCACTTCCTTTCGTCGGCAAAAGTTGCGGTATTGTGCACATACAGTGACACTCCGTCATCGAAATGGTATATATACATCGGATGAGAGTCTTTAATTACTTCGTCGCAAATCATCCATTTCCTGATACAATACCATCTGTCTCCTTCGGCCAGCATTTCTATCAGCCTTTCATGCCTGTACCACTCCCTTGCCTGAGCTTGAGAGACGCCGACGGGTCTGTCGGGCAAACCGGCCCGATTTCTGATCCGATTCAGGGTATTAATCCCTTCTTCAATTTCGCCCAGTTCAATGCAGGCTTCGGCGTAGTCCAGCAGCACTTCGGCGTACCTCATTTCAATCCAGGCATTTTCGTTATTGTCCACCTCGCCGTCTATTGTGATGTCGAGCATTTTCCGCAGGTAATAACCGGTTTTTGTGCCGTTCCAGGCTTGTTTGGCTGCCGAACGAGAGTCTTCGCCTCCGACAGTTTCCGATTCAAGGCCGGATATTTCGGAAATTATTTCGGAAACATTTTTGCCGATCAGACCGTTGCCTGCACTTGTGATTTTGTGGCCTATCCGGATTTTGTTGCCGGTCGAAGCCCTTTCCCTCCACGGAGCGCCGTCGTAGAGCACCGTGGCATAGAAACGGGGTTCTCTTCCGTTATAAGGATTTCGTTCCGGATCGGCATCCAACTGTTCCTTCGTAAAAGCCCTTACTTTCGTTTCTCCCGGATTGTATTTATCCCATTGAAACGAGGTTCCGTCTTTCATTTCAAACTCTCTTACAAGGTCTTCTATCGGTTCGTTATTTCCCCAGCAGCTATATCCGTTAGGGCCCCAAAACAGATTGTTTTGCGCTCTGTTCCCCTGCTTGTTAAGATATTGAACGCCGAAAATAACTTCATCGTTCCACTCGCCTTTCTGCAAAAAGATGCTTTCGAAGTTGGCGGCGTATGCCGTTACATCTTCTTCCGTCATATTTGCGGGAGGGTCGTCTGTGGAGCCTGTGAGCGCATACACGCCATATTTCCCATCTATAATATCCTTAGCGGCATTTTTGGCGGCCAGCAGTTTTTCGTTTCTACTGTTTCCCGGAAAAGAAACAAGCGCATTTGAAGGTTCATATCCTCCATTGGTCAATTCGCCCGATACAAAACTCAACAGTCTGGACTTCAAAGCGGCGGCAGCGCCTTTTGTGGCTCGTCCCTGTGCAATATCCGTTTTCAACGGCAGGTCGGCCAATGCTTTTTCAATATCCGACAGGATAAAATCCAACGTTTGTTGAAGGGTGGCCCGTGTCGGAGATAAAAAGTCATCATCCAGGTTAAACTTCTTGTCTACAATCACTACGCCGCCGTAAGATCTGAGCAGGTTGGTATAGTTGAACGCTCTTATAAAATAAGCTTCCGCTTTGATCTGTTTGATTCTCGCCTCGTCGACAGACGTTTTAACCGGCACATCATCTATCCCTCCCAGTAACGTATTGACGTTTTTAATGTTACTGTAATTGGAATTCCATGTGATCCAACTGTAGTTTGCATCGCCGAAATGTCCGAGATAACTGGGGGACAGGGTTCCTTTGGTAAAAGTTACGCTTCCTGCCCGGTGGATATTGAGCAGTTCATCCGTGGATGATGACAGTAAGTCTTCACGCATTCCCAAAACAGTAGTATTGTCTTTATTATCACTGCCTATTTGATCATAACACTGAAACAAAAAGGCTTCGACAAGATTGACGTCTTGAAAAAGGGACTCTTCATTAAATGAATCAACAGGGTCCTGGTTGAGTACGTTGTCGCAGGATATTATCGTAAAAGCGGATAATATCATAAAAATGCAACTCTTGCTTATTAAGCTAATCTTTTTCATATCTTTTTAATTTAACAATTTAATTCTATCAAAAGTTTAGTTTGAGACCAATATTAAATGACTTCATTGCGGGATAATACTGTGGATTCCCGATTTCAGGGTCATAATTTCTCTGTGCGGAATACAGCAGTAGAAGGTTGTATCCGGTGGCATATACGTCGGCCCTTGAGACGCCGACTTTCGAAGAGATGGCGCCGGGAACAGTATAATTCAGTACTACGCTCTTCAATCGCAAATATGCCATATTATCAAACCAGTAAGTATTTGAATTGCTCAAATACGACCAGTACTGATCGGCACGGTGAAAGGGTCTTGCCCTGTCCGAATTGTTGTTTTCGGGAGTCCAGTAATCCGTCGCCATCCATTTGAATACGTTTTGGCCGATACCTCTGTTTCCTTCAATGGAGCTTTTATAGTATGACCCTTGTCCCTGTGTGAGGACAGACAGCGACCAGTTCTTATATGCCATGTCAATTTTCAGCCCGTAAAACAGTTCGGGAGCATCGGTTTTATCCAGCAGTATTCTGTCGTCCGCATTGATAACTTGATCGTTGTTGACATCTTCAAAAATGACGTCGCCCGGCTTGGCTCCCGACCAGTGCGGATAAGCGTCTACGTCCGCCTGAGTTTTGAAAATACCGATTGTATTATAAACCAGCTTTGAGCCGTACGGATGTCCCGTTTCTCTTTGCCAGGATACAGCACGCTCAGGCTCATCCATAAAGACTACTTTATTACGCGCCCAGCTTAAATTGCCGGTCAGGTCAAATTTTACCTTGTCTGCCAGTGTGGTATGATAACCGGCATCCGCTTCGAAGCCTCGATTATCGACAATTGCTATATTTTCATCCGGTAGCGCCAGTCCGGTGAACGCCGGAACCGAAGCATTCTTGGTTATCAAAATATCCGAACGCCTGTTGTGGAAAAATTCCGTATTCAAATGGAACTTTCGGTTTAAGAATTGAGAATCGAAACCCACGTTGTACGTCGTTTGTTTTTCCCATGTAATGGCAGGATTCGCTACTACGGACTGATATATCTTCGTTTGAACATTTTTATCTGTCCCCAGCGTTACTCCCGAACCCAGACTGTATTTATTGATGTATTGGAAAGGATCTCCCGGATCCATACCCATTTGCCCGTAAGTTGCCCTCAATTTAAAATAATCTATGAATGACAGGTTTTCTTTCCAGAAACCTTCTTCCGACGCACGCCAGGCCAAAAGCAATGCCGGGAAATTACCCCATCTGCTCGAAGGCGGGAACTTAAAGGAACCGTCGCGCCTGAATATAAATTCGGCAAGATACTTGTCTTTCAAACTGTAATTAACCCTGCTGATCCATGACTGTCTTGCATATATACTTACCCAACCGGAATTTGACTTGTCTTTTTCGCCGCCTGCGTCGAGCGCTTGAACCAAATCCGAAATAAAATACTTTCTGTAAGCGTCGAATCCGAAAGAATTTTCATCAAATTGTTCGAAAGCGCCGAATATTGAAAAGGAATGATCTCCCAGCTTCTTGGCATAAGTAAAACTGACATTGAACATTTTTCGTCTGTAACCTTCATTTCCCTCCGTCAATTCGGGAGAATCAATACCGCGCTGACGTGGGTCGAGTTCCATACTTGTAATAAACCCTTCGGAATTTCTGACCGCAGAGTCATAGTTTGCAAAATATAGCGTCCAGGGTTTTTTGAATACTTTCGAATTTTGATTGTTCACATCGTAATTAAAAAAGCCGTCTATTGACAATCCCTTGATCATTGGCGGTTTGAATGATGCGCGGAAAGTAATTTCATTTTTATAGTTTTCCCGTTGTTTGTAACCGGCGTCAAAGCTTGTATTGACCACCGGATTATACCCGCCTTCGAAATCGGGACCCGGCTCGCCTGTAGGCCAAAAAGAAGGTACCGTCGGGACGACCATGGTTGCCCAACCTACCAAATAATACGTGTCTGCGGTAGGATATTTCCGCGAGGTCAAGTATCCGCCGTACAATACGGACGTCTCCAGCCAGTCTGCAATCGGAATATCCAATTTCACCCGCAGGTTATACTGCTTGTATTTTGTGGATTCCTGTTTATACATGGCCTGATTGTCCCTGTAACCGAAAGATACATAGTAGCGTGTGGCATCAAATCCTCCGTTCAAGGATAAGCTGTGCCGGGTATCTGTTGTCCATTTTCTGACAAGATCACCCATCCAGTCGGTATCAGGATGCTCCCACGGATCCGCACCGCTTTTATATAATTCGATATCCCTGTCCGAATAAAGCCGGCTCACGCCTTCATATGACTGGTAGTCGCTTATATATTGCGCATATTCGGCAGCATTTGCTACACTTGGAAGTATTGTTGGAGTTTTGAAAGCTTGTGAAAATTCATAGCTCAGATTGGCTTTTTTGTTGGCGCCGCCACTCTTGGTTGTTACAAGGATTACTCCGTTTGCAGCACGGGAACCATAGATGGCGGCCGAGGCGTCTTTCAAAACGGATATGCTTTCAATATCGTTCGGATCTACCTCATATAAACTTCTGTCGGGGATGCCGTCGATAACGACTAAAGGCGCTGTTTTGGCTCCCTTGTCGCCCAACGTAGTTCTGCCGCGAATAAGAATAGTTGCTTCGTCGTTACCCGGCTCCCCGGATCCTTGTATAACGGTTGCACCCGGTAATCTTCCTGAAATCGCATTTGTTACATCAAAGGCATTTGCAGCGGCAATTTCATTTCCCTGTATAGCCGATACGGCTCCTACAAGATTTTCCTTTTTTTGTGTCCCATACCCGACAACCACGACTTCTTCCAAAGCCTGACTGTCTTCTATCATTCTGATTACAAGCGAATTGCCCCCCCCCCACACAGCGGCGGATGCGCCGATTTCCTGAGTAATATAGCCGATATAGGATACCTGCAATACGGAATTATCCGAAACGGTCAGAGAAAAGTTGCCCTCCACATCGGTAACGGTTCCGTTGGTTGTCCCTTTTTCAATCACATTGGCGCCGATGATCGGTTCGCCTTTAACGTCGGTCACCATACCTGTTATTCGTTTGCCGGACTGTTGCCGCACGCCTGCCTCGCCTGATGCGGAAGGCGGCGTTTCTTTTCTGGAAAGCACAATGTGCGTTCCGGTCAGGGCATACGCTACATCCGTAGTTGCAAGCAATTTGTCCAGTACGTCGGACACAGGCCGGTTCTTTGCCTTTACCGAGACTCTGCGGTTCACGTTTACTTCGTGGTTGAAGATGAACAGATAGTCCGTCTGTCGCTCAATATCATCCAAGACCGCGCTCAACAGCACGTTTTGTCTGTTAAGCGTCACTCTTGCATTTTGCGAATATGTATTCCCTGCATATGAATACATTACGCATACGGTAAATAAAAATGCTGCTAATCTCATAGTGCTAAAAATTTTGTTGCGTTGTAATTTTCGGAGGCAATACCCCTCCATCAAAAATTTGTTTTTCATACGTGATTTTGTTTTGATATTAATACGTTTGTTATTTGGAAATTGTGTCAATCACCGGCAGGCAGCCGCGCATGTCGGCCGGTTTCCTTTTGTTTGGTTTTTATGCATTTCTTTCTTTTCCCACAGGCATTAAATTTTGATGGTAAAACATTCTTTTTTATTCACTCTATATACATAATCTGATTTTCATCGTCTCGCCGGTAAGTAAAATGTATGTCTTTCCGTAAAACCCACAGGGCGTAGTCGATTCCGTCCGTATAGCGGAATTTGCCCGTACAGGAATACTTCGTTACTTTCGTGTTTTTTACCCGAATGGATATATCGTAATATTTTTCAAAATCGTGCATGATGTCGACAAACGATGCGTTGCTGAAGCATATCAGTCCTTCGCGCCAGCGGTATCGCGTGTAGTCGTCCACGTGTTCGACTTGCAGTTTTCCTTCTTTCAGGACGGCTTTTTCGTCGGGCGCCAGCAATACGTGGCTTGTGTCGTCGTCTTTCAGTCTGACTCTGAGGCTTCCGCTCATCAGCGTCGCTTCGAAGGCGCTGTCCGATGCGTATGCATCCACATTAAAATGCGTACCCAGCGCTTCGACTACTCCCTGCACCGTTTGTACGACGAACGGTCTCTTTTTGTCTTCGGCCACTTCGAAATATGCTTCCCCGTCCAGTGTGATCACTCTCTCGTTACGGTTGAACGATACCGGACAGGCAAGGCTCGAACGGGCATTCAGCCATACGTTTGTGCCGTCGGGCAACGTGATATTCACCCGCTGTCCGGCCGGAACGGAGACCGTCTGCATGGCCGAATCTTCGTCGCGTGCATGATTTTGGAAATATTCGTAACATACAATAACCGTGAGCGCTACAATCGCAGCAGTCTTGGCGGCTTCTTTCAAAAACATGGCGGTGCGCGTCCGGCGTCCGGCCTTTTGCCTGCCGGTATCTTCCTGCACATTCAGCACAGTCATGTCGAACAGTTTGCGCGCTTTCAGGAAAATACGCCTGTTTTCGGCAGAAGCCTCCAGCCATTCGCGTACCTGCATTTCTTCGTTGCGCGATGCCGTTCCGTTAAAGAATACGTACAGTATGTTTCTATCCATTTCTTGTTACCCTACATATTAATATCTGTTCGGGAAACCACATCCCCAGTAAAAAAACGAAAAAAAAATCAGAGAAACAAATACAAAAATGCGAACAGATAATCTTTAAGATTAACTTTTAGCAATTTAAGCGCTTTGGAGATATGAAATTCGACGCCTTTCACGGTCATGTCCGACTGCGCGGCAATTTCTTTGTGCGACATGTTTCGGTAGCGACTCATCATAAATATCCGGCGGGTCTGTTCGGGCAGTAAGGCCAGCGTCCGGTCAACAATCGCTTGGATTTCGGCGGTAAAAAGCGCTTCGGGATTACACGCTTCCAGCATTTCCACTCGCGTGCGCAACTCCCATTCCGCGTGGTTTCTCAGTTTTTCTTCCACAACTTCGCGCACCTGCTCGCGCTGCAAATACGTCAGGCTTTTGTTTCTGATGATGCCGAGAATGTAGGCCGGTGCGGAGATGTCGGGCGCCAGCGAATCGATGTGTTCCCAGTAATGGACGAAAGCATCGGCCGTAATGTCTTCGGCTACAGCCAGGTCGCGAACATACGTGCAGGCAAATCGTACGAACCGCTTTTGGTAATCCGCATATAAACGATTAAATAGTTGTAGTTTATTTGCCGTATCCATTTTATTCCGAAACAGGCGACAAACATACGAATAAATCCTTAAAAAATAATAGCTCATAAAAAATTAAATGAATATCGTAAATGCCGCCGGCTTGCGGTGTAGAGATGGAAAAACGCTCCTGACGGGATCAGGATTTCATGTTTTAACATTTATCACATGTGTGATAACTTCCATCACATGTATGATAACTTCCATCACATGTGTGCTAACTTCTATCACATGTGTGCTAACTTTCATCACATGTGTGATAACTTTCATCACATGTGTGATAACTTCTATCACATGTGTGATGACTTTCATCACAAGTGTGATGATTTCTATTTCATGTGAAATGACTTTCATTACAAGTGTGATGATTTCTATCACATGTGTGATAAATCCTGTTTCACGAGAAATTACCGCATCATCTCGGAGATAAAAAGAAGAAGCATCATATCCGATATACATTGAAAATTATCCGTACTTTTGCGCGAGTAAAAAATTTCATATGATGAGGATACGCAAAACGGTTACAATCATTTTCGCAGCAAGCCTGTTTGTTTCCTGCGGCGGAAGCCGGGAGGGAAAGGCCACGCGGCATGTCATTCCGTGCGGGACGTATGCAGACGTAGAACAGTATTTTCGCTACACGGCCGGATGCCGCATGATTGTGAGCGGGCACAGGGGAGGCAATGCGCCCGGATTTCCCGAAAACGCGATCGAAACGTTTGAATATACACTGAGTTACATCGAATCATTTTTCGAGATCGACCCGCAGATGACGAAAGACAGCGTGATTGTCCTCATGCACGACGAAACCATCGACCGGACTACTACCGGCACGGGAAAAGTGGCGGATTATACTTTCGACGAACTGCAACAATTCAATCTGGTAGACAGATGGGGAAACACAACACCTTTCAAGATTCCGTCGGCAGAAAATGTAATCCGCTGGAGTCAAGGGAAAACAATCCTCAATTTCGACAAGAAAAGCGTCACGCGCGATGTGCTGATTCCTCTGGTAAAAAAATGCGGAGCGGAAAATGTGATTTACACGGTACACAATGCCGGGGATGCGCTTTTCTGTTACCGGATCGACAACCACGCGCATTTCTCGGCATGGATTAAAGACATGGATGCGCTTCGGGAATATGACGAAACAGGTATTCCCTGGTCGCATTTCATCGCTTATGTGGAAAGCGCGACGATGAATCCCGACAATCAGGCGCTTTACGATGCGCTGCACGAACGCGGCGTAAGATGTATGATTGCCCTCTCGCCCTCGCACGACCGCTTACCCTCGTCCGAAGCACGCATCGCAAAATACAGGGAAGAAATCGCAAAAAAACCGGACATCATCGAAACGGATTACCCCGTCGAATTTGCCGGGCTTTACCGGCTTGACAAACAAAAGATAATAATAACCGATTAAAAACAGATAGATATGAAAAGTAAATTGAACATTCGGATTGTATGTATGACAATGATTGTGTGTTTCGGCGCATGTACGGAAAAACAAAACACGCTGACGCCGGAAGAAACGGCCGTCGGGTGGCAACTCCTCTTCGACGGCGAAACGCTGAACGGCTGGCGCGACTATAACGGGACGACGCTGACGAAACCCTGGCACGTGGTGGACGGATGTATTCAGGCAAACGGCAGCGGCAGCGATTCGGACGGCTACATCGTGACCGACCGGCAATACGAAAACTTCGAACTGTCGTGGGACTGGAAATTGTCCGAAGGCGGCAACAGCGGGATGCTTTACCACGTAGTCGAACGCCCGCAGTTTACGGTGCCCTACGTCACCGGGCCGGAATATCAGCTGATAGACGAGCCGAACTTCCCCGAACCGCTCGAAGAATGGCAAAAGCTGGGCGTGGATTACGCAATGTATCTGCCGGACAAGCACGTGATGAAAGTAAACCCTGCCGGAGAGTGGAACAATGCAAAAATCCGCTTCGACAACGGGCATGTGGAACATTGGCTCAACGGAGTGAAAATCCTTGAATTCGAAGCTTGGACAGACGACTGGTTTGCACGCAGGAACAGCGGGAAATGGGCTGATGCCCCCGAATACGGCCTGGCGAAAAAGGGCGTCATCTGCCTGCAGGACCACGGCTATCCGGCTTCGTTCCGCAACATCAAAATTCGCGAATTGCCGCGCAAAACAAAAGAAGTCTCGCTCTTCAACGGCGCCGACCTGACCGGCTGGGAGGCCTACGGCACGGAACTTTGGTACGTGAAAGACGGCTTGCTGATCTGCGAAAGCGGCGCGGACAAAAAATACGGGTACCTTGCCACTCGTGAATACTACGACGATTTCGACCTGAGCGTCGAATTTAAGCAGGAGGCCGACGGCAATTCCGGCGTATTCATACGTTCGTTCATCGAAGAAGACGTAAAAATAAACGGCTGGCAGGTCGAAGTAGCGCCCAAAGGCTATGACACGGGCGGCATCTACGAATCTTACGGACGCGGCTGGCTCGTACAAATCCCGGACGAAAAAGAAAATATACTGAAAGAAGGCGACTGGAATACGTTGCGCATCAAAGTACAGGGCAACCACGTCGCCACGTGGCTGAACGGCGAAGAGATGGTCAACCTGAACGACGACAAAATCGGAGCCGCTCAGGGACGTATCGCCCTTCAGATTCACGACGGAGGCGGCATCAAAGTGCTCTGGCGGAATTTACTGATAAAGAGTTTGTGAATACTTGGCAACCTTGCGCCCGGGCTTTTTCGTGATATTCGGATACAAAAAAAATGATAACGCTACAATACGGCAGGATTCGCTCCCGTTATCATCCCGGGACATGAAATAAATAAGGTGTAAAGATATTCCGCAAAGACCACGAAAAAAAAGGAACCTGCGAGCCTGTCGGTGTCTTTGCGGGATATTTTTTGTTGTAAATTGCGTATCCCCCGTTTCCGTGTTTTTTATATGTAACTCAACATAAACAAATATTTTATGACACGCATGTTTTCTCCGGCCGAAAGGCTTAAAATGATTCTCCTTGCGACGGTTTGCTGCATGGCGCCGGTTTGCATCGCTCAAACGAACAGCGGCAAAGACGCGATTCACCTGAAGGGACAAATCCTCATCGAAGGAAGTAACGAAGACATTCCGTATGCCACGATTACCGTACAGGATGACAGCGCGCAGGTCATCTCGCGACAAGTCTCGGACGGCAACGGCCGGTTCGATTTTTCGGTAAGCAGGAGCAGTTCGTACCTGCTGACCGTATCGGCCGTCGGCTACGTCACCGCTACGGAAACAGTCGCCGTCGCCGTCGGCGAAACGGCAAAAAACCTCGGCCACATCCTGATGAAAGAAGGCATCGAACTGACGGAAGTAAGCGTAACGGCGCAGAAGCCGCTGATCAAGAGCGACCCCGACAAGCTGGTGTACAGCGTCGAAGCCGATCCCGAAGCGAAAACAAATACGCTGCTCGAAATCATCCGCAAAGTACCGCTGCTCAGCGTGGATTCCGAAGACAACGTGACGCTCAACGGACAAAGCAACTACAAGGTGCTGGTCAACGGGAAAAGCTCAAGCCTGATGTCCAACAATTTCAAAGAAGTAATTAAAAGTATGCCCGCCAATTCCATCAAAGACATTGAAGTGATTACCAACCCGTCGTCCAAATACGAAGCCGAAGGCGTGGGCGGCATCATCAACATCATCACAACCAAAGACAGGACGGACGGCTACACCGGCAGCGTCGGCGTGAACGCCACTTCGCGCGGCGGATACGGCGCAAATACCTACGTGGCTGCCAACCTCGGCAAATTCACCTTTTCGACCAACCTTTTTATCAACAAACACACGTCGACTCCCACCGAAAACTCATCGCACCGCGTCAATATGATGAGCGACACGTATCATTATACCGACACAAAGGGAGAATCACGCATCCGGGGCAGCGGCAACAGCCTCAATTTTGAAGCGGGATACGAAATAGACACCTTCAACCTGATAAGCGCTGCGGCATGGGGATACTTCGGCGACAACACCTTCAGCAATTTCGCCTCGACAAGCGAACACGACATACAGCACAATCCCGTGCGCAGATACACCAACCGGATGGAGGGCGAAAACAGCTACGGATACATTTCGGGGAATGTCGACTATCAACGCAGTTTCGCAAAGAAAGACAAGACGTTTACGGCTTCGTACAAAATAGACTATAATCCCGACAATTCGAAAAACGGGACGAACGTGGACGGCGAACTGAACTACATTACTTACCGCCAGATTTCGGATAATCGCTCCTCCGGGCAAACGCATACGTTCCAGCTGGATTATTTCGACCCGATCTCGGAAAATCACCAGTTCGAAACGGGCGTGAAAGGCATCTACCGGCGGAATTTCAGCGAAACAAACATCTCCGTCTTCGATACGACGGACAATCGCTGGGAAGAAGACCCAAGCCGCCTCAACGACCTTGACTACGACCAGTATATCATGGGCGTGTATACCGGCTATCTTTTCAAACACAACAAAATAAGCGCCAAGGGGGGCGCACGGGCGGAATATACGTGGAACGACGGCGTTTTCAAATCGAACGTGCATACGAAGTTCAATCATACGCTTTTCAATCTCATCCCCTACATCAACCTCACCTATGCCCTCCAACCTGCGCAAACGGTCAAGCTCTCCTATACGCAACGGCTCTACCGGCCGGGCATCTGGGCGCTGAATCCTTATGTGAACGACCTCGACCCGCTGAATATCAGCTACGGCAATCCGAAACTGGATGCCGAAGTATCTCATTCGTTTTCCGCTTCATACGGACAGTTTTCGCCCAAGTTCAACATAAACATCGACCTGAACGGTTCCGTCACAAATAATTCCATTGAGCAATATTCGTTTATCGACGAAAACAGCATACATCATTCGACTTACGGCAACATCGGCTCCAACCGGCGCTACGGCGCGAACACGTTTATCTCATTCCGTCCGGACGGGAAATGGAACATATACGGCAACGGGCGGGTAAATTACGTCGTCCTCGACTCGAACAACGAACTGGCACACCACAACGAAGGATGGATGTACGGATATTCGTTCGGCATACGGTGGACGGCATGGAAAGGCGGTTCCGTCTCGGCCAACGCGGGCGGCAATTCGCCATGGATTCAGTTGCAGGGCAAAGGCTCGTCGTTCAGTTACACCAGCTTCGGCATCACGCAAAAACTGCTGAAAGACAAATTAGACCTTTCCGTATACATGTCCGATCCCTTCTCGCAGAAAATCTATTACAGAAGCGAACTGAACGACCCGACCTACACGATGCGTTCCGAAAATTTCAGATGGGGACAAACCGCGCGCATCAGCGTGATATACCGTTTCGGCAAAATGAACACAAGCGTAAAAAAGGCGCGTCGCGGCATCAATAACGACGACCAGCGCGAAGGCACACAGGGCGAGGCAACACAGAACTGAACGGCTGTCCGTGAGATGCCGGCTCACATATAAAATATACGTTGGGGCGAGATTCTATCCCGTGCAATCTATCCGAGACAAGTCCGTAATTTACAATTTTACCCCTCCCACAACACATCGTGGCAGGGGTAATATGCTTGAGAAAGAGCTTTTGATACAGCCCTGATTCTTGCCGTATTTCCGGAATTATACGCCATCGTGGCGCTTGCCGTAGTCTTCCTGATCGTGGGCGCGCTGTAAATGAACGGCAAAAAACACCTCCCCACGGAAGAGACGGATGTTTTCCTGTCCTTCCTACGCTTTAACGCCTTCCGGAGAGCCTCTAACGGATAAGCCCAAAATGTCCATTAGGAACATTAATTCATTTGAAAGGCAGTTGTTTTTTGACGAATTAATGCCTTGTATTTGTCTTGTTATTAGCAAATTGCAATCTTGCTTTTCTAATGGTGTCCATTAGGAATCTAAAGAAAACAAGCACTCATTATAAGATGTTTACCATCTAATGGACATTTTGGATTTATAATATGCCTGCTCCGTCACGCCAAACAGCCTGCAAAGAACCGCTGCCGGATATGTCTTCGGGTTCTTTGCACGCAGGTTTACTACCGTTTGGCGCCGACTTTTTTTCGTATCGTAATCTTAAACTTACTCTCTGCCGCGTTGATCATCTCATCGTATGCCTCCGCTCGCATCCGCTCGTGTTTAAGCTGAGACTGCAAACGGACAATCTCCGCCCGAAGGGTTTTCATGTCATTACCTTGAGGCTCGCCGGCAGGCGACGTTCTGTTTGATGCTTAGGCTTTTTCTTTTTCATCGGAACGGTTTTTCCCGCGTTTTCCGTCCTAAAGACAACTATCCATCTTGATACCGTAGCATGACCTGCCGGGATAATCCGGAATATGCGACTTTCACCATAACCATACTCTCGGTGTAATCCGATCACTTCTTTAAAATACGCTCGTTGTTTCTTTGTTCGTAATTCCATTGTTAACTCTTTTGTGAGTCAACTTTTTCTAGCGAAAGACGGTTTGGATATCGCCGGAAACGGTTTACCTTTGCCGGACTGTCATGGGTTTCCTTCCGGGCTACGCTCTCCGGTCAACCCCTGACAAGGATAAGACGCAAAGAGTAAACAAATATCAGGTATAGTTATTAATCCGAGTCAACTCTTCTACGCGATAAGGCTGCTAAACAGTCAACCTAAATCAGGAAAAGACAGTCGCGGTAAATCCAACTGCCGACGGTATCTCTGCTTACCTGAAACCGACAGGTTACCATAGATACCAATTCATTGCTGTTGTAATACGCCATTAGTGCCCGCTCCTTAAACCCTTCCGAATAAAATTTCCTTTTTCGCTTTACCATATCTTTACTGCTTTTTAATGTTTCAGGACAATACACCTTTCCCTGAAGAACCATAAAAACTGATGGGAGCCCGACATCACGTCGTACTCCCACCATTCAACAATGCTTTCTATAAGGGACAACCCTGAGAGGGTCATCTATACAGGGCAACCGGTCATCAACCCTGTATGCTTGATACAATTTTAAAAATGTAATTCTTTATCATATTACCTTACTAATTCTATTGCAATATTACTACGTTTTCCCGATATGAAAAACATTATTAATTCAAAATATCTGAAAGAAAAGTTACAAGACAGGAAAGGTGCATGATTAACAAAGAGAAGCCACTTAATAATTTTATAAGATTATACTGTAAAAAACGAGATATGCGATATATTTATAAATTTTCCGGATAATAAACGGCGTTTATTTGCTGAAAGAATTAGATTTTGTCGAAAAAATAGTTTAGCAATAAAATAATAACGCGAAAAAAAAAAAGTTGAAGACGAAAAAATACGCATAAAAAAGAGGCGAGCCATCCATTAAATGCTCCGTTTTCTCTTTCCCCGATAAGGTATGGCAATTGTTCGACGGCTTCGGCTTCGAGTATGTTTTTGCGGATACATTCCCTCTTGTTTTCTCGCTTTTCTCTCGTTTGTTTTAGATATTTTGAATTACAATTAGTCACAGGATGGGTTTTTGTTTTTTTGTGTTCCTCATCAGCTTTTTCGGCATCTTGTTGTTACGCGCTCGTTCAGACCGGGGAGCAAGCTCGGGGCAATAGATTGCTTACATCGCTATCAGGGTGTTGTTTATGCAAGGAGTAAGATTTACAGATTTCCTGACGCTTTGTGCTTGCCGAAAAACGATGTCAAAGCCCAAGTCGAACAAATCGGTTTTGCCCACATGAAAAAAGTGCCGAAAGGCAAAATCAGCGCTGTATTCTACGATATGACTACGCTGCATTTTGAAGCCGCAGATGAAGATGAACTTCGTAAGATCGGTTTTTCAAAAGGCGGCAAACACCGGCGTCCGCAGACTTTTCCCGGATTACTTGTCGAAGGCGGCGGTAATCCGATCAGATACGAGCTATTCGAAGGCAACATAATTTATCGGCGTATTAGAAACGATACGGCAAAAGTTCGGCATTGGTAAGCCAACCGTAAATTGCCGATTGGGGGTTGCCGTCCGGAAAAAATGGCAACACCGATTCTTTTTGAGTATAAACATGTATTCGTAAACACGGGGAAGCCGCCTTGCCATCGGCAATACGCTCCGCGCGCTTTAGTCTTGCCGGTGCTGCGGACGGAGCAGGTCGTTGACCGTTTTTACGGGATTGAACGTTTCGCCGGGGATTTCGACGAAGACGGTGTTCCAGTCGCTCATCGCGCCGTTCCACAGTCCGGGCAGTTCCAGCGCCTTCAGTTCGCGGCCGTTCTTGCTTTTGTGCGAAATGAAACCCGTATTGTCGTCCACGAAATCGGGCAGGTGATATTTATTGCCGTCGGGGTCTTTCAGTGCGCAGACAAGGTCTACGGGATTGAAGTGGGTGCCTTGCTCGAACAGCGCCTTTTCGGCGGGATTGTTCATGTCGATTTGCGAGCTTTCGAGTATTTGCAGCGAGATGGTTCCGTCCGGATTGACTGCAAAAAACGGGCCTCCTCCCGGCGCGCCGCAGTTGCGCACCATGCCGCATACGCGGAGCGGACGCAGCAACTTGTGCCGGATGTAAAGAATCAGTTCCGCATCTTCCAGCAGTTTGATTTCGGGATTCCTGATGCACAGTTCGTCCTGAAGAAAATAAATCATTTCCTGCACCTGTTCGTGCGTATAGTTGCCTTTATTGACGAGACGGGTGTAGCGGCAGATTTTCCGATGCAGGTCGACCAGCAGGCCTGCCAGTATTTTTTTGTAGCGTACCGTGAGCGGTTTGAAACGGTCGGGGACGACGTTGTCTATGTTTTTGATAAAAACTACGTCGGCATCAATGCCGTTCAAGTTGCCGATCAGTGCGCCGTGGCCTCCCGGACGAAACTCAAGCGCCCCCCGTTCGTCGCGCAGGGGATTGTTGTCGGCATCCACGGCAATCGTATCCGTCGAAGGCGACTGCAGGCTGAACGCCACGTCGTATCGCACGCTCCGCGTCTGTTCGTATTGCGGTCGTTTTTCTTCGACAAGCTGCTCGAAGAGCGGGCGGTGTTCGGGCGATACGGTCAGGTGCAGGTGCACTTCGTTTGCATGGTTACATGCATACAGTGCGCCTTCCGCGAGGTGTTCTTCGAGCGCAGTCCTCGCGCCGTCGGGACAGGAATGAAACAGCAACAGTCCTTTCGGCAGTGCGCCGTATCCCAGTCCTTCCTTGTGGAGCAGGCAGGCCACGATCGTCTTGTACCGTCCTTCGGTTATGAGGGTGGGGATGTCTTTTCCTTCCTTTTCGCAGAGCCGCCGGTTCAGCGCATCGAAGAAGGCGAATTTCGCGATTCCGTCGAAAAAGGTTTTTTCGGATTCTGTTGCGGGCGCGTCGTACGGTGCGGAAAGAAAGGCGAAAAGGTCTTTGAACATACGGCTTGCCGCTCCCGACGCAGGCACGAACTGCACGATCTTCTTCTCCTGCTGCCGGTAGTCGTCCCATATCCGTGCATAATGTGTTTGTTCTTCGACGGAGATAAGCCGGATGCCTTTTCCCGTCGAAGCCGAAGCCTTCACGTCGAGATACGGAAAGCCGTCGGCAAATCGTTTCAACTGTTTGCTTAACTGTGATTCGGTAATGTTTTTTTCTGCCAGTAACCGTCTGTCTTCCGCTGTCAACATATGGATTCAATTTTACATTTAATGCAAAAGTATGAATTTTGCGGCGGAAAAAGCCGCTCATCTCGGCAAAAAAAGATAATTTTACGACACCAAAGAAAACAGTAAGTTAAGGTTATGAGTACAACGTCATTTTTTACGGCGGAAGAGAAACGGGAGTTTTTTTCTGCTTATCATGCATTGGTTTCGCGTCTTTCGTCGTGTCTGGAAAAGGACGATGTGCGGAAGATGAAGGCGCTGATGCGTCGCGTGGTGGCGCTCGACTGCTACGGTCGCGATCAGAACGGCATCAACGGGCTTTTGCGCAATATACGGACGGCGGTCATCGCCACGTCGGATATTGGGTTGAAGCGTACGTCGGTGATTGCGCTTTTGCTCTATCGTCCGGTCTACAAGAAGATCATCGACGCGGAGGAGGTGCGCGAAGCTTTCGGCGACGATGTGACGCTTATCATTCACCGCTTGCTGAAGACGTCCGACCTTTATGCGCGCAACACGGCCGTCAATTCCGAGAACTTTCATCGCCTGCTTTTCTCTTTTGCCGAAGACGTGCGCGTGATCCTCATCATGATTGCCGACCGCCTCTGCATGATGCGGATGGGGAAGCAAATCCGGGTCGAGAGAGACCGCATCCGTCTGGCCACGGAGGTGTCGTATCTTTACGCTCCGCTGGCGCACAGGCTGGGGCTGTACAAGATCAAGAGCGAACTGGAGGACTTGTCGCTAAAGTATATCGACCCGAAGCAATATGACTTTATCAAGACGCGGCTGAACGAAACGAAACGTTCGCGCGATGCCTATATCGCCGAGTTTATCAAGCCCGTCGGGGAGCGTCTCGAAGCGGCCGGCCTCGAATGTGAAATCAAGGGGCGCACCAAGTCCATCCATTCCATCAACAGCAAGATGAAGAAGCAGCAAACGGATTTCGAAGGGATATACGACTTGTTTGCCATCCGCGTAATTCTGGATTCGAAGCCCGAAAAGGAACGCGAGGAGTGCTGGCAGGCGTTTTCGATTATCACCGACATGTACCAGCCTAATCCGCAACGAATGAGGGACTGGATTTCGGTTCCGAAAAACAACGGCTACGAAAGTTTGCACATCACCGTGCTTGGCCCCGGCAACCGGTGGGTGGAGGTGCAGATACGTACCCGGCGGATGGACGAGATTGCGGAGCGCGGACTGGCGGCGCACTGGAAATACAAGGGTGTGAAAACGGAACGCGGACTGGACGAATTTATGAGCGACGTGCGCGCCATGCTCGAAACGCAGAGCGCAAGTCCGATGGACATGATGCGCGAGTTCAGGATGGACTTGTACGAGGATGAAATATACGTCTTCACTCCCACCGGCGAACTCGTCAAGCTGGCGAAGGGCGCCACGGCGCTCGACTTTGCCTTTGCCATACATTCGAAGCTCGGCTGCCGCTGCGTGTCGGGCAGGGTGAACGGCCGCAACGTGCCCATACGCCATGTGCTGAACAACGGCGATTCGGTAGAAATCATCACCTCGCCGCAGCAGAAACCGAAGCAGGACTGGCTCGCGTTCGTGGCCACATCCAAGGCGCGCACGAAAATCAGACAGGCGCTCCGCGAAGAGGCCGCAAGGGCAACGGAATATGCGCGCGAACTGTTGCAGCGTCGCTTCAAGAACCGGAAGATCGACCTCGACGAGCCTTTGCTGATGCGCTACATCAAGAAGAAGGGTTTCAAAACCGTTACCGACTTCTACGTCGAAATAGCGGAGGAACGGCTGGACGTCAACTGCGTCATCGAGGAATATCTCGACATGGAACGCCGCGAAAAGGAGGCGACCGAACATGCCGAAACGCGCAGCGCGGAGCAGTTTACCGCCATCCCGCAAACGGAAAAGAGCGGCGGACACGACGAACTCATCATCGACCGCCACCTGACGGGCATCGACTACCGGCTGGCCAAGTGCTGCAATCCGATTTTCGGCGACGAGATTTTCGGTTTCGTCTCCTCGCAAGGCATAAAGATACATCGCCGCGAATGTCCCAACGCCCCCGAAATGTTCAGCCGCTTCGGATACCGCATCCTGCCGGCGCGGTGGAACAGCGAAGGAGGCGGAGGATACGGCATCACGCTGCGCGTCATCGGGCACGACGACATCGGCATCGTCACCAACATCTCGTCCGTCATCTCCAAAGAAAACGAGATGACGCTACGCTCCATACACGTCGATTCCGTCGACGGGCTTTTTCAGGGCGACATCACCGTAATGGTGCGCAATACACTGGCAATGGAGCGGCTCATCAAAAAAATCAAGGAAGTAAAAGGCGTCAAGCAGGTCACGCGGCTGTACAGTCGCAAGTCGTAAATCGGACAACCGTTCCTGCCGACTTTGGGCTAACCCGGATGTCCCGGCGACGAAGGCGGGAGGGTGTTTTTGTTCCCGGAAGTTCCGGCACATAAAATTTCCGAAGCATTTTTGTTCCCGGAGACTTCGGAACACAAAATTTCTTGAGCATTTTTGTTCCCGGAGACTTCGGAACGCAAAATTTCTTGAGCATTTTTGTTCCCGGAGACTTCGGAACACAAAATTTCTTGAGCATTTTTGTTCCCGGAGACTCCGGAACACAAAATTTCTTGAGCATTTTTGTTCCCGGAGACTTCGGAACACAAAATTTCTTGAGCATTTTTGTTCCCGGAGACTTCGAAACACAAAATTTCTTGAGCATTTTTGTTCCCGGAGACTTCGGAACACAAAATTTCTTGAGCATTTTTGTTCCCGGAACCTCCGGGACGAAAATTTCCCTGAGCATTTTTGTTCCCGGAGACTCCGGGACGAAAATTTCCCTGAGCATTTTTGTTCCCGGAGACTCCGGGACGAAAAATTCCCCGAGCATTTTTGTTCCCGGAGGTTCCGGGATGAAAAATGCTCGGGGAAGTCGAAAAAATAGAACGATTTTGCAGGTTCCATCCGTGTGAGTTTGCGGGGATGAGATGGAATCCCGTCGGGATGTGCGCTATCTTTTACTGCAATCTACCGTTATCTCTCCCTTGTCGGGCAAAATGCGGAACGCGCATCCGTCCGCTTCGGCAAAAGCGCCTTTCAGGCAGGCGATGCCGTACTCGAAACCACTGTACGCCGCACGAATTTGAGATTTTTCGACGGACACGAACGGAAGCTCTGCGGGCGCAGCCGCTGTTTTCAGTTCCAGCGCCCACGAGTCTTTGTCGTTGCCCGTCACTTCGAAACGGTCTTCGTAGAAAGTGAACGTAAATTTCCGTTCCGCAGCGTCCGAAAACGCGACCTGCAACACGTTGTCGGGAAGTTCGGATACCGCAGGCGCGCCGACGGTCAGCGGCTGTCCGTCGCTGCCGACGATTCGCAGACCGGCCTTGTCGCTACGCGTACTCCACATAAAACCATCGACAACGGGCAGGGTGGTATAAATGCACTGCGTCGATTCGCCCGCTTTGGTGAGATAGTCCGATTCGAACCGTTCGTCGAACAGATGGATGTCGCGGAAGCGGAAAGCGGAGCCTTCCCACAACAGATTGACGCGGTAGAAACGACTGTTGTACCAGACAGTTTTGTTGCCCTGATTCCGGTGGTCGGTCAGCGCGGCGACGGCGGTAGCGGGCGTCACCGGATAGCGTTCGCGAAACCATCGCCCGGACGATTCCAGCGTTTCGATGCGTATCTTTCCCTGTTTGTGCAGCGAATCGAGCATGGGAATCTGCATTTCGAGTCCCTCGCGCATCTTCGCCCATGTGAATGAATTTTCCTGACCGGCCTGCACGTAGTTGAACGCAAGACAAGGCTCGTCGAACATCGAACGGAAAAACCATTCTACCCAGCCGCGCGTGCCGCCGCCGCCTTCGTGTCCCTGATATACGGGCTCGAGCGAAATGACATGCTGCGCCGCGCCTCCCAAACCGGCGTCGTACTGATAGATCGGGTCGCTGCCCAACATGCGGAAGACGGGTACCGGTATTTGTCCCGTCGCAGTTTGCGCGGGCATGTAAGCATTTCGACGGCTCGGATAGTATGCCTGATTCCAGTAGCCTCCCCAAAGCGTATAGCCGTCGGTGCCGATCTGGTCTTTGCAGTTACACGACGCCGTGATGTGATATTTGTCGGACATATAGCCCAGCGTATGCGCGTCGATGAACCACGAGCCGACCGAAGCGGGATATTTCCCGAACACGGATTTGAATTTTTCCATATATACATCGACGAGTTTCTCGCGTTCGGCAGGCGTGTATCCGGTAGCAAATCCGACATCGGCGTGCCAGTCCCACGGGAAACGTCCTCGCCACGCCATCCCCGCCGCTTCGACGTGCGGCTGCGTGATTTCCCACCATGCGCCGACTTCGGAGCCGGGCGTCAGTTCGGTTTTCAACAGTTCCTGATACTTGGGATTCAGCAAGGCATCGTACTGCAACAGAAAAGTGCCCGGCAGCCCGTACTGTTTCAGTTGCTTCACCTGCTCGACCACCGTTTCGTACAGTTCGTCCCGCATCATGTCGGGGTCGTCGGTACGCGGCTCCAACTGCCTGATGAAATTCACGATATTCACAATACGCGGAGCCTCGGATACGGTCGTCTCCGCCTTTGTCGCCGCAGTGCATCCCGCACACAGCACGATAGCCCCGGCCATAAGACCGGCGGCAATAATGTTTTTGAATGATGACTGCGACAGTCGTGCTTCGGATGATAATCTTTTCATAATTTGATATGTTTATAATGTTTGTTACTCCCTTCGCCGGACGGTTTTGCCGGAGAAATGGAGCTGCAAAAGTAATAATAAAACAGATGGACGGATAGCCCGTCCATCTGTTTATCATTGTTCGTCAATCGTAATACGGATTTTGTTCTAACGTATTTCCGCTCTTGGTAATTTCGTCGCGCGGGATCGGCAGCAGGTAATGTTGCGGATAGAAATGCCGCTCCAGCACCGTAATGGGATTATACGTAAACGAGCCGTCGTTGTTTTTGACAATCTGGACGCCGATGGCCGGCTTGTTTTCGTATTCGTCGGCAATCAGCCACCTGCGAAGGTCGTAGTAACGGTGATTTTCCATCGCAAGCTCTATGCGCCGTTCGTTACGGAGTTTTTCGAGCAGTTCGGCGCCCGTCGCCGTGACGTGCGGCATTTCTACTCCCGGCCTGTCGCGCACCATGTTGATGTATTTACGACATTCTTCTTCATTGCCGAGATTATACTGCGCCTCGGCATAATTCAAATAGAACTCCGCCAGCCGGAAGAATACCCAGGGCTGCGTCACTCTGTCCGACTCGTTCAGCACCTGATTCTCGTCGTGATATTTGTGCAGGTAGAAACCGGTCAGCGAGCAGTTCCAGCTTCCTACCGGCCCTTCGTTCGTATCCAGCCCGCCGGGAATAAATGTTTCTACCGGCCTCCCTCTGAACACGGCGCCGTTGTAGAGTATCGTCGCATCGAAGCGCGGGTCGCGGCCGGCATACGGATTGGCCGGATCGAATCCCGAACCGGATTCGGACGGTCTCTTACCGGTAGCCTTCAGTTCGTAGTCGTCCACCAGATTCTGAAGCGGACAGTTGCCGCCCCATCCGCCGTAGCCGTTCGGCGAGTTGAACACATTCATCATCGTGCCGTTTCCCTTGGTAAACTGACGTTGGAATATCACTTCATCGTTGTTTACGAGGAAGATTTTCCGGTAATCGTTATACAGGCTGTGTTCCGGCAGCCGGGTCACTTCCAGCGCTGCGGCCGCGGCTTTCTCCCATTTGCCGCGATCGTTGCCGGCGTTGTTCATCGGGCTTGCCGCATACAGCAGCACGCGCGACTTCAACGCCCTGCACGCATTGGCCGATGCTTTCCCGTAGTTTGCTCCCGATTGAACGGCCGGCAAATAACCGATGGCCTCGTCCAGTTCCCTGGTGATGAAATCGACACATTCGTCGTATGTGTTTCGCCGAATGGCATAATCCGTATCCGTCATCGAATAGGTTTTGGTGATAAGCGGCACGCCGCCGAAACGCCATATCAGGTTGGCATACACAAACGCGCGGATGAATTTCATTTCGCCCGTCAACGTCTTTTTGACGTCGTCGCTTACCGTCGCCGCATCTATTTTCTCGAAAAACGTATTGATGTTGCGAAGCTGCTCATAGGCTTTCGACCAGTAGTTGAAATTGGCAAACCTGTTTGCGTCGAACGTGGTAATGTTGTCCGGATTCATTTCGCCCCTCGAAATCAGCACCGAACTGCTGGCTCCATGGCGGGAATATGTTTCGTCGGTAGTCGAAGACATCATCGCTTCGTCGAAGCCGTGGGGAATGGCGTTGTAACAAGCCGCCACGTATGCCGTCAAAAGGGCGTCGTCGTTGAATACGTCTTCTTCCGAAATGGCATCCAGCGGTTTTTTATCCAGAAACTCACTGTCGCATGATGCCAGATAAAACAATGCAATGATTAATGATATATACTTTTTCATACTCAGTCGCTATTTAAAAAGTTAAGTTTATACCGGCATTAAATATCCGGAGTTGTGGATAATAAGACCCGTCTACCGAAGACGTTTCGGGGTCAAGAAGTTTGATTCGGCTAATCGTGAACAGATTGTAACCGCTTAAATACAGTCTCAGATTTTTGATGTAAAGTTTTCTGTACAGTTCCGAAGGCAGGGTGTATCCGATTTCCATGTTTTTCAAGCGCAGAAACGAAGCATTCTGTATCCAGAAATCCGAATTGTAGTTGTCGTAATTGTTGTTATTGCCTCCGGCTCTTGGCATGGAGCCGTTGAGGTTTGTCGGCGACCAGCGGTCTTCCAGACGTTCCATAAAACTGTTGCTTGACTGGTCTACCCTGAAATGGATGGCTTGTTCCGCACGTCCCTGCCCCTGAAGCAGGATACTGAAATCAAAATTTTTCCAGCTTGCCGTGGCGGTCAGTCCGAATACGATTTCCGGGAAGTTGGTCAGGTCGCGTCTTTCGCGGTCAAGGTTCGTGATTGCGCCGTCGCCGTCCATGTCTTCATACTTCAAGTCGCCCGGAATCGTGCCGGCCAGATGCGGGTATGCGTCTATTTCCTGCTGATTCCTGAAAATGCCTGCGGTTTTGTAATACAGGCCGGCGCCTAAGGGTTTCCCTTCGGCCTTCATATAATCATGACCTTCCGGCCAGGGCGTTTCGTCGATGAAAACGACCTTGTTGCGGGCATACAGGAAGTTTCCGGCAAGGCTGTATTGTACCTCTCCGCCCTTGTTGCGATGGGTCAGTTGCAATTCGAATCCCCTGTTGTTTACCTTTCCTATATTCTCGTCCGGCAGGTTAATCAGTCCGGTGTAGTTAGGAATGGAGGCATTGCGTTTGGCAAGGATGTTGGAACGGGTCATCTTGAATATTTCCGCTTCAAATCCCAGTAAGCCGTTCAATACGCTGCCTTCCAGGGCGGCGTTGTACGTATCGGCCACTTCCCATGTCACATCCTGATTGGGGAATCCGACCTGATAAACGCCCTGCGCATCCGTGGCGTTGAATACGTAATTCCGGCCATAGGTATATTTGAGCATATACTGGAATGCGGTAATGTTGTCATTACCCTGTTTCCCCCATGAAGCGCGCAGTTTCAGATTGTCCAGCCAGTCCGCACGATCTTTGAGGAACGATTCTTCCGACAGCCTCCAACCTGCGGAAATGCCCGGAAAGAAACCCCAGCGTTTGTCTTTCTGGAAGATATACGAACCGTCGTATCTGAACGTAGCCTGAATCATGTATTTCCCCGCATAATCGTACACCGCACGGCCGAAATAACTCCGGCGGGCTGTTTCGGATGCCGTACCGCTGTTGTCGAAGTTCGACTTGTTGGAACTTCCGGCAAACAGTTGATCTATCGAAGTAGATAAAAAGTCCCTCCGCGAAGTCCAGAAGTTATCCCTCCGGTAGCTGTTTTGCTCGTATCCCGCCATAATATCCACATTATGCACATCGGCAAAGTTGTGTTTATACGTCAATCTGGTATTCACCGTCAGCGACGTTTCCGGCGTATATTCATGACGGAGCGTTGCCGTCTGTACAAGCGACGATGTGCGTTCCTCATAAGTGTCCGTAGCCTCGTCCCACGTATAATATGTCCACGGCGTAGTCCAGTTCTTCTGGTTGTTGCCCATCCTGTCGTATGCCGCATATCCGCCGACGGCCAGCCCGTCCAGCAGCCACGACATATCCCAGTTTGCCGTAAACATTCCGTTGAATACGCTGTAATTGCGTTTCTGGTAGCCGGTAGCTTCGGTCGAAGTAATGACCGGATTACCCGAATCCATTCCGCCGGTAGGCAATCCGTTCGGCCAGCGTGCAAGAATATTGGGGTATCCGCGATACATGCGCCAGAAGTCGTCGCCATGACCGGAATAGTTCCTGTCTTCGAGCCTGCCGGACAAGTCGATGCCGACATTCAGGTACTTGGCAATGGAGGCATCCACGTTGGAACGTATATCGTACTGTTGGTAGTGCGTAGCGCCGTTTTTGAACAGTCCGTCCTGATCGGAATATCCTCCGCTGACAAAGTAACGGACGCTTTCCGCCCCTCCGCTGACGGAAATATTGTAGCGTTGCTGCGGAGCCGTCTTCCTCAACGATTCTTCCGCCCAGTCGGTATTCGGAAAATGAATCGGATCCGAGCCGTTCCTGTACTTTTCAATATCGGCAGCGGAATAGGTCGGTTGCCGGCCGTCATACACATCTATTTCGCTGTAATATTCGGCGAAGGTAACTGCGTCGGCCATTTTGGGCAGGCGGGTAGGTTCCTGCAATCCCCAGTTGACGTTGAAGTCGATGACAGGCTTGCCCGTTTTCCCGCGCTTGGTTGTGACCAGAATCACACCGTTTGCCGAGCGCGAACCGTAAATGGCCGCCGTGGCGTCTTTCAGTACGGTGATGCTTTCGATGTCGTTCGGGTTGAGACGTTCCAGAGAACCGCGCCCTGCTATCCCGTCAATCAGGATCAGCGGATTGTTGTTTCCCGTCGTACTTTTTCCGCGAATATTGATGGATACGCCGTCATCGCCGGGTCGTCCGCCGCGATTGTTAATCACTACGCCCGGCAAGCGGCCTTCCAGCGACTGCCCCAGGTTGGCCGCAGGGCTTTTTATAATTTCCGCACCCCGCGTTGTGGCTACCGATCCCGTCAGGACGCCTTTCTTCTGCGTACCGTAGCCCACGACCACCACTTCTTCCAGCGACAGGTTGTCTTCCGCAAGCCTGACGGTCAGGTTGCTCTGCCCTGCGACGCTGATTTCCTGCGTCACATATCCGATATAGGATATTTGCAGCGTGGCATTCGCCCGCACTTCCAGCGCGAATTTGCCTTCTGTGTCGGTGATTGTCCCGTTGGCCGCGACGCCCTTCTCCATTACATTCGCGCCGATTACCGGCTCGTCGTTCTGATCAACGACCGTCCCCGTGACGCGGGTTCTACTCTGCTGCGGTTCGACCGTTTCCGGCGACGGATAAGTCGTCGCCGCGTGCATCATGCCCGTTCCTATCGCAAGGATAAATGCGGACAGCAGCAACATTCGTTTCATTCTTTCAGGTTTGGCATTTATTATGCCGTTTACGAAATACTTTTTCATGTTTTGATAATTTGATTAATAGTAATAATGTATGGTACTTCTTTAAAGTCAATCCTGTCGGGAAACAGTACCGGTTGTTTCTCAACCTTCCTTTTGTCGGCTTCTTTCGTTTTTTCCATAGGCATTCTGTTTTTAAATGTGACTGTTACTTTGTTTTTCAATGTTCGGTTGGCCTGCCTGCCGTCGCGCAACGACGACACACGGCGAAAGGCGTTTCCTTCTCCGTGCGGCAGTATTCGGTATATGTATGTTTGAGGTTTTCCCGGAGTTGCCTCCGGAAAACGGTGTTGGGTTTTATTGTACGGAAAATAAGTTTTCCGTATATTACGCGCGCGTTTACTTTTATTATATACGCCTGCGCATCTCTCTCTCTCTCTCTCTCTCTCTCTCTCTCTCTCTCTCTCTCTCTCTCTCTCTCTCTCTCTCTCTCTCTGCAAATATCGTGCCGTAACCCGCCGAACGGAGGGCTGAACAACACTTTGTTTGCAGGGAAAATGGAGACTTGTACATGTTCTATTGCTTTAAATTATACATTGCACGTTGCCTGCAAAACTACGTTTCTTATTTTAAATAAGCAAATATTACTTGTTGGATGTTTGAGGAATTATATTTTTTTATTCTACATTAGGGATTGAGCGGTCTCTTTTCTGTTTATTTGACGCAGAGTATGGGATTGCAACATTCCGGAATTGTTTTTGTAGAGCCTGAAAATCATGAGATTCCGTTCTTTTTCCCGACGTCGTCGCTTTTTTTGTGAGATTCTTCAAACAAAGCTACGGCTCTTCAGAATCGATATGCTGTCCGGTCGTCAGGGCATTAAAATATCACGCAGTATAATTGAGAACCTTTCCATGCGGTGTGAAGCTCGTCGGAAGTGCCCTGTCGGGACGAGATGGGATTACATGCACACAAAGGATTAACCCGATCATTCGCTTTTCCGGATTATCCTTTGTGTACAAGCGCTTCCGTGCTTAAATAAAAAAGAGAGGTTGAAAAACGCCCCGCCGTTAAAAGCGTTCCCGAGAAACTTATCCGTCCCGTGACGTGAGGGGAGATTCAGTAGTTTTCCTTTTTAGGTTCGAAATAAGCTTGAGGATGAGCGCAGGCAGGGCATTTCTGAGGCGCGTTCTTGCCTTTGTGCACATATCCGCAGTTGCGGCATTGCCATGCAATTTCTTCCTCCTTGCCGAATACGGAACCGTTCGTAAGATTGGCAAGCAGTTTGCGATAGCGGATTTCGTGCTCTTCTTCCACACGTGCTATCATGCGGAAGACGACGGCTATTTCCCTAAATCCTTCCTTTTCGGCCGTGTCGGCGAATGTGGGGTACAATGCCGTCCATTCTTCGTTTTCTCCGGCCGCCGCTGCCGCCAGATTTTCTTCGGTCGTGCCGATTATTCCCGCAGGATACGAGGCCGTAATCTCCACCGTTCCGCCTTCGAGGAATTTAAAAAATCGTTTGGCATGTTCCTTTTCCTGCTCTGCCGTTTCCATGAATACTCCGGATATTTGTTCATATCCTTCCTTTTTTGCCGCACTTGCAAAAAACGTGTAACGAGACCTTGCCTGCGATTCGCCGGCAAACGATTTCAACAGATTCTTTTCTGTTTGCGTTCCTTTAATACTTTGTTCCATAATGCATATCATTTTTTTTAAACCTGCCAAAGTTACGTCTTATTTTATTTGTAAAGTATCGTGGCAAGTCCTATTCTTTGTTAAAAAATCGATGTGTTTTTTATTCATCTATTAATTGTAATAAATTACTTACACAATCGTGTCCGAAAGTTTTACCGCAGTAATTATCTTTGCGCGGATTTTACGGATTGAATACAAAAAAAGAGGAAGAATGAAGTTGACGTTTGATTTCCATCCCAAACTCCTGTCCACACTGAAATCGTATACCAAAGCACGTTTTGCAAGCGACCTGATGGCCGGCATCATTGTCGGGATCGTGGCGTTGCCGCTTGCGATAGCGTTTGGTATCGCTTCGGGCGTTTCGCCTGAAAAGGGGCTGATTACGGCGATTATCGGCGGGTTTATCGTTTCGTTCCTGAGCGGCAGTTCGGTGCAGATCGGCGGGCCGACGGGCGCTTTTATCGTGATTGTCTACGGCATTGTCGGGCAATTCGGAGTGGAAGGGCTGGCGATTGCCACCATCCTTGCCGGGGTGTTCCTGATGCTGATGGGCGTGCTGCGTCTGGGGACGATTATCAAGTTTATCCCTTATCCGATTGTGGTAGGCTTTACGAGCGGCATCGCGCTGACGATTTTTACCACGCAGGTGAAGGATTTGACGGGAATGAGTATCGAAAAGATGCCGGTTGATTTCGCGTCGAAATGGATTGCGTATGCACATCATGCCGATACGGCGTCGCTGTGGTCGATACTTGTCGGCGCGGTGAGTATTGCGATGATTTTCATCACGCCGCGTTTTTTGAAAAAGATTCCCGGTTCGCTTGTCGCCATCGTTGTCATGACGGTGGCGGTGTATTTCCTCCGCACGTATGCGGGGATAACCGGCATTGAGACTATCGGCGACCGTTTTGTCATCAATGCGTCGCTGCCCCGTCCCGAAGGTATTTCCATCAACATGGAAACCCTCAACCTGCTGCTGCCTTCCGCCTTTACGATTGCCGTGCTGGGGGCTATCGAGTCGTTGCTGTCGGCTACGGTTGCGGACGGCATGGTGGGAGACAGGCATCATTCCAATACGGAACTGATTGCGCAGGGAGCGGCCAACATCATCACGCCCCTGTTCGGAGGCATCCCGGTGACGGGAGCCATTGCCCGCACGATGACCAACATCAATAACGGCGGGCGAACGCCGGTGGCGGGTATCGTTCACGCCGTTGTGCTGTCGCTGATTCTGCTCTTCCTCGGGCCGCTGACGAGGCATATTCCTATGGCCTGTCTGGCGGGGGTGCTGACGGTTGTTTCCTACAACATGAGCGAGTGGCGCACCTTCCGCTCGCTGCTGAAGAATCCCAAAAGCGATGTGACGGTGTTGCTGACCACCTTCCTGCTGACCGTCATTTTTGACCTGACGATTGCGATTGAAATCGGGCTGCTTTTGGCAATGCTCCTGTTCATGAGGCGGATGATGGAAACTACGAAGGTGTCGGTGTCGACCGAGCACATCAACCTGTCGGAAGATGCGGAAATGGTTCACGACGAGGATGTGCTGAAGGTGCCCGAAGGCGTGGAGGTATATGAAATCAACGGGCCGTTCTTTTTCGGGATAGCCAACAAGTTCGACGAATGTATGCGCCGGATGGGCAATAAGCCGGTTGTGCGCATCATCCGTATGCGCAAGGTTCCGTTTATGGATTCCACCGGGCTGCATAATCTGGAGAGCCTTTGTCGCCTTTCTCAAAAGGATAATATTGCCATCATCCTGTCCGGAGTTAATCCGAAGGTGCACGAACTGCTTATAAAGAACGGGATGGACAGGCGTATCGGAAACGAAAATATCTGTTCGCACATCAACGAAGCCCTGGCAAAGGCGGCGCAGTATGCCGGGAACTGCGAAACGAAACCGCATATACATTAAATATCACATTATAATATATACATATGATTACATCAGACCAATTACGCAATGTGTTGGAACGCGAGCAGGCGTTGAGGGGGTACCTTTGACGTGGACGGGAAAATTGTCCGTCTGGAAGAAGAGACGCTGCGGACGCAGGATCCGGGTTTCTGGAACGATCCGAAACGCGCCGAGGCGCAGATGAAGGTCGTCAAGGACCTGAAGAAATGGATCGACCTGTACGGGGAAGTGCACAACGCCGCCGAAGAACTGAATCTGGCGTGCGAATATGCAAAAGAAGGAGTCATCACGGAGCCGGAACTTGAGGCGGCATACGCGCAGGCCGTGTCGCTCCTTGAGCGCCTTGAGTTCAGAAACATGCTTCGCGAAGAGGGCGACCAGATGAGTTGCGTCCTGAAAATTAATTCCGGCGCGGGAGGCACCGAGAGCCAGGATTGGGCGGCGATGCTGATGCGCATGTACATGCGGTGGGCGGAAGCAAGCGGATATAAATTGACGGTAAACCATTTGCTGGAAGGCGAAGAGGCGGGCATCAAGAGCGTAACGATGCGGATAGAGGGCGATTATGCCTATGGCTACCTGAAGGGCGAAAACGGCGTACACCGTCTGGTTCGCGTTTCGCCGTTCAATGCGCAGGGGAAGCGGATGACTTCGTTCGCATCGGTGTTTGCCGCCCCGCTCGTGGACGACTCTATTGAAATAGAGATTAATCCGGCCGACTATACATGGGATACGTTCCGTTCGGGCGGCGCGGGCGGGCAGAATGTGAACAAGGTGGAAACGGGCGTGCGCCTGCGCTACAATTACAGGGATCCCGATACGGGCGAAACGCGCGAAATCCTGATAGAAAACACCGAAAGCCGCTCGCAAACGGATAACCGCGAGAATGCGATGCGGCTGCTCCGCTCCATGCTGTATGACATGGAATTGCAACGGCGGCTGGCTGAAAAAAACAAAATAGAAGCGGGTAAGAAGAAAATAGAATGGGGTTCGCAAATCAGGAGCTACGTTTTTGACGATCGCCGCGTGAAAGATCACCGCACCAATTATCAGACATCGGACGTAAACAGCGTGATGGACGGCAAAATCGACGGGTTTATCAAGGCCTATCTGATGGAGTTCGCCGAGAAACAGGGGCAGCAGGCCTCGCGGTGAGCCGTTTCACGCTTCATGAAGGCGGCCTGTCGGATATGCGTTTTGTGAAGCGCCGCATTTCTTCCGAAGCTTCCGCTTTACCTCATTTTTACTTAAGTCGGAGCCGTTTTTACTTAAGTAAAAGTCATTTTTACTTAAGTCGGAGCCGCTTTTACTTAAGTCGGAATAATTTTTACTTAAGTCAAAATCGCTTTTACTTAAGTCGGAGCCATTTTTACTTAAGTCGAAATCGCTTTTACTTAAGTCAAAACCTCATAATTTTTCGGATATTTCTTTACACGGCCTGTTTGCGCTTTCCCTGATAAGGTGCAGCAATTGTTCGACGGCTTCGGCTTCGGGTATGTTTTTGCGGATACATTCCCTGCCTTTGTAGAGGCTGATGCGTCCGTGTCCTGCGCCGACGTAACCGTAATCGGCGTCCGCCATTTCGCCGGGGCCATTGACGATACATCCCATAACGGCGATTTTCAGCCCTTTCAGGTGTGAAGTGGCGGCTTTTACGCGGGCGAGGGTCGCCTTCAGGTCGTAAAGCGTACGTCCGCAGCCCGGACACGAGATGTATTCGGTTTTGCTGATGCGCGCACGCGCAGCCTGCAGGATGGCAAACATATATCGCTCCGCCGCGAAGGCCTCCGTATGCTGCGCATTGCACAGGAAGATGCCGTTGCCGATGCCATCCGTCAGCGCCGCGCCGAAGTCGGCGGCAGCTTTCAACTGGAGGCTTTCGAGGTCTGTCTCGCAGTAATGCCGGCGGAGGACGACGGGCGCGTCGCAGCCGGCCTCTTTCAGGCGGAGGATCAAGGCGCGCATTTCGGCTACGGGGTTGGGGTGGCTGCTGTTGAAGACCATGACGGTGGCCTTGTCCTGCCTGAACAAATCGAGCACGGATGCGTTGATATCCCTGTATTCCAGTTCGACAAACTTTGCCGATGCCCGGCAGTCTTTTATTTTCGATACATTCCCGGCGTGGAAATACGGGAACACGCCCGGCCGGTCGTCGCAGTAATCCGCGTCGACAAGCAGCGGGGCGACAGGTTGAGCGGCCGTATCCGGGCTGTTTCGACCGATATAGATAAAGTCGGGCGGCACGTCTCCGGTCGAGACGGCGATTTCGCCGGGATGACGCCAAGATATGACTGCCGGATGATTGTGGCCGCCGATTCCCGGCACTTCGCGTGTCTCGCGGCGATAATCCGCGTCGGGCGCATATGTGTCGGGCGCGTCGACCGGTTCGTGATTTTCGCGCAGCAGGATGTAGTCGACTAATTTCCGGGCGACGGGTATTTCCGTTTCGGGCGGTTCGCTCAGCGATACGCGGACGGTGTCGCCAATCCCGTCGGCAAGCAGCGCGCCGATGCCGACGGCGCTTTTGATGCGTCCGTCTTCGCTGTCGCCCGCTTCGGTCACGCCCAGATGCAGCGGATAGTGCATGTCTTCTTCATCCATCGTTCGCACCAGCAGGCGCACGGTTTGCACCATTACTGTCGTGTTGGAGGCTTTTATGGAAATGACCGCATCGTTGAAATCCATCTCTCGGCAGATGTGTAAAAACTCCATGCAGGAAGCCACCATGCCTTCGGGCGTATCTCCGTAGCGGCTCATGATGCGGTCCGACAGCGAGCCGTGGTTTACGCCGATACGGATGGCCGTCCCGTAGCGGCGGCAGAGTTGCAGGAAAGGAATGAACCGTTCGCGGATTTTTGCAATGTCGCTTTCATATTCCCCTCCCCCGCCGGCATGACGGGCCTGGCGAAATGATTGGGCATTGTCGACGTAGTTGCCCGGATTGATACGGACTTTTTCGACGCTTGCGGCAGCCGCGTCGGCGGCTTTGGGGTTGAAATGAATGTCGGCTATCAGTGGCGTATCGTAACCTTTGCTGCGCAACGCTTCCCGGACAGCGGCCAGATTGCGGGCTTCGCGTTCGCCCTGCGCCGTGAAGCGGACATAGTCAGCCCCCGCTTCAATGATGCGGACGGCTTGCGCCACGGCGGCGGCCGTATCCATCGTCGAGACGTCGGCCATAGACTGGATGCGGATGGGATTTTTCCCGCCCAGAGGCGTGCCGCCGATGCGCACTTCCGTCGACCGGCGGCGCTGATAACGGATGTTCAATTGGTTTTGTGTTTGAACGTCACTGTCGCCAGTTCTTCGTTGGCCGCGATTATTTTTCCCTTCAACTCTTCTCTGTGCGCGTGCAGGCGTTTTTGAAGCGCTTCGTCGCCGAGCGAAAGTATTTGTGCGGAGAGAATGGCGGCGTTCAATGCGGCATTGATGCCTACGGTGGCTACGGGGATGCCCGGAGGCATTTGCACGATGGAAAGGAGGGCGTCCATGCCGCCGAGCGTCGCGTGGACGGGTACGCCGATGACGGGCAGCGTCGTCATGGAGGCAATCACGCCGCAGAGATGCGCCGCCATCCCTGCCGCGGCGATAATTACCTTAATGCCCCGGTCTTCGGCGCCTTCGGCAAACCGCGCCACTTCGCCGGGGGTGCGGTGTGCCGAGAGCGCGTGCATTTCGAACGGGATTTCCAGCCCGTCCAGAAAACGGGCTGCCTTTTCCATTACGGGAAGGTCGGAGGCGCTCCCCATGATAATGCTGACGACGGGTGTCATGGATGTGCTATTCGACGGTTTGCCGGTAATCGTCGGCCGAGAGCAGCGTATCCAGTTCGGACAGGTCGGAAGGTTTTACCCTGATAATCCATCCTGCCTGATAGGGGGCTTCGTTGACGAGTTCGGGATTGTTTTCGAGTTCGGGATTCACGGCCAGCACTTCGCCCGAAACGGGCATAAACAGGTCTGATACTGTTTTGACGGCTTCGATCGTTCCGAACACATCTTCTTTGCCAAGGGTTTCGCCTTCGGCAGTAATATCTACAAAGACGATTTCGCCCAGTTCGCTCTGCGCATAGTCGGTGATTCCGACGTATGCGACTTCTCCTTCTATGCGAATCCACTCATGGTCGCGCGTGTACTTCAAATCGGTTGGGAAATTCATTTTGTCAAGTTGTTAAATGTTTTATTTATGTTTAAACCGGCCGCAAAGTTATAATTCTTTTCTGAGCCTTGCAACCGATATGCCCATTTGTTCGCGGTATTTGGCCACGGTGCGCCGCGCGGCGACGTATCCTTTTTCTTTCAGCATGGCCGAGAGGGTATCGTCGGTGAGGGGAGCGCGTTTGTCTTCGGAGTCGATACATTCTTTCATGATTTGTTTCACCATGCGGGTGGAAATTTCTTCGCCGCTATCGTTTTGCGTCGATTCGGAGAAGAAGAACTTCAGGGGATAGATGCCGAAATTGGTTTGAACGTATTTGCTGTTGCTTACGCGCGAGATTGTGGAGATGTCGTATCCGGAATGTTGCGCCACGTCTTTAAGGATCATGGGATGCAGGCGCGATTCGTCGCCGGTGAGGAAGAAGTCTTTTTGCAGCAGGATTATGGCCTGCATGGTGCGTTGAAGTGTTTCCTGACGTTGCTTGACGGAATCAATAAACCATCGGGCGGCGTCGAGTTTTTGCCTGACGAACTGAACGGCATCGCGCATCTCGGCCGTGCGGTTGGCTTTGTTTTTCGTGTAATCGTTCACCATGTCCATGTATTCCCGGCTGATATGCAGGTCGGGTATGCCGCGCTGATTCATGATGAGCGTCAGGTCTTCGTTGTGGGTTTCCACGATGAAGTCGGGCATTACCTGTACGGACGTATCGGATACGTTTGCCACGCTGTTGCCCGGTTTGGGGTTCAACATTGTAATCTCGTGAAGAATTTGTTTCATTTCGTTTTCGTCGAGATTCATCGCTCGCCTGATTTTATCGAAATGCTTTTTGGCGAAAGCATCGAAATAATCTTTCAGCACGGTAACGGCCGATTGCGTGCAGGGGGTTTGCTGTTTTTTTTCCAATTGCAGCAGAAGACATTCCTGCAGGCTGCGGGCAGCGATGCCTGCGGGATCGAAATCCTGAATCACGGTAAGCACGGATTGTATGGAAGCCTCGTCGACCTCTTCGCCCGCTTTGAAAATCAGGTCGTCCGTAATAGAAGTCAAGTCGCGCCGGAGATAGCCGTTGTCGTCGATGTTCCCGATGATGTATTCGCCGATTTTCTTTTCGCGTTCCGACAAGTTGCGCAGTCCGAGCTGTTCGAGCAAGTATTCCTGAAGGGAAATTCCGCTCGAAAACGGGATTTCTTCGCGGCGATCCTCTCTGTCGTGCATCTCGGCCAGTTTGTAGTAGGGAATATCATCCTCCGTCATGTAGTCGCCCAGAGACAAATCCACCTCGCCGTCGTCCGCGCTGTTGTTTTCGACCTCGACCGTCTCATTCGATTCGCTGTGTTCCGAAAGAAAATCGCCCCCCTCCTCCAGTAAGGGATTTTCTTCCAGTTCCTGCTTGATACGGTTTTCCATCTCAATGACGGGAAGCTCCAGCAAACGAACATACTGTATTTGTTGAGGCGAGAGCCGCTGTTGCAATTTCTGTTGTAATTTCTGCTTAAACATCATTTCTACTTTATCTCGTGTGGCAAAATTACATGAAAACCCCCGGTTATCCAAGTGCGCACAAGAAAAATCAAGACTGCTCCGGCGCGCTTTATGATTTAAAATGAATATCGCATTCATTCCCCGATAAGTCCGAAATATCTTATTCCCATAGCCTTAAGTTTGCAATGCGGAGCTAAAACCTGCTCCGGCCGCCCTAACTTTGAGCCATTCGGAGCTAACTCCGAGTCATTCGGAGCTAACTACGAGTCATTCGGAGTTAACTACGAGTCATTCGGAGTTAACTACGAGCCATTCGGAGTTAACTACGAGCCATTCGGAGTTAGCTACGAGCCATTCGGAGTTAGCTACGAGCCATTCGGAGTTAACTACGAGCCATTCGGAGTTAACTACGAGCCATTCGGAGTTAGCTCCGAGCGACAAAAACTTATAAGTATACCGGATAGATTCAGCGAAACGCAATCTCGTCCCGACAACAACTCCCGGCACGGAAGATTGCGGCTTTCGGCCGGTGGAGGAATCATATCCGATATAAACCTGTATTTAAGCACAAAGGTGCGGGATTCGCAAAACGTCCGAAAAACCCGAATTTCCGCTTTCGAATCTTAAATCTTTGCTATCTTTGCGGCGCAAAAAACGAAAAAAACGAAAACTATGTCAGTAGCAATAACCTCCGACGATACGACGCGAAAAGTCACCACGCACCGGCTAATGGAGATGAAACAGCGCGGAGAGAAGATTTCCATGCTGACTGCTTACGATTATTCAATGGCAAAAATCATCGACCGTGCGGGCATGGATGTGATTCTGGTCGGCGATTCGGCGTCGAACGTGATGGCGGGCAACGTAACCACGCTCCCCATCACGCTCGACCAGATGATATATCACGGCAAATCGGTCGTAAAAGCCGTCAAGCGCGCCCTTGTCGTTGTGGACTTGCCGTTCGGCACCTATCAGGGCAATTCGAAGGAAGCGCTCGGTTCGGCCATCCGCGTGATGAAAGAGACGCACGCCGACTGCATCAAGATGGAGGGCGGCGCGGAAATACGCGAATCCATCGAGCGCGTGCTGTGCGCCGGAATCCCCATCATGGGGCACCTCGGACTTACGCCGCAGTCGATAAACAAATTCGGAACCTACGCCGTGCGTGCGCGCGAGGATGTCGAGGCAAAAAAACTGCTCGAAGACGCGCACCTGCTCGAAGAACTGGGATGCTTCGGCATCGTACTGGAAAAAATTCCCGCGCTGCTGACGAAGCAGGTTGCCGAAGAACTGGCCATCCCGACCATCAGCATCGGCGCCGGACGCTATGCCGACGGACAAGTGCTCGTGATGCACGACATGCTGGGCATCAACCGGGAATTTTCGCCGCGCTTCCTCCGCCGGTACGCCGACCTGAACGAGGTGATTACGAAAGCCGTACAGGCATATGTAACCGACGTAAAAAACAGAAACTTCCCGAACGAAAAAGAACAGTATTAACCCCTATCCCTATCCCTGCATAGCATACATTATTATATAGAACGCATGGCAAAAACATTGAAAGAACTTACGCCGAGGAGCGAAAACTACTCGCAGTGGTATCAAGACTTGGTAATTAAGGCGGATATGGCGGAAAACTCCGCCGTGCGAGGGTGCATGGTCATCAAGCCCTACGGATACGCCATCTGGGAAAAAATGCAGCGCGTGCTGGACGACATGTTCAAGGAAACAGGGCATCAGAACGCATACTTCCCGCTGCTGATCCCCAAGTCGTTCCTGAGCCGTGAGGCCGACCACGTAGAGGGTTTCGCAAAAGAGTGCGCCGTAGTGACGCACTACCGGCTGAAAAATGCGGCGGACGGCAGCGGCGTCGTAGTCGACCCGACCGCCCGGCTGGAAGAGGAACTCATCATCCGCCCCACGTCGGAAACCATCATCTGGAACACGTACCGCAACTGGATTCATTCCTACCGCGACCTGCCGGTTCTGGTCAACCAGTGGGCTAACGTGATGCGCTGGGAGATGCGCACGCGGCTCTTCCTCCGGACGTCCGAATTTCTCTGGCAGGAAGGACATACCGCCCATGCCACACGCGCGGAAGCCGAGGAAGAAACGCGCCGTATGCTGGAAGTATACGCCGCGTTTGCCGAGCAATACATGGCGCTCCCCGTCGTCAGGGGAATCAAAACGGCGAGCGAACGGTTCGCCGGAGCGCTGGAAACATACTGCATCGAAGCCATGATGCAGGACGGCAAGGCGCTGCAGGCAGGCACCTCGCATTTCCTCGGACAGAATTTCGGAAAAGCCTTCGACGTGACGTTCCTCGACCGGGAAGGGAAAACCGATTATGCTTGGGCTACCTCCTGGGGCGTTTCCACCCGCCTGATCGGGGCGCTCATCATGGCTCATTCCGACGACAGCGGGCTTGTCCTGCCGCCGAGGCTTGCGCCGCTGCAGGTAGTGATCATTCCGATTTACCGTTCCGAAGAACAACTGGCGCAAATCGGCGAAAAAGCCGCCGCCATTGCCGACAAACTCAAGGCAATGGGAATCACCGTGAAATACGACGATGCCGACAACAGGAAACCGGGCTGGAAGTTTGCCGAATACGAACTGAAGGGCGTCCCCGTACGCCTGGCGATGGGCGCCCGCGACCTCGAAAACAACACGGTGGAAATCATGCGCCGCGATACGCTTGAAAAAGAAACGGTCGCGTGCGAAGGCATTGAGACCCGCGTGCAAAAACTGCTCGACGAGATACAGCAGCACATTTTCGACAAAGCGTTCCATGCGCGCGAAATGCGCACGGTCACGGTCGACACGTACGACGAGTTCAAAGAGAAAATCGAAGAAGGCCGCTTCATCATGGCGCACTGGGACGGCACGGCGGAAACCGAGGAACGCATTAAGACCGAAACAAAAGCGACCATCCGCTGCATTCCGCTGGAGAACGGCGCGGCGGGCAAATGTATGGTGACCGGCAACCCGTCGCCGCAACGGGTCTTGTTTGCACGTGCTTATTGACGCCCCATGAATAATATGCTGAGAATTGCCGTACAGTCCAAGGGACGCCTGTATGACGAGACCATGACGCTGTTCGAAGAATCGGGCATCCGTCTGAGCAAGGCCAAGCGCACGCTTTTGCAGTCGGCTGTGGATTTTCCTGTCGAAGTATTGTTCCTGCGCGACGACGACATCCCGCAGTCGGTCGCCAACGGCGTGGCGGATGCAGGCATTGTGGGCGAAAACGAGTATGTGGAAAAAGGGCAGGGAGCGGAGCTGGTGAAACGACTGGGATTCAGCAAATGCCGCCTCTCGCTTGCCATCCCGAAAGATGCCGGGTACGAAGGCCTGTCGTGGTTCGAAGGCAAAACGATAGCCACTTCCTATCCTGCGATTCTGAAACGTTTCCTGACAGACAACGGCATCTCCGCCGCTTTGCACGAGATTTCCGGCTCGGTCGAGATTGCGCCGGGCATCGGGCTGGCGGATGCGATTTTCGACATCGTCAGTTCGGGCAGCACGCTTGTGAGCAACCGGCTGAAAGAAGTGCAGGTCGTGATGGAAAGCGAAGCCCTGCTGATTGCAAACCCATCACTGCCGGACGGGAAGCGAAGCGTACTGAGCGAAATACTGTTCCGCTTCACCGCCGTACAGGAAGCCGCAGGCAAGAAATACGTGCTGCTGAACGCGCCGCGAGAGCAGTTGGCGGAAATCACGAAATTGTTGCCCGGCATGAAAAGCCCGACAGTCACCCCCCTGGCCGACGAAGGCTGGGTTTCGGTGCAGTCCGTGATTACCGAGAAGCATTTCTGGGAAATCATCGGCAAACTGAAAAACCTCGGCGCCGAGGGGATTCTGGTGATTCCGATTGAAAAGATGATACTTTGAGGACGGATGGAAATCATTAAATATCCTGCCCGTGAGGAATGGGAAGCATTGCAGCAGCGTCCCGTACTGGATACGGCGGCGCTGTTCGACGTGGTGCGGAGAGTGCTCGACGATGTGCGGACGGACGGCGACGCGGCGGTCAAACGTTACGGCGAAAAATTTGACCACGTATCGCTCGAACAATTGGCCGTGACGCCCGAAGAGATGCGGGAAGCCGAATCGCTCCTTCCGGACGATCTGAAGCAGGCTATCCGCACGGCGCACGACAACATTGCCGCCTTTCATGCCGCCCAACGGTTCGAAGGCGTGACGGTAGAAACCATGCCGGGCGTGACATGCCGGCAGAAGGCCGTTCCCATCGAAAAAGTCGGACTGTACGTCCCCGGAGGCACGGCGCCGTTGTTTTCGACCGTCCTGATGCTTGCCGTGCCGGCGCGTATTGCGGGATGCGGGGAAATCGTGCTTTGCACGCCGCCGAACAGGGAAGGAAAAGTGCAGCCGGCCATTCTGTTTTCCGCACGGCTTGCAGGCGTGGACAGGATTTTCAAAGCGGGAGGCATTCAGGCGATTGCGGCCATGACTTACGGCACGGAAAGCATCCCCAGGGTATACAAGATATTCGGGCCGGGCAATCAGTACGTGATGGCAGCCAAGCAATGGGTCGGAATGAGGGATGTGGCGACGGATATGCCCGCCGGCCCTTCGGAAGTGGCTATCATTGCGGACGAAACGGCCTGCCCCGCGTTTATCGCCTCCGATTTCCTTTCGCAGGCGGAGCATGGGGCGGACAGCCAGTCGCTGCTCCTGACAACTTCCGAGCCGCTTGCGAACGCCGTCGTGATGGAAATCGAACGGCAACTGGCGCTGCTTTCCCGCAGGGCATTGACGGAACAGTCGCTGGGAAACAGCCGAATCATTATCCTTAGAGACACGGATGAAATGATTGCATTCAGCAACGGATATGCGCCCGAACACCTCATCATACAAACGGCAGACTTGGGGTATGCAAGGGAGCGCATCCTGAATGCGGGCAGCGTGTTTCTGGGCGCATACACCCCCGAAAGCGCGGGCGATTATGCTTCGGGAACGAATCACACGCTGCCGACAAACGGTTATGCGCGGGCATACAGCGGCGTGAACCTGGACAGTTTCGTCAAAAAAATCACATTTCAGGAGATTACGAAAGAGGGCTTGAGGGCGCTGGGCGCAACCATCTGCGCAATGGCGAACGGCGAACGGCTGGATGCGCACGCAAACGCCGTTGCCGTAAGGCTCAAAGACATGGAGTTTTAAATCATTAAATCCGAATGATATGGACATTGAAAAGTGGGTTCGCGCAAACATACGCCGCCTGAAGCCTTATTCCTGTGCACGCAGCGAGTTCAGAGGAGAGGCAACCGCCTATCTGGATGCGAACGAGAATCCGATGAACCTGCCGTACAGTCGCTATCCCGACCCCTGGCAGGAAGCGCTGAAGGCAAAGATTGCGCGGCTGAAAGGCGTGCGTCCCTCGCAAATCGTGGTAGGCGCAGGCAGCGACGAGGTGATTGACCTCTCCATCCGCATTTTCTGCGAGCCGCAACGGGATAATATCGTGGCGATAGACCCGACTTACGGCATGTATCAGGTATGCGCCGACATTCATGACGTGGAATACCGCAGGGCGCTCTTGAATGAAGATTTTACGCTTGATGCCGAACGCTTGCTGGCGGCAACGGACGAACGGACGAAGATGATCTTCCTCTGTTCGCCGAACAATCCGACCGGCAACCTGCTGAACCGCGGCAAAATGATCCGGATAGTGGAAGGCTTCAACGGCATTGTGGTTATCGACGAGGCATACGTAGATTTTTCGTCGGAAGCGTCGTGGCTCACCGCGCTCAACAGGTACCCGAACCTCATTGTGCTCCATACCTTTTCGAAAGCATGGGGACTGGCGGCCGTGCGGTGCGGCATGGCGTTTGCCTCGGAGGAAATCATCGGGTATTTCAACAAGGTGAAGTATCCGTACAATATCAATCTGCTGACGCAAAACTTCGTCGGCGAACAGATCGAAAACGAATCGCGCAAAAACGAATGGGTTGCACGGTTGCTTGCCCGGCGCATACGGCTCGCCGCACAGTTGGAAACCGTCCCGTCGATAGAAGCCGTATATCCGTCGGACGCCAATTTCCTGCTCGTCAAAACGCGCGACGCCAACGGCATTTACCGTCGACTGGTTGAGGCGGGAATCATCGTGCGTAACCGCAACTCGGTATCGCTGTGCCGCGACTGCCTGCGCATTACGGTCGGCACGCCGGATGAAAACGAAGCCCTGGTTCTGGCGCTGCTCGACATGGACGGCGTCTCTCCCTCCTCCGTAATGCAACGGCCATGAGGAAAAAGGCGCTTTTTATCGATCGCGACGGTACGCTTGTGGTAGAACCGCCCGAAACGTATCAGGTGGACAGTTTGGAGCAACTCGAATTTCTCCCCGGCGTAATCCGCAATCTCTACTTCATCCGCCGTCATCTGGATTTCGAGTTTGTCATGGTCAGCAATCAGGACGGGCTGGGCACGCCGGCTTATCCTCAGGCGCGCTTTGACCTTGTGCAGGGGAAACTCCTGCAAACGCTGGTTAACGAGGGGGTGCGCTTTGACGACATACGGATAGACCCGTCTTTCCCCGAAGCCGGCTCGCCCGACAGGAAACCTGCAACGGGCATGTTGACCCACTACATGTGCGGGGATTACGACCTTGAGGGGTCGTTCGTCATCGGCGACCGCCTGACGGATGTGGAACTGGCCGGTAACCTCGGCTGCCGGGCTATCCTCCTCCGTCCGCAGGGCGTGCGCACGCTGTCGGACGACGGCTTCCTGTTCACGGCAACCTGCTGGGACGAAATTGCCGAATACCTCTTTGCCGGCGAACGTACCGCCACCGTGCAGCGCACAACGAAAGAAACGGACGTCTTTGTCCGCCTGAATCTGGACGGTAGCGGGCAAACGGACATTTCCACCGGGATAGGCTTCTTTGACCACATGCTTGACCAAATCGGTAAACATTCGGGCATGGACCTGACCCTGCGGGTGAAAGGCGACTTGCATGTGGACGAGCATCATACGATCGAGGATACGGCCATTGCCCTGGGCGAAGCCCTGCGCCGCGCCCTGGGCGAAAAGCGGGGCATGGAGCGCTACGGTTTCTGCCTGCCGATGGACGACTGCCTGTGTCGGGTGGCTCTCGACTTCGGCGGACGGGCATGGCTTGTGTACGACGTTGATTTTAACCGCGAAAAAATCGGCGAAATGCCCACGGAAATGTTCCCGCACTTCTTCAAATCCCTCAGCGACGCCGCCCGCATGAACCTGCATATCAAAGCCGAAGGCAACAATGCGCACCACAAGGCCGAAGGCATCTTCAAAGCGCTGGCCAAAGCCATCAAAATGGCCGTCAAACGGGATATTTACAAATACGAACTACCGAGTACGAAGGGCGTGCTTTGAACCCTGTCCGAAGCAAACAGCAGGAACAGGATAAAATTAATTACCGCATCATAACGTATCTAAAATACAACCGAAAGCATCCTTTAGGGATCCTGTACACTGTCTGTATGGTCTCTGTATGGTTCCTGATACCCCGCAAACCGGGCAATTTAGTGAAGAAAACGTAAATGAAACACACACAATTCGTGTTTCGTCAGACTTGTTACATGATTTTAACAAAATAAAAAACCTCCGCGTATCCCGCCTGCACGGATACACGGAGGAATTATACACGCAAAGACCGGGATTACATTTCCTTTGTCTTCTCCGGGATATTCCCCGGAAGGATGGAATCGCAGATACGCACGCTTTATAGAGAATCGCTTAGGTCGAACTTTAATTATATATTCCGGGGTTATTTTTCAACCTCCCTGATCTGTATTCAGGAAAACAACGTTCAGAACACATACGCCAGTCCCAACCCGTTGCCGTGGACGTTGAGTTGGAGATGAGGCGCGCGCTTTGCCGGCAATTCGGATACTTCCTGCAGGTAACTGTGCATGGCTCTGCGTTTTTTATTTCCTCCGGTAATCATGACAGGAACACTGGCAATTACACATGCTCCACCTACAATGATGGCAGTACCGCCAACACCTGTTGCATCATCATCACCACCTGCTGAAAGTACAAGCGCTGTTCCACTGCCAACCATAACCCCACCGGAAATAAGAAGTATGATTCCTCTTGTCTGCAACGACCTCCCTCTGCTGTACTCCGCATAATATACGGGATAATCTCTTATCGAATTACTCAACGGTTGGGCAGTCTGTGGCTGCCTCCGGTTGACAACTGCAGGTGTCGGCTGCACAACGTCGGGCTGCGCTGCCTGTTTTCCGGCATCGTCAAACGTCTCTACCGTGCCGTTTTGATACAGAATCGACAAAATTTGACTTTTCGGGAGTGTGTACGTCGGACCGTCCGGATTGTCGAAGTTCCTGTACCGGATGTTGTCGAGGTTCACCTCAGTGACTTTGGCATTGATTTTCTTCGCATCGCGTGTCACAATCACGTCCTGCGCAAAACATGCTCCCAAGCATAAGCCGAGGAGAGATAGCATAAAAATACTTTTCTTTTCATTTTCCGTAAATATTAATTGGTTAAACATGTATCTTCATAAGGCGGAGGTATGGGCATAAAAAAAACCGCTTCGCGGCATACGGCGCCGTGAGCGGACGAAAAAGGGAAAACCGGTCGGAAAGAATCCGGCAACAAAGGATTTATGAAAGGATATGCTTCCGGACAGGCTCTATGCAGAGAAATGCACGGGGAAATCGCCCTCCCCCGAAATGTTTGTTAACGTTTTGAGGTGTTTTTTAGTGGAGCGGGAGGCGGTTACGGAATGTGTATATTCCCATAAGTTCAAAACTGTCGTCATGATTCAAAATCTAAAAAAGCAAAATTCATATCGCCGGCAAATGTATGCAAAAAAATTCATGTGCAAGAAAAACAAATTTTTTATACCGTATACGGCGGCGTATTCGCACTACCCTTTCGATTGAAAAGCCAGCGCATACATCCGCATCTGCTTCAGCATGGCGACGAGTCCGTTGGAACGGGTT
>JAISNP010000138.1 GCA_031276175.1 Tannerella sp.
TCGCCGCCGGGACGACCGCTTCCGCGCGTTACCGTCACACCGGACAAGGCTCCCTGCAAAGCGCTCATCGCATTGGTAAGAGGGCGGGTTTCAAAGATCTGATTATCCACTTTGGATACAGCTCCCGTTAAAGCGCCTTTTACCCTGGAGCCATACCCGATTACAACCACTTCTTCCAGCACCCGGCTGTCTTCAATAAGCGTAATCGCCGGATTTGTTTGGTTCCCTACCGTAATTTCCTGCGTGATATACCCGACGTAGGATATTTGCAGAACCGCATTGTTTTGGACATTGAGCGTAAACCGCCCTTCCGAATCCGTAGTATTTCCGTTAGTGGTTCCTTTTTCCACTACGTTTACGCCGATAAGCGGTTCGCCGCCGACGTCAACCACCGTACCGGTCACACGTTTTTGTGCACCTGCAACGAGCGCACAACATAGAAGGCAGATAAGGCATAGCAGTCTGCGCAAATTACCCCCCCCCGTTCAGTAAAATTAACTTTCTTCATAAAATTGGTATTATTAAATGTGTAAATAAAAACTTCATCCTATTTCTTGACAATCCCCAGCGATTCGAGCAGTTGCGGCTTGTCGTACAGCGCTATGCGGGCAATGGCGCGAAAGTCGCTGTACCAGTCGCTCAGGTCGTCGATGATTTTGTCGCGGTCTTTCGTGGACTGCTGTGCTTCGCCTGTCTCGCCGAGCCGTTTGGCGTAAAGAGCGGCAACGTCCTCTACCTTTTGCTGTTCCTGTTTCAGGCGTTCGACCGTATAGCCGTATGCGGACATTACATTCAGCGCTTCGGACGTCTGCAAGTTCGTGTACAGCACGCGGGCATCGTTCAGCCAGCCCGACAAACTGCGATTCCGCCGGCCGGTAGCGTTAAATTCCTGTAATTTACCGGGCTGTTTGCGGAATGCCACACGCACCACTTTCAGCGTAATCATATAATCGGCATACGCTTCCGACCACAACAGCCCCAGTTCGCCGGTGGCCACATACTGGTCGCCGTATTCCTCTGCATGAAGCGCAACCGATTGCCGGGCAGCGTTCAACAATTTCTCGCCTTCGGCTATACGCTCGGTGGTATAACCGTACCTGTTCATTCGCTCCAGTATTTCGGGATTGTTCCGGGCGCCCGAAATGCCGCTTTCTACATTATGTAACTTGGTTGCAATCGCCTGATACTTTTTCATGATTTTCTGTTTTTGAAATTATACTTGTAAAATAATTGGTTATTCCTTCTGTTTTCCAGTCGGACAGTGACGCTTTTCGGAGGGTTTGCGACGCAGAGTCGTTTCTCGCCGGTGCAGAACCGTTTCGGCATGTAGCAGAGCCGTTTTTTCGTAGTGCGAAACCGTGTCCTACCGGTGCGGAATTGTTTCGGCACGTAGCGGAGTCTTTTTCCCATGACGCCGAATCATTTTCCACCGGTGCGGAGCCGTTTTCCACCGCAGCAGAATCATTCGGTTGCGCTACATCCCCGAATCGGACATTGACATGCGATATATCCCAGCCGAAATTCATTGAATATTTTAATAATACATGATACAACCTGCATTTTGAGGTATCATTTCCGTTCGGACGAAACTCCTGCCCCGTTCGTTCTATTCCTACAGGTTCTACCTGTGTAATATTCGGACAAAATAAGGTAAAATCTTGTCCGAGCAAAGGTTGAGTCTTTCCCGAGTAAACGGGATTAAATATGGCATTATTCATATAAATCATTTTTAAATGTCAGCATACGTTTCAACTCCCGCGCATCCTGGTGGTACGGGTCGAGGTCGAGCGCCTTGCCGAGATATTCTTTTGCTTCGGTAATGCGTTTTAAGCCGAGGAGGCCGAGACCGATGACGTAGTAGCAGTGGATGCGGTTGCGGAGGTTGGGGTCGTCGTCCCAAACGGACATGTCGGGCAGGGATACGGCGAAGTAGTCGATCCGGCAATGGTCGAAGAGGTGTTTTTTGCCGTGGGCTATGAGTTTGTGGTAGCAGCTTCGGGCTTTGGCGTGTTCGCCGAGGGCTTCCCATGCCAGGCCCTGGTAGTAGATTTTGTCGGGCGGGTTGTCGTTGTAGAAGAGGGCTTGTTGGGGTTCGGAGTGTCCGGCGGTTGCTTTGGCGAAATATTTCAGGGCTGTCTGTTCGTCGCCGGCGCCGCGGCAGGCTGCGCCTTTGCAGTAGTTGATGTCGTTTTCTGCGGCGTGGGCGAGTTTTCCTTCGCCGAGGTTGTGCGGGTATGCGTCGGTTTCGTGCAGCAGGCGCAGGGCTTCGTCGAATTTACGTTGGGCGACGGCTTGTTTTGCCGGTGCAAGGCGGCTGAATACGTATTGCCTTGCGATTTGTCCTTCGCCGCCTTCCCATGGGTGGAATTTGCGTGCGGCAATCAGTTTGCGCGCTTCGTCGAAGCGTCCGAGCTGGTTGTAGAGCGTGATGCGCGCGATGCACAGGTCGTCGCGTTTTTCGACGACGCGGCTGTGTTGTTCGAGGAAATCAAGCCGTTCGCGATGCGGTTTTCCGGTTTTCCGGTAGAGCTGGTCGAGTTCCATCAGGATGCGTGCGTCCGTCGGGTCTTTGTCGAAGGCGGCTTCCATCCACTGCACGGCGCGGGTCTTGTCGCCCCGTTTGTTGAAGTATGCGAGGGAGAGGTTGCGCATTACGGTGGGAAACTGCCCGTCGGCGCGGTGCGCGCGTTCCCAGCAGTCGATGGCTTCGTCGTACCGGCGGGCGGCGTACATGAAATTGCCGAGGCAGTAATGCGCGCGGGCGTCTTCGGGATTAAGCCGTATGGCGTCTTCCAGCATACGGGCTTCTTCTATCTTGTGGGGGAAGCATTTGTCGGGCGGCATCTGCGCGGCTTTCGTATAGCAGCGTATCGCCTTCGCCGCATCTCCCGACAGTGAGGCAAACCATCCGAGGGCGTAGTAGAGCATCGGGTAGACGCGGTTTTCGTCTTCGATGCAAACGTTGATCAGTTGCGCGGCTTCTTCGTACATGCCCGCCCATGCGTAGTCAAGCGCATATTCGATGAAGGTATGCACCTCGCCGCGCATCAGCGTTTTCAGTTCGTCGAAATCTTCCTGTTTGCCGGTGATGAGGTATTTTTCGAACCTGCATCCCATGTTGAACGTGTCGGCGTCGAGCGATTCGGCGATCAGTTGCAGGGCGGCGTCGGCGTCTCCCCTGTGTCGCAGGACGGCTGTTTTCAGGTGGCGCGCCTTGTGGTTGCGGGTATTGCGGGCAAGTGCGCGTGCGACGTTTTCCAGCGCATCGTCCCAGCGTGCGTCTTTGGCGTCGATGCGTGCGATTTCGAAGTAGCCGGCGTCCTGCCATGCCGCGTTCCATACGGATTTGAAAAAGGCGTCGCAGGCTTCTTCGCGCCGTCCGAGCATGTTCAGGCAGCAGCCCAGGTTGTAATACGGTTCTCCGTCGTAGGGGTTGGGGTTGTATTGCGTAAGCGTTTCGACGGCTTTGGCGAAATGCCGTTCGGCGTCGGCAAACCGTCCCTGCCGCATCCGCAGCAGCCCCATAGCGTTGTTGCTGCGGATGTCGCCCGGTTCGCGCGTCAGCGCTTCGAGGTAATAGTCGGCAGGGTTGCAGGTGGCATGGCGGTATTGTTCCAGATGCAGCCCGGCGAGGTATAGCTGTTCGACGGACTTGATGTCTTTCGGGTCGCGGACGGCTGATGCGGGATCGGGCGCCGGTTCGATTGCGGGCTTGTCGGCACGGTAGCGGAGCATGGCTTTGCCGTCGGGCGCAAGGAGTTCGAACAGGATTTCTTCGGGCAAGGCCTTTCCTGTTTCGACCGTCCGGATGCAGGGCTGTTCGGGCGACACCGCGACCTTCGTATCCGAAAACAAGGTTTTCGTACCGGCGCTCAGGCGTATCTCCATGTCCCGGAACGCGGAAGTCGTATAGAGCACGATGCGGGTTTTGCCGGCTTCGACCTCCACGTTCACGATGGCGTCTTTGTTTGCGTTTTTCACATATCCCGCCTCGGCGTAGGGCATGAAATACTGCGACCACGACTTCTCTTCGTGTGGTTGCAGCCACGAAAAGTCGGGCTGATTGTCGGTATATACGCCCGTCATCAGTTCGATATACGGGCCGTCTTCGTCGGTCAGGTTCCTGTCCCAGGCTACGCCGAAATCGCCGCAGCCCCAGGTCCACTGTTTTTTTCCGGGCGAGATGTGATGATCGGCCACGTGCAGCAATCCCGCGCGCGTATCTTCTTCGTATCCCCCGACAAAGTCGAACTTCGACCGTGCCGCCATGTACGAGGTCGGAACAGGAATATTCCTGTATTTCGAAATATCTACTCCCTCCGAATAATCCTGCTTGTAGTACGTCCCGGTAGCTATCGGGAAGTCGGATACATCCCGCCTGCCGTGGTCGTATACGGCGTGAACGTCCGGCGGAAACACCGAATGATAGCGCTCGCCGACCGGCACGGCAGGGTTTGCCCACCACAGGAAGGTTTGCGGAAACATCGTCCGGTTATACACCTTTACCTTGACTTCGAGGTATGCCCGGCCGGGATAGAGCGTAAAGCCCTGCATTCCCTTCGTACGGAACATGCGTTCGACTTCGCCGCACCAGACGGTTGCGCTTCCGTCGGCGTGCGGTTCGATACGGTAATCCGTCGGCAAAAACGTACTCGGCCGATGATGCTGAGGCCAGTTAAATTCGATTCCTCCCGAAATCCACGGCCCCGTCAAACCGACCAGCGCAGGTTTTATCACCTGATTGTAATACACGAAATGGCGCTTCCTTATCTTATCGTATGCCATTTGTACACGTCCGCCCAGTTCGGGCAATATCATTATCTTCAGATATTCGTTCTCCAGAAACAGCGCCCTGTATGGCTTTTCCGTCTTCTCGTCCGCCACGCTTTCGATCACGGGATAGGGATATACTACGCCCGAACTGCCTTGATATACTCTTTTCTCGGAGAAGACGGGATTTTTTTCTTCCTCCCCGGCTTCGTAGGTGGGAAGCCATATTTCCTCTTCCCATGCCGCGACCGTACCTTTTACGGTAACTGTCGGGCGAATGATGCGGGATGTTATTTTTTCCATGATTATGATGCCTGTTTACCGATCAATTCCTCTTCTATATCTTCGAGCGACTTGCCCTTCGTTTCGGGCAGGTTCCTGTATATGTACACGAATCCCAGCAGGCAGATGAATCCGTAGAGCCAGAAAGTGCCGTACGCATCCAACGCGCCGTTCAGCAGCGGGAAAGTATAGGTAAGCACAAAACATGCCGCCCACAGGAAAAAGGTCGAAACGGCCACCGCCATTCCCCTGACGCGCGTCGGAAAGATTTCCGAAATGACCACCCACACCACCGGCGCCAGCGTCATGGCATAACACGCTATCGCCGCCACTACCAGCCACAGCACGGCTACCCCGGCAATGCCCGCACAGTAGCAGACGCCCAGCGCGGCATAAATACATGCCAGCCCCACGGCGCCGAACAGCAGCAGCGCGCGGCGTCCGATACGGTCGACGGTATACATCCCCACGAAGGTGAATACCACGTTCGTCACACCCGTCACCACGATGTTGAACAGTATGTCGGACACGGTATAACCCGCCGCCGCAAAAATCTCCTGCGCATAGTTGAAGATGACGTTGATGCCGCACCACTGCTGGAAACAGGCAAGCACGATGCCGGTAAGCAACACGTAAGGCATCCGTCCCCGCAGCAGCACGGCAAATCCGGCGTGTTCGGCCACGGCGTGTTGCATCTTCTCCATCTCCGTACGGGCGTACCCGTCGCCGCCGATTCGCGAAAGAATCCGGCGGGCGTCGGAATGTCGCGCGTGAACGGCCAGCCATCTCGGACTTTCGGGGATGAAAAATATGAATATGAGATACAACGCCGCCGGCACGTTTTCGGCCCAGAACATCCATCGCCAGCCGGCCTGTCCGTTCCACGATTCGAGCAGGCGCTCGCCTTCGGCCACCGGCCCGGCAATCAGCCAGTTCACCAGCTGCGCCGACAGGATGCCCAGCACGATGGTCAGCTGATTCACGGAAACGAAACGCCCCCGCACCTCCTGCGGCGAGATTTCGGCAATATACATCGGCGCTACATTCGAGGCTATCCCGATGGCAATACCCCCTATCAGGCGGTAGAACACAAAGCCGTCAATCGTATTCGCACAGCCCGTCCCCACCGCCGAAACGATGAAAACGACCGACGCAACGAGCATCAGCGGCCTGCGCCCATAGCGGTCTGCCATGCTGCCGGAAACGGTCACACCGGCCAGACAGCCGAGAATGGCGCTGCTCATCGCCCAGCCCTGCATGACGGTCGAACCGGTGATGCCGAAATACACTTCGTAAAACGGCTTCGCGCCGCCTATGACCACCCAGTCGTAGCCGAACAGCAACCCGCCCATCGCTGCGACAAACGTGACCAACCCTAAGTAATATGTATTTTTATTCTTCATAAATCGACTTTTTACTGCAAATTTTGCAGGCAAAGGTAGCGTGTGCCGGAAAAAATAAAATGTACGTGCTGTTTGAAAGCATGTAACAAATGACTATTTTTATCGCCTGAAAACAAAACACCCCTATGAGAACAATCGCCGACGGATTCAAAGGAGAAAAAGCCATCATAACGCCGTACAACGTAAGAGAATTGCAGGCAGGCAACGAAATCGCCCGCCAACTGTACGTGACGCATATCGGGTACTATCCCAATGCAAAGTATCATTACAGGGAAAGGGCGACGGGCGCCGCCGAAAACATTCTTATTTATTGCGAAAAGGGAAAGGGATGGATCGAATGTGGAGACGGGAAGTATTTCCTTTCCGGTCATCAGGTTTTCATCATCCCCCGGTCGGAACCGCATGTGTACGGCTCCGACCTGCACGACCCGTGGAGTATCTACTGGATTCATTTCAGGGGCGAAAACGTGCACATGTTCCGTTCCGTCATCGGAACGGTCGTTTCCATCAAAGATTCTGCCACCAGCCGCCATCAGGACAGATTCATGCTGTTCGAAAGCATGTTCCAAAACCTCGAAATGGGATACGGCGTCGACAATCTCGAATACATCAGCTTTTGCCTGATGTATTTCCTCGCCTCCATCAAGTACCTGCCGCAGTACAGGGAAATCAAGAATGTCAAGGTGGACGACGTGATCCGGAAAAGCATCCTGTTTATGAAGGATCATCTGGAAGAAAGAATCACGCTTAATGACATCGCGTGTTTCGTGGGCTATTCCTGTTCGCATCTGGTTGCGCTGTTCACGCAGAAAACGTCTTATTCGCCGATGGAATACTACAATCAGCTTCGCATCCAGAGAGCCTGTTCGTACCTGCAATTCTCCGAAATGAAGATAAAGGAAATCGCTTTCCAGCTCGGTTTCTACGATCCGTTCCACTTCTCGAAAGCTTTCCTGAAGGAAATGGAAATCACACCGCGCGAATACCGCCGGCGCTACCATGAAATACATCCCGACGCCGGGGACGGGGGAACATCTCCGGAGAATTGAAAGAAAGATAACGATTCAGGTATAAAAACGAAGAATCGCAGCGTTGCGAAAGCGTTCTGACGGTTGCGGGAAGCCAACCCCGCAGTTCACTCTCAATTCTCAAGCGGTATGAGTTTCGTGATGCGGTTCCCTGATATTTTTTTGCAGGAACTTGCGGAGGTCTTCCGGATTTTTG
>JAISNP010000022.1 GCA_031276175.1 Tannerella sp.
TAGGCTTCCAGTTCGGCTGCCGTGAAGGCGCCTTCTTCGCACATCGCCAGTGCGCGGCGGATGTCGTCATTCTCTTTCAGGTCGTCGGAGACGTCAAGGCAACTTCTCTCCGTTTCTTTCAGAAAGCGAAGCCACAGTACCGCCATCCGACGATCCGCCCATTTCTCGGGAACAAACTTGGGCAGTTCTACCAGCACAAATTCCAAGCCCTTGATGACTTCTTCCGTGTTTTTGTAGTTCACGATGCGGTAGTGATGATAAAACTCCGTCGTCTTGCGGTCGAAAATGTCGTTGAGGATGGCCAGACCGTAAACAGGTTGCAGCAGGGAATAGTGTTCGTTTTCGTCCAACTGCCGCACATAGGCTTTGGAGGCATTAAAAACCATCCGGCTGGAAAAGGCACTGTTCCACAGCATCTGCATCTCCACGATGAACTGACGTCCGAAGTTGTCTTTGCAGCGGACGTCTACGATGGAGTTTTTCTTTGCCGGATTTTCAGGCACCTGTTCCGCCCGGAGGTATTCAAGGCTTTCTATCTGCTGATTTGCCTCCAGCGGCATCAGGGCATTGAGGAAACTTTTCAGCAGATCGGGATGATCGCCGAATATTCTTTTGAAGGGCAGGTCGTTTTTAGGGTCAAGATAGCGTACCATAAATGTATTGTCTCTTAGAGTAATTATAATTAATGTCTTACAAAAATAGGCCTTTTCCGTGTTACCTCCAAAATTATTTCCTTTTTCGTTATAATGTCTTCACATTCCGTCATTTTTTCCCTGTTTTGCGGTAACTCACCTTTGCCGTGATCGGGTATGCCGGACTGGTATAAACGATTTCGTTTTTTTTACATTTCCCGCCGGCAGATTTTCCGACATAATGCGCATTAACGACGAAACGGCGCCCCTTATTGTCGTAAACGTGCGCACGAATGGCGCAAACGTGCGCAAGAATGGCGCAAACGTGCGCACGTTTGGCGTAAACGTGCGCAAGAATGGTGTAAACGTGCGCACGAATGACGTAAACGTGCGCACGTTTGGCGAAAACGTGCGCAAGAATGGCGTAAACGTGCGCACGTTTGGTGTAAACGTACGCACGTTTTGAGCAGAAAAAGACCGCTATTCAATAGTAATCGGATTAATTATCAATAATTTAATCGAAAACAAAATTATGACGTGAAGATACGGAACCCTCGAAAAGCCCGATGCCGAGTTTCCGGCACAGGCAAACGCCGTCCACAGTCTTTTAGAAGTGAAAGAAAATAAAAATCGTGATTACCTGCTCACGTTATTTACTATTCACCGGCTTCAAGTTGCCGTCCACCGTAATTGATTCTCCTTTTGCGAGCTTGTAGACGGCGGTTTTGCCGCCCGCCCGCAGATGCAACTTGCCGCCGACGTCGGCGCGGATATGCGCCTGCGTCAACCGTCCGTTTTCCCACGCCAGATCGACCGTGAATCCCCCGCGCGCACGCAGTCCTTTCACCGATCCGGAAGCGAAGGCCGCCGGCAGCGCGGGAAGCAATTGCACGTCGAAACTGCCGTCGGCAGCAGGCAGGTGACTCTGTACGAGCATCTCGGCGATGGCCGCCGTAGCGCCGAAGTTGCCGTCAATCTGGAACGGCGGATGGTCGTCGAACAGGTTGGGGAGCGTCTTGCGGCTCAGGAGGACGGAAAGGAGCGTGAAGGCATGATCTCCGTCATGCAGGCGGTTCCACATGTTGATTTTCCAGGCCAGTCCCCATCCCGTACCGTCGTCGCCGCGTGCGACAAGCGTCTTGCGGGCAGCTTCGGCCAGTTCCGGCGTGCCGACGACGGTAATCTGGTTGCCGGGGTGCAGCCCGAAGAGATGCGAGGTGTGCCGGTGGTGCGGTTCGACTTCCCGGTAGTCTTCCGCCCATTCGAGGATGCGCCCCGTTGCGGGGCTGATGCGGACAGGCGGGAGGCGTTTGAGCGTTCGCTCACATTCGGCGCGGAAGTCTTTGTCGACTTTCAGGATGTTGGACGCTGCAATACAATTGGTCAGCAGGTTGTGAATGATTTCGAGATCCATCGTAGCGCCGTAGGTGAAGACCGACTGCGAGCCGTCCGGGAGGTAGAAGGCGTTTTCGGGCGAGTAGGAAGGGTTGGTCACGAGTTTTCCGGCGTATGCCGTTCCCGCCGGCGCTTCCACGAGGAAATCCAGGATGAAACGGGCGGCGCCTTTCATGACCGGCCATGCGCGACGCGCAAGGAAATCCCTGTCTCCCGTGAAGCAGTAATGTTCCCACGGATGTTGCGCCAGCCACGCCGCCCCCACCGGCCATATGCCCTGCGGCCCGTCGGCAGGCGCGGTGAAGCCCCATGCGTCGGTCAGGTGATGTACAACCCATCCGCGAGCGCCGTAGACAGTTTGCGCGGTTTTCTCTCCCGGCGGGATCATCACGTCGGTCAGGTCGAAGAGAGGCGTATGCAGTTCCGAAAGATTCGTAATCTCCGCCGGCCAGTAATTCATCTGGAAATTGATGTTGGTATGATAATCCGCATTCCACGGGGCGTTCATCTGCCATGCCCAAAGCCCCTGCAGGTTGGCGGGCATCCCGCCGGGACGAGAGGAGCCGATCAGAAGGTATCGCCCGAACTGAAAGTAGGTTTCGACCAGTCCGGGGTCGGGCGTTCCGTTCTTCCGCGCCAGAGCGAGGCGTTCGTCGGTCGGAAGGCTTTCCGTTTCCGGCGCGACGCGCCCCAGTCGGAGTGCGACGCGGTCGAAATACTGCCGGTGGTCGGCAATGTGCGCCGCCTTTATCGCGTCGTACGACTTGGTAACAACCGTGGCAATCGCGTCCTCGCATTTCCGCTTCGGGTCTCCCGAAAAATCTTCTACGCCGCGCGCCAGATTGTCCATTCCGGGATAGTCGGTCGCTCCGGCGATGTAGAGGATGAGTGCGTCGGCGTCTTTCACGGTAAGCCGGCGGTCGTCCGTTACGGCAACCACACCGTTCTCGGCTACGGCTTTCACCTGTGCGGCAAAGCTGACGCCTCGCGGTTTGCCGTCTTTATCTTTCGTAGCGATACGACCGCTCAGGCGGAGGGAGTTCGGGTCGGAAGGCACGGCTTCGGTATGCGCGTCCTGCTCGCGCCGCAGATTAAGCGAGAGATTGATTTTCCGCTTTTGGTCGGCAGTGATACGGACGACGATGACATGATCGACAGCCGAAGCGAAATACTCGCGGGTATAATTTACTCCGCCGGAGGAGTAGCGCGTTTGCGCAACGGCGGTAGAGAGGTCGAGGCTGCGGACATAGCCGGCGGCCTCGCTTTCGGGCGTATCAAACCAGAGTTCGCCCAGCGACTGGTAGGACTTGACGTGTTTGGGGACGCCCATCATCGTCTGTTCGGCCAGTTTGACGGCTTCGTTGTTTTTGTTTTCAAACAGCAGTCGCTGTACTTCGGGCAGGGCTTTCAGTCCTTCGGGATTGTTGGGGTTGAGGGGATATCCGTCCCACAGGGTGTTGTCGTTCAGTTGCAGGCGTTCGTCCGCTACGCCTCCGAATACCATCGCGCCCAGATGTCCGTTGCCCAGAGGCAAGGCTTCTTCCCAGACTTTGGCGGAACGGCGATACCAGAGTACGTTCCGGCCTTCGGGCCTGGCGCCTCCGTTGTCGGTGAACCGTGCACGGTCTGTCCACGATGCAGATATTAGCGTGTTCCGCCGGCTTGCTTCAAGTCCCAGCGTGGGAATCACCTTTTGTATTGAGCCGTCGGGATTGAAATAGAGTTTGTCGAAGCAGACGGAGCGCAGGTTGCCGCGTCCCGAAATATCGCAGGTATGATAGAAGAGATACCACTGCCCTTTGTATTCGACGACGGATCCGTGGCTGGTGTCGGAACTGACGGCATCCAGCAGGACGCCGCGATACTTCCAGGGGCCTAACGGTCGGTCGGACGTAGCGTAGCGCAGGCGGTTACGGCCCCGCTGATTGTCGGCATACATGAGGTAATAGGCGCCGTCTTTCTTAAAGACCCATGCCGCTTCGTGGAAGTCTTCCAGACCGGTCATGTCCTGCAGGGCGCCGTCGAGTTCAATCATATTGTCTTTCAACTTGCCGGCCTTACATTTCGAGCCGCCGCCGTAATAAAAATAGGCCTGCCCGTCGGTATCGACGAAGACGCACGGGTCTATCATGGCAAAGGAGTCGATGTCGGCAAAATAACCCTGCACCTCAAATCCTGCGACGGGGCTTTTACTCGTCGCCACACCGATTTTCCACGTATTGTTCCAGTCCGTACCGCTCGGATGCGGGAAATAAAAATAGTATGTCCCGTTTTTGAAGGCGCAGTCGGGCGCCCACATGAAACCGCCTTCCTTTCGTCCCCAGGGCACCTGGCCGGAGTGCAGTATTTCGCCATGGTCCGTCCAGCGCGCCATGTCGTCGGTAGAATACACGTGGTAGCGGTCCATCAGGTCGCAGCCTCTGGGCGGATCAACGTCGTGCGAGGGATAAACGTACAGCCGTCCGTCAGCCCAGACGTGGGCAGAAGGGTCGGCGGTATAGAGGTCTCTTACGAAAGGATTGTTTTGGGCAAACGCCCATTGAGCCATAAGGAGGAGGCTCAGGAATGTAATTGTCTTTTTCATCTTGTTTGTTATTTTGTATTGTTGTTGTTCGTTGCAGCGGAGGAGGCAAGTATTCCCGCTATTTGCTCGCGGTTTAAGCCGGTAATGGCCTGTATCTGTTCCTCCGTCAGCCCGAGGCGCGCACTGTTTATGACTGTTTCCGTCAGGCTCTCCGCCCGGCCTTTCTTCTCTCCTTCTGCCAGGGCGTCGACATAGTAGGTGCGGGTGGTGAGGATGATGTCCAGGTATTTGTCATACGTGTTCAGTTCGGCTTTGGTGTAGGAATTGCGTTCCAGATATTTTACGGCTTCTCCGGTTATTTTTTCTTGCAGCAACTCCGGCGGCACCTGCTCCGTGTCGCCCTTGATGCGTGTCAGGAATGTCAGCCACAGATCGTAGAGTTTCTTTTCGGCACGGTTGGTAGGACGGAATTTGGGCAGCTCGATGAAGATGAGTTCCAATCCTTCGATCTGCTTCTCCACATTTTCAATGTTGACTACCTTGTAGTCGTGATAGTAAACGGAGGGGTCGGGGTCGAAGGTGTCGTTGACGAAGTTCAGCGCGTAGACGGGCTGTATGAAGCGGTAATCGCCGCCCGCGTCCAATTGTCTGACGTAGGCTTTGGAGGCATTCAGCAATACGCGGCTTTTGAAGCTGCTTGTCCACTGTATTTGCATTTCGACGATAAACTGCCGTCCGAGGCAGTCGGTGCAGCAGACGTCCACGATGGAATCTTTCAGCACGGGGATTTCAGGTACCAGTTCGTTGGACTGGTATTTCAGGCTGACGATCTGCCGGTCTTTCTCCAGCGGCAGCATACTGTTGAGCAGGCTCATGCAAAGGTGTTCGTGTTCTCCGAAAATACGTTTGAACGTCAGGTCGTTCTTGGGGTCAAGATAATGCGGCATAATTTCTTTGTGTTTTGTTTCACCGGACAAAGATAACGCTTAGTTATTACATAAACCAATTTTCATTTGATTCCGTTGCTTGTCGGGATGACCTTTTTAATCGTGCCGTCGGGATTGTAATACAGTTTGTCGACGCAGACGGAGCGCAGCCAGTCGTTCGGCTCGCCGTTTTTTCGCGAGAGCGCGCTGTTGTGGTAGAAGGCATACCACTGTCCTTTGTATTCCACGATGGAGCCGTGGTTGGTGTAGCTGTCCGTCGGATCCATATAAATACCCTTGTATTCCCACGGGCCGAGCGGACTTTTGCCGACGGCATATCTCATGCGGTTGTCGCCTTTCACGCCTTCGCGGTCGTTGTTTTCGTCGTGGTTGTCGGAATACGAGAGGTAGTACGTGCCGTTTCTTTTGTGTATCCATGTCGCTTCGTGGAAGTCTTCCAGGCCTTCCATTACTTTCATTTCGCCGTCGATTTCCGTCATGTTGTCTTTCAGTTTGCCGCCTTTGCATACGCCTCCTCCGCCGTGGTAGAAGTAGGCCTGTCCGTCGTCGTCGATAAATACGCAGGGGTCGATAAGCGGGTCGATGCCGTGAATGTAGCCGATCACTTTGAAGTCGCTCGCCGGTTTTTTGCTTGTGGCTATGCCGATTTTCCACGTGCGGTTCCACGGGTCTTCGCTCGGATGCGGGAAATAGAAGTAATACGTGCCGTTTTTATAGACGCAGTCGGGCGCCCACATGAATTTTGCGTCATTCCGCAGGGGTTTTCCCCACGGCACCTGATCGGCGCGGAGGATTTCGCCGTGATCGGTCCAGTTCACCATGTCGTCGGTGGAGAAGACGTGGTATTCGTCCATCAGGTCGCAGCCGCGCGGAGGGGCGATGTCATGAGAGGCATACACGTACAGCCGTCCGTCGTCCCAGACATGGGCGGAAGGGTCGGCTGTGTACATGTGTTTGATAAAAGGATTACCTTGTGCCGCGACATGGATAGCGCAGCAGATAAGCAGGGCAATTGCCGCGAGCACGGGATACGGACGCCGTTCGGATCGACGGCATCTCGGTTTGATGGATAAGAATGTCTGTTTCATAATGCTTTTAATTTATAGTTGAAATGTTATGCGGGTTTGGTTCTCCGCTCTCCGGACAGGCAGAAGCGGGTTAATTTTCGGTTTTAAGTCGCATACCAGCGGCAGAATCGTGTTTCCGTCTGTTTTTGCGGTTCTGCCGCAGGTATGAAGCAGGTTTACGATTTTTTTCCTTTTTCTGTGCATCGCACTTGCGTCGGAATGAATCAATATTCTCTTTGAGGTGTTTTAAAATTCAAAGGTTTTCGTCTTTTCAGCATTTCGGATGCTTCTCCGGTTAGCCACAGATAATAGTCGGAGGGCATACCGTCCAGATCGGCAAACTTTGCCGTGTTGCTTACCGGCGGATTGTCGGTCACTTTGAAGATGGCGGTGCCTTCGTTCACTTCGTCGAACATGGCGACGTAGAGCATTTCGGCGCCGGCATTTATCGCTGTGGATATTTGTTGCCAGTAGAAGCGTCCTTTCTGTCGGGGGATGGAGCCGACGGGTTTGACGTCGTCCGGAAATTCAAAGCGGCTGAGATTATGCCAGCTGAATCCGGGCGTTACGCAGGGGACGTAGCCGACGCCGTTTTGCCGGCACCATTCCATGTCGGCGATAATCACATCGCGGTAGCGATCCATATCGTTGTGCAGCAGGGGCGAGAACCGCTGTACCATCCAGGGCATGACGAGGTCGGCGCTGCGGATAATGGTATGCAGGTAAGGGTCGTGCACGCAGTCGGCATTCAGTTCGCGCCAGAAGGTCGGCACGCCGAGCATTACGCTGCATCCGCCGTATTCGGGGTCGTTATGAAGGAAGTCGATGAAACGTTCGATACCGATGTTGCGAATATCGTACGGGCGGTCGGGGAATCCTATGCCCCAGATTGTGACAAGCGGTTTCCCGTTGTAGAAAATATAGGTCTGGGCGCCTTCCTGATTCGTCACTTTCAGTGAGTCGACCAGATATTTCCAGTCGTCGATCAGAGCGGAGCAGTCTTCGTTTCGGGCTTTCAGTCCCGACAAGTCGTACATGATTCCCACGGCGCGCTGATATTTCGACGCCGCCTCGAAGGCATTTTTGATGACCGTAGCGGGGCGTGCGCCGGGCTTGGCGCTGTTGAAAAACCGCTGCATGAATACGCCGTCCAGCCCGTATTCTTTCATCCATCGGAAATGCAGGTCTGCGGTACTCTTATCGGTGGAGCTGAAGAAACGGGCGACGGAGCCGTCGGCATGTTTCAGTCCGGTGGGATACGTCTTTTCGTATTCGCTCACGTCAGGCCACATGTCGATGCGCACCTGCGTCTCGTCGGGATACATCACGCCGCCGGCCGGCGCCCTGAACCAGCCCTGATAGCCGGCCATAATCAATCCCCTGTAATCGGGATAAAGCGTGTTTTTGGAATGTCTGTTTTGCGACATTCCCGTCGTTGCGATACTGCTGCAAACGACAATAAGCATGAACAGTCTGATTTTCATATTTGTTTGGTTTAAAAATTTAACGAATATCGTACTCCACGCCTGATAAGCAGGAAAGGATTTATTTTTCATAGCCTTACGCTTGCGGTGCGAAGATAAAACCCACTCCGGATGCCTTAACTCGGCGCCTCTCGGAGTTAACTCCGAGCCGCGCAGAGTTAACTCCGAGCCTCTCAGAGTTAGCTCCGAGCCTCTCGGAGTTAACTCCGAGCCTCTCAGAGTTAGCTCCGAGCCTCTCAGAGTTAACTCCGAGCCTCTCAGAGTTAACTCCGAGCCACGCAGAGTTAACTCCGAGCCACGCAGAGTTAGCTCCGAGCCTCTCGGAGTTAGCTCCGAGCCTCCCGGAGTTAACTCCGAACGGCAAAAACTTGGTTGAGGTATCATATCCGATACACATTTAAAATTTTATTTGTTCTCCGGATTTGTAAATGAAACTTTCAACTGATGCAGGAATGTATCATTATTTTCACATCTGAAACCGGCATTGAATCTGTTTTTGTCTTCCGGTCCTATGCGCAGTGTAATTTTGTTCCATCCCTGCCGTAACGGTAATTCTCTGTATGTACTGTTCCGATTTGTTTTATTGGCGGCATGATACGGTTTGTCGTTCAACAGAAGGGCGTTTTGCCGGGTATCCACATATAATGTCAATTCAGGCATATTGGGTTCAATCAGCAAATCGTCCAAAGGACGGGGACTGAATATCCAGCAATCTACAACATATTCGTCGGCTTCTTTTCTGAATTTGTCTTTTGCAGTTGCCGGAAATTGCAGATTGCCGTCGCGCAAGAAAAATATATCGGCAGCATTCGTATCGGTTTGCCGACAGGGAATCCCTGCCTGCTTCAACAGGAGCGCCAGTGTGTTATATCCCTTTTCCGAGTTGGTAAATTCAGTCAATGTACTCACATAATAGTTTTTGTATTTGACGAATGCGGGCGCGGCTCCCTTTTGTTCCCTTTCGGAGCGGACGACAGCGGCTGTTTTCAGTTCTTCGGGCTGTTTGTTCCATTTGCGCCAATCGGTATTGCAGGCATTCAACAGAATATCTCCTTCGTTGACAAAGTCGCCTGAAAGTCCGTATTGCGAAGCATCACTGTTTTGAATTTCGCAGAAGTAGAAATCCGAATTTGCCAGTCCTTTAAACCATGATTTCTGTTCAGGGATAAAAGATGATATTTTACGTTCCTCCAGAGCGACAGGTAAAGGTAAGATATTGTTGTATGCGTTTACTGTTTGAGGTACAATTCCCCAAATCCAGACGTCAGCGCCTTTGGCAGCGCTTTGCAGCAGTTTTTTCTTCTCTGCTTCCGTCGGGATTTGACTGCCGTCAACGATATACAACCGCTGTTGAGGAGTCGTCGCCTTAGTTGTGAAATTCACTCCCTGCATATCCATTATGCGCTTTAAACAGGCATTTTCACTGCCTGTAAACACGACTTCCCGATACGTATCCGTCGAAATATTCATTTTCCCTGTCCGGTTTTGCGCTGCCGGGTTATACATATAGGGTGATTCTGCCGGTTTTTCCGGCGCATAGGCTGCGCGCATGGCGTCGTACATCGGCCAGGGTTGATACAGCGGCAATGCCGGGTCGTATCCCGGATTGAATGTGGTGCAGTAGGGACCCATCCGTTCGGGCTGTATTCCGGGAAGTCCTTCTTTATAATCCGTAAAAAAGATACCGTCTTCGGTTAAGGAAGGAGCGGCTGTCAAATCTTTCTTTCCGAGCGGAAGCGGTTGAAGCGCATACCATGCCATATTGAATACCGAGACGTAAGAAGCTCCCATTTTGCGCTGAGCGGCTATCAGGCTGTAACATTCGACAGCCAAGCCTTTCATACGTCCGTATTGAGAAGTATAGGCTTCTTCGCCGTTGTATTTCGACACCTGTTCGGGAGTGCCGTAATAAGCCATGCTGTGTTCTCCGATACCCCAGGGTTTACCGATTTCCGCCCAGCGTTTCATCGAGTTTAAATCGCCGTAATGACCTACTGTTGTCGGCAGAATACCGTCGCCGTCATCTTCGCCGTCGGCGGATATCCAGGGACGGGTAGGGTCGTTTTTCATCACAGTATTTCGCCAGTCTTCCCATGCCTGCTTTTGATACGGCATCAATTCCGGCCGGTTATAGACGTGGAGTATTACGGGTTTGTTTTCGTTGCTGATACTCCATCCGAATACGGAAGCATGATTTCTGTCCCGCAATACCAGGCGTTCGAGGTGTTGTTCGGAGGCTTCCCAAAACTTGTCGGAGTCCAGTTTAGGTCCTCCGTCGCTTGCCCAGTTGGCTGTTTCATTCAGGACGCAAATACCCATTTCGTCGGCAACATCCAGATAAAAACGGGGATATACCTGCGCATGAGGTCTCACCGCATTCCCGTTCATTCCTTTGATTGCAGTAAACCATGCCCAGGCGTACCGGCGGGTCAGTTGAGGCACTCCCATAAAATGCCACGAATCACCTTTCAGTTCCACCGGTTTTCCATTTAAACATTGCCGTGTTCCCTGGAAAGTCCATTCCCGCCATCCGAAGCGTTCATATTTGGTATCAATGACTTGCTTTTTATTGTTTACAAACAGACGCAGAGCGTACAGATTGGGATGTTCGGGCGTCCAGTAAGCCAGGTCGCCTTCCTTAACCGGAACCTGCAGGATTGTTTTGGTTTTCCCTCCGGCGGCTACCGTCAGCTTTACCGCTGCGATATCCAATGCTTTTAAACCTAATTTCCAATCGGGTACAGGAGCGGAATGGATATCTGTTCCGGCTTTGTTTACCCATTCGCTGATAAGCCCCTGAAGTTGAATGTCCGCTTTTTCCGCAGTATTATTCTGTACGGTAACTTCCAGTTCCAAAAGATTTTTTGATACCAGCGGCTTTACATATATATCCTCCACATGAATTGGAGGCAATGCAATTAAAAATACGTCTTGCCAGATACCGGCAATATGGTATCCCCACATTGAACCGGCAGGTACAATACGTCTGCCGATGGTGGCACGGTCTTCAAACAAAGACTGGCTTCTTACGCCAACCATGATTTCAATGGTTTCTCCGGGTACAGCCATACGGGTAATATCCACGTCAAACGGAAGAAAAAGGTCGAAATTTTCGCCGGTTTTCCTGTTGTTTACATAGACCTCCGTAAAGCCGGCGACGGCTTCGAAGTGCAGCCTGATTTGCATGTCTGTCCAGTCGGAAGGGACAGTGACCGTCTTTTTCATCCAGGCCATTTTCACGTCTTCCCATACTTTGGGATAGGATGGATAGTTGCGATGGTCGGGACCTTCCGAACCGCGATTGGCAAAGGCGTTGATGTTCCAGGGCGAAGGTATTTTTATTTTCGTATTACTCCACGCATTGCCGGCAGGCAGGGGTAATTCGGACGCTGTCCCTTTTCCCTGCACATAATTTTCGGGCAGTTCTACGGCTTGAAAATTCCAAAGTCCGTTCAGGCAGATTTCTTTTCGATATTCTTTTTCCGTTTTATTGACGAAGCCTTCATGCGGCGCAAACGTTTTACTGTAGATGGTTTGTCCGTTCAGGGAGAAAACGGTTGTACATAAAAAGATACACAACAGAATAGAAGATCCCCACCGGTGATAGCGATTCGTCAAATCGCATCCGCGAGGCGGGTTGACATCGTACGAAGGATTATTCCGGGCAAACGCCCACCAATCTGTCAGGAAGATGTTCACAAGTGACAGAATGATTCTTATCAATCTAATTTTCATATCTGTTTATTCTTTGAATACCCCCATCATCCGATAATAGTTTTCCAGTTGTTTAAGCATGATTTTTTCTCCCGCTCCTACTTCTATAAGGTCAGGTCCGTTGTCGGCTCCATATCCGCCGTAAGCAGCCGAACGGACGTCGGGGAGATAAATCGGCCATTTACCGCCGTTCCAGGTGTAACCGAAGAGGAAGGGCACGAGGCCGTAGGGCTGAAATTCGCGTTTCCAGTCGATTTGGAATTTGATGAACGGTTCGCCGGGAACAGTGGCAATCACATAGCGGCTGTTGATGGAAATCACGGAGAAATGCACGTTGTAGTGCAACTTTTTATCATAACGCCCCGTGAAAAACAATGAATCGGCATACACCTTGATGTCTGCCGCATCGTGAGGATTGGGATACAGTTCTCCGGCAAGTTTCACCGTTTCGATGGAGAGGAGTTTGCCCATGCGGTCGATCAGGTCGTAGTTCGAGGGGCGCGGGTCGTCGGGACCCGTTCTGCCGCCGTCTTTGAAAAGTGGCGCCTGGTTGCCGCCGCCGCCCTGCACGAACAGGCAGGTGACGGTATTGTCGAAAGATTCTTCGGTATATTTGGCGGCATAACCCACATAGTCGGCCGAAATCTCGAAATTGTTCCATGCCACGTCGGGATGGCAGGCATAATTCATAATCAGCACGCGAGGCGTTCCGTCCGTGTCTTCCAGTTTGATGACGCCCACAGCATTGTCTACCGGCCCGTGCGGGATGCGTTCGGGATTGACTGCACGATAATGCTCATCGCCCAGCCACGATTCGCGCGCCCGTCCGTCATCGCGAAGAATCAAACGGTTGAAGCCGAGCTGCGGGAAATAGCGGTAGCCGCCCGATATGCGTGCTTCGAACATGCTTTCCGACGCCGTCTGCATTGCCGACGTAATCCGTTCTTCCATAAAATCTATGGGGCCGGCTTGCGCGGAATGAGTATGTTGCGGGCAAAAATATACCTCTTTCAGGTGGAACCGATTTTTCAGTTTTCCCGCCAGAGGGATATTCGTATAACCTCCCAAATCAAGGGAAACAAACCCGATGCGGGAATCTCCCGCTTCGAGAATCAGTGCTCTCGCGTACAGCGAATCGTGCACGGGATAACGCGGATTCGGCGGAGTGATATTCACTTTGGCCGCTCCGGCCGACAGCCTGTCGGCGGCAGACGTTAAATTCGGACGGATTACCATACATCCGAAAATCAGCAGAATTGACAAGCGCTTAATTTTTTTCATTTGTGTATGCTGCTTTAAAACTGTTTATTATTATGCAGGTGACGACAATTATTGTTCCGTCCCCAGGTTGCCTTGGATGTAGACATTCTTTGCCTCGTTAATAATGTTCACTTTTCCTCTGACCGTATTTTCGCTTACGATTGCACGCGACACGCGATTGCCGACAGATACCTGCGGCGCATCCTGCATGAAGTCGCATCCGCGGATGACGACCGTGCCGCTGTTTGCCCGAATGGCCGGCCTGTTTTCTTTATTTCTGTCCCACTGGACGAAGATGCAGTCGGAGAATCCGACCGTTCCGCGACCTTCTATCACGGCGTTTTGATTGCATGGCCCCCAGAAGGCGCAGTTGACGAACCGCACGTTGCCGCGGTTGGCTTCCGTCACGACGACCATTGTCGGGTCGACGCCGTCCATGGCCACAAATTCGCCGTTGGTGATGAGCAGGCCGTAAGGCGCGCTTTGTTCGACGAGTACGGAGTTGTGGCAGGCATCGGCGCCGATGCCGAGGAAGTTACCGTTACATGCGCCCCTGTCGCCGGAGCTTGCGCCGAACTTGTATCCCGTCTTATATCCGAAGCAGAACGTATTCAGTACGTAATGCCAGTCGGTGCGCTCGAAGATGAATGCTTCGCCGTTTTCTTTTTGCCAGTTGAGGAGCGTCGGCTTCATGCTCCACCAGGGATTCCAGTGTACGTTTTCGATTCGTCCGATGTCGTATATCCCATCCACAAAGATACCGCGCCGCAGGGCTTGTCCGCTGATGTTGCGGATAAGCGCGCGTTCGTTTTTCGAGGCGTCGATGGCATTGTAGGGATTGAGCATTTCGACGTCGAGCAGGGCAGGATTTTTCCCTCTCATGGCGACAGCCCAGGGATAGGCGTCGGGGATTTTATCCGGGTCTTGAAGCGGCCAGTACATGACGACGCCCCGCAGCGTGCTGTTGGTATTAAGCGTGATGCACGGAGCGGCGTGTTCATTGCCGCGGTTGCCGGTGACGAGCAGCGTCGTGCCGTCGTCGCCCGGACGCGGCAGTCCGGCGTTGCGGATGCCGTTGTGCGACGGAACGGATTCGATGCTTCCTTTCAGCGTGACGGCTTGGGGAACATTCAGCGCGCCTTCCAGCAGATATGTGCCGCGGGGAATATACACCGTGCCGCCCCGCGTGCCGAACGAGTCCATCGCCTTCTGAAAAGCTTGCGTATCGTCTGTTTTGCCGTCGCCCTTCGCGCCGAAAGCGGTTACGGAGACGACATCGACCGATTCGGGATACGGCTCGATATTCGTGTTTTTGTTTTGTGAAAAAGAAAAGTTGCCGGCAAAAAGCAGGCAGGCGAGAGTGAGTACATAAGATTTAATACGTTTCATGAGGATTTACTATTTGATGGTTTGTAATATCAGGTTTGCGATTTTGTGCGGGTCGTTTGGTTCGGTGGGGTAGTGTCCCCTGCCGTGGTCGATGACAACGGTCATTTTGCCGGCGGGGTAGCGTTTCTTCACTTCGCCGGTCTGGGTTTTCAGGTTCGGGTCGAGGCTTCCGCAGACGTGTATCAGCGGTACTTTTGCCGAGGCCAGCGGTTTCAGGTTGTCGATGGGCTGCACTTTTGCGGTCGACGCGCGCAGAATCGGGTTTTCGCCGTATATGCACGATACTTTATCGGGGTTTTCGATTGCCCATACATACATTTCGCCCGTAGCAGCTCCCCGGCCGGCCAGCACGGGCTTGGGGGCGAAGCCTTTTCCCGTCAGATAATTGTATACGACGTCCCAGTGCCTGAGAATGGGGCCGTCGGCATTATAGGGCACGGGAGCGACGACGATATGAAATCCTGCAGCGAGGAGTTCCCCGTCTACTGCCGAATTGCCGTCCGGCCGGTCGCAACGGAAAACCCACGGATTGCCCGCCGCCGCCTGTTTGGGTGCATACACGGTGACGGAGCCTTCCACGCCTTCGAGCGAAAAAGTATATTTATCGTAGCTGCCCGTGAAATAAGGCCCCCATCTGCTTATCCATACTTTTTCGGATTCGGCGTATTCGTAACCGGCTTTGGTGAGGTAAAAATGCTTTTTCACGTACCTTTCCGGCAGGAATATGGGTTGTTCGCTTTGTTTTTCGTTGAAACTTTGTTCGATAAAACCGGCAATGATGTCCGGGTTGTTCAGGCTGTGGGGATGATGCGCCGTGCCGTCTTTGATGAGGACGGACATGCGTCCTTCGTTTGCATGATAGACACCCTGAACGGCATACGTGTTGTGCAGGATGGGGTCGATGCTTCCGCAGATATTCAGGATGGGGACGTCGTTTTGGGCAAGCAGGTGCATCGACATCAGGCTTTTTTGCGACAGTCCGGGATTGTCGGCGCAGATGGCCGAAACCTTGTCTGGATGATTCGTTCCCCAGGTATAGGCATTTGCGCCTCCGCGGCTCATTCCGATAAACGCCGGTTTGGGAGACAGGCCGTATTCGCCGACGAGGAAGTGATACCACACGTCCCACGTTTCATCCGGGTCGGTAGTAATATAAGCGATGTGAAAGCCCCGTTTCAGCAGTTCGATTTCCGCCTGCGGGGCGTGATCCCAGTAGCATCCGCGCCACGACCATGGTTTGCCGTCCGCCGCCTGCTTCGGCACGACTACGATGCAACGTCTTGTGCCCTTTTCGGGCGCCTTGACGCCGTTTCCTTCCTGCGGCGTGGCCTTGACGGGCTTTATTTGCAGGGTCGTTTCGCTGATTACATAGTCGTAACGGTCGAAACCGTGCCATTGCGTGTTTTCGCCGCGAACGTCCTGTGCACGGCAGGGGTAAAATACAAATAACAGCATTCCAAGCGCTGTCAACTTCATTGTGTTGATCTTTGATTTCATTTTGTTTTGTTTTAAATACTTTTATGCTATTCCTACTATTATGTCATGTGATGTTCCGAAATGTTCATTAGCATCCGCATGTCATCTCCCATCCTTTCCACCGTTCGGAGAATCTCCCTTCGCCATGCGGTTTCAATTGACGGACGCTAATGGATATTTTGGAATTGTATCCGTTATCTTCCTTTTTCATGTCGCTCATTTGATTACTCCCAGCTTTTCCAGCGTCCAGTTTTCGAATGCGGCGTTTTGTTCGGGGAAATGCCAGTGAGCTGTTTCGGTGTATACTTTCAGCGTTTTGTCTGCACGGATGACGTTGTATGCCGAAAACATGGTAGTAGGCGGGCAAGCGGTGTCGTTGAATCCCCATGTGAAATATCCGGGTGTTTGCAGCGTCCGGGCAAAATTCACCACGTCGTAATATTTGGCCGTTTCGAGCAACTGTTCGACGTGTGGACGGTTCTTCAGCCCCGGCCATCCGCCCGGTCGTCCGTGCATGAATCCGGACAAATCGCACGTGCCGGGATGCCTCGAAGCAAAACATTTTATGCGCGGGTCGAGGGCAGCCGTCACCACCGCCAGGGCGCCACCCTGACTGCCGCCTATTACTGCGACGTTCTGTCCGTCGAAGGCCGGCAGGGTGTAAATGAAATCGACAGCCCGCCGACATCCGACGTATACACGCTTGAAATAATATTTGTCTTTGTTGTCCATATTGTAAAACGCATAGCCGTTGAGCGCCGCCGAAGCGAGATCGCCGTAAACATGCTGCGGCAGGTTGACGGGGATGCCGTGTATGCCTATTTCCAGCGTGATTACGCCGCGGCCGGCGAGCGCCCTGTCGCCCGTGAACGAATGTACGCCGGCGCCCGGAACGCGCAGTACGGCCGGATATGTCCCCGGCTGCTTCGGTATGCAAAGCATCCCGTAGATGTAACTGCCGCGGGCGTCGTTCTGGAAGCGGATATGGTACACGTCAAGGGCGGACGTGCAGAGGTCGGGTTGCAAGGTCAACAGCGGTTCCAGCGGAATTTGTGCGGCATCGGCTTTCGCCCTGTCCCAGAAAGCCTTAAAATCGTCGGGCATTACCTGCGTCGGGAGGATGTTTTCAGGCTCATAGCCTACATTCGTGTACGATGAATAAGTCGTATTGTCTATCGTGAAACTTGCGCGCACGGTCTGGAAACCGGGCGATTTCAATCCGGGCGTCTTGAGTTTGGCCGTCGCGTTTTTAATCTCCAGTTTCAGTTTTTTCACCGGCGGCATGGCTTCCGGTCCGTATTCGCAATCGACGGTGATGTTGTTAAGCGGCGTCTTGTCGCGAATCACGGAAATCTCAAACTCGGCATCTTCGCCCGTGCGGTAAATCCAGTCCGCCCTGTCGGGTTTCACCGTCACGGTATAAAGCGTCTGAGACGGTTGCGCAAACAGTGCGACCGTTCCCGTCAGGCAAACGATACCGGCGAATAATCTTCTTAAAATTGCGTTCGGCATTTTCATGTTACTTTTCATAGCGTGTGGATATTTATTTAATATGTATATCGGATATGATACCTCAACCGGCCGGAAGCCGTCGTCCGGACGGGCAAAAGGACTTCCGGGTCGTGAAAAGTGCCGGAATCCTCACATGAGTTTGTTTCAACCTCACGTGAGTTTGTTTCAACCTCACGTGGGTTTATTTCAAACACACATGAGTTTGTTTCAAACACACGTGAGTTTGTTTCAACCTCACATGAGTTTGTTTCAACCTCACGCGAGTTTAAAAAAAACACACGCGAGGATTTTTCGTCTTTTCCCGGAAAAGGGCTGTTTATTCCGTCGTCCGGACGCCGCAAGAATAAATGACGATTGCGGCTTTCAACCGAGAGCGGTATCATATCCGATATACATATTATTAAATTAAAGACGGAAGTATAAAGTGGTGAAGCGAATATTGCTGGCAAATAAATTTTACTATCCTCGCGGCGGCGACTGTACGGCTGTCCTGACGACGGAAGAACTCCTGAAAGCGCATGGCCACGAGGTAGCGGTATTCAGTATGCAGCATCCCAATAATATCTCTTCGCCGTGGGAAGGTTATTTTCCGGAAGAAGTGTCTTTCTCCGCGCCTCAACTGTCCGGCAGGCTCAAGGCTGCCCGGCGGCTGTTTCGCCCGTCCGACGTGGTGACGAAATTCGAGCGCCTGCTGAATGATTTCCGCCCGCACGTCGTACATCTTCACAATATCCACTCCTACCTCTCGCCTGCCGTAGCGCAGGTTGCCGCCCGGAAAGGCATTCGCGTCGTCTGGACGCTGCACGACTACAAACCGATATGCCCCGCATATTCATGCCTGCGGAACGGCAAGCCTTGCGAATTGTGTTTCACGAACCGCTCCGGCGTCCTTACCCGCCGCTGCATGAAGAACAGCCGTGCGGCAAGCCTGCTCGCCTGGATGGAGGCGCTGTACTGGAATCGCCGAAAACTGGAACGGATAACCGACGTCTTTATCACTCCCAGCCTGTTTATGAAGGAAAAGATGATCGCAGCCGGCTTCCGTCCGCAGCAAATCGAAACGCTGCACAACTTCATGTACCGGCAAATTCCCCCGCCGGCCGGGAAAGGCGACTATTACTGCTACGTGGGACGCCTGTCCGAAGAAAAAGGCCTGGAAACCCTGCTGGAAGCCGCCATACAACTGCCCTATCCTTTAAAAATCATTGGCGACGGCCCACTGTTCCGCTCCCTGAGCACACGGTATCCGCAGGCGCACATCAAATTTATGGGGCGGATGCCGTCCGAACGGCTGTTGCCCGTCGTACAGCGTGCCCGTTTCCTTGTCATGCCCTCCATCTGGTACGAAAACAATCCGTACAGCATAATCGAAGCGCTCTGTGCGGGCACGCCGGTGCTCGGCGCAAGGATAGGAGGCATACCGGAGTTGATCGAAGCCGGCCGCAACGGCGACTTGTTTACGTCCGGCGATGTGGAAGGCCTGCGCAACGGCATCATCTCGGCCTTTCGCCGTTTTTCCGCTTCGTATCCGTTTGGAGAAATCGCCGCTTCGGCTCAAAATAAATTTAATGCCGAAACGTTTTATGAACAATTAATGAAATTATATGACTGCTAAAATATATCGGCCGACAGACATGAGCATTATTACAACGTATCGTTGCCCGATGCGTTGCAAAATGTGCGACATATGGAATAATCCCACAGAAGCGGACAGGGAAATCCGTCCCGAGGAACTGGAGATTCTTCCGCGCGTGCGGTTTGCCAACGTCACCGGCGGTGAACCTTTCGTCCGCAAGGATCTGGACAGGATTGTCGCCGTGCTGTTTAAGAAATCGCCGCGAGTCGTCATCTCCACTTCCGGGTGGTTTGAAGACCGGCTCGTACAACTGGCCAAAGAATTTCCCCGAATAGGCATCCGTATCAGTATCGAAGGCCTGTCGCAGAAAAACGACGAACTGCGCGGACGCCAAGGCGGTTTCGACAAGGGACTGCGCACGTTGCTCACCCTCCGGGAAATGGGATTGAAAGACATCGGATTCGGCTGTACCGTGAGCAATCACAACTCGGCCGACATGCTTGCGCTTTACCGGCTGTCCAAGGCGCTGGGAATGGAATTTGCAACGGCTGCATTCCACAATTCCTACTATTTTCACAAGTACGACAACCAAATCACGAACAAGAAAGAAGTCATCGGCAATTTCGAAAAGCTGATCGAGATGCAAATGCAGGAAAAGCATCCGAAATCCTGGAGCCGTGCGTTTTTCAACAACGGCCTGATTAATTACATCGAAGGCAACCGACGGATGCTGCCCTGCGAAGCCGGTTCGATCAATTTCTTTGTAGATCCCTACGGCGAAGTCTATCCCTGCAACGGTCTGGAAAAGCGCCTGTGGATGGAAAGCATGGGGAATATCCGCCGGGTATCCGCGTTCGACGAAATCTGGAACAGCGAACAGGCGCAGCGCGTACGCGAAAAGGTAAGCTGCTGCCCCAAAAACTGCTGGATGGTAGGAACGGCCGCGCCGGTAATGAAGAAATACATCCGCCACCCCCTGCAATGGATGATAAAAAACAAAATCAGGAGCCTGCTGCACCGTCCGCTCTGCCTCGAACGGAAATGGTGCAACGTCGGGCAAAACCCGCAGCAGGGAAGAACGGAATGAAAATCGTAGTCACCGGGCTTAGAGGATTCCCCCATATTCAGGGCGGCGTCGAAACGCATTGCGAAGAACTGTATCCGCGGCTGGTGAAGCTGGGATGCGACGTGACGCTGCTGCGGCGCAAGCCGTTTGTCCGCGAATCGCCCCCCCTGACCTCCTGGCGGGGGGTAAAGTTCAAAGACATGCGTGCACCGACGCAAATGGGATTCGAAGCCCTTGTCCATACCCTGAAGGGCGTATGGTACGCATTTCGCCACCATGCGGAAATACTCCATATCCATGCCGTCGGGCCGTCTCTCGTTGTGCCATTTGCAAAACTGCTGGGGCTGAAAGTCGTGGTCACACATCACGGGCCGGACTACAACCGCCTGAAATGGGGACGGTTTGCACGTTTCATCCTGCGGACGGGCGAATATTTTGCAGCCAAACGGGCGGACGAAATCATTGTCATCTCGACCGTCATCCGCGACCTCCTCAAAGAGAAATACAACCGCACCGGCGGCGTCCATCTCATCTACAACGGCGTGAACATGCCGGAACGGACGGAACGGACGGACTACATCCGCAGCATGGGGCTTGTGCCGGGACGATACGTCGTGGCCGTCGGGCGATTCGTGGCGGAAAAGAACTTCGACAAACTCATCCGCGCCTTTGCGGAGCTGCCGCCGGAGGGATGCCGGCTGGTGATTGCCGGCGAAGCCGACCATCCGACGGATTATTCGGAAGCGCTCCGGAAACTGGCCGCCGAAAACAATGTCGTGCTCACGGGCATGATTAAAGGCGCCCTGCTGCAGGAGTTGTATGCCCATGCGCGGCTTTTCGTCCTGCCGTCGGCGCACGAAGGACTGCCTTTCACGCTGCTGGAAGCCATGAGCCATGGCATCGACGTCCTTGTCAGCGACATACCTGCCCATCGCGCCGTCAATCTTCCGCCGGATTGCTATTTCCGATACGAAAGCGGCGTCGTATCCAACCTGCGCAAAGCCCTGAGCGCCAAATTGTCGAATCCGGCAATGCTTCGCACCTACGACCTTGCGCCGTACGACTGGGATACGATTGCAAAAAAAACAATCGACGTATACGTGAAAATGATTGATTAACGTAATCCTTTTGCGCGCGCAGCCCTGCGATCGGCGCGCACCTTCTTCAACAATTCGCGGAGAATATAGTCCTGCGCTTTGACGGCATCCGTTTTCCGGTACAGCAATTTGCCTGCGCGGGAGATTTCTTTCATGATTTCATAAAGGTCGTTCATTTTTTCCATATTGGCCTGCATCAGTTCGCTCCGTGCGTTGACGATGGTTAATTGCTTCTGCTTGTCGGCGTTTATCGACAGCGCGGCGGCATTCAACTGTTTCGGGAAGGCTTCTGGCATTCCGTGCCGCACCAGCGCCTTATGATAAGTATGGAGATTGTCCGTCACAACCCGCAACTGGCGAAGCATACTATCCACGTCCCTGCTCCGAATCTTCCGGAATAGCTTTGTCAATCCGAATTCGGCAGCGGTAAGAGGCGCGTCGGCTTTGGCAAGTTTTAGATAGATGGACAGTTTACTGGCCAGCGCTCTAAGATTACGCATCGTTTCATGGAGCCGGGTCGTAGCCGTTTTCAGCATGACGATTTCCGATTCCGGCGACATCAGTTCCGTGCATATTCCGATTTTATCGTCAACCCCCATCACGTAGCCCTCGTCAAACTGAGGCGACAACGAGGCAAAATCTTTCAAATCTCTTTTCAGACTTTCCGAAAGACGGTTCCCGATTACGAGTAACTCCTCATCCGTACAATGATAACTTCTTGCTTTCATATTTGCTTTGTTTCTATACAATACTTATGCCGGTAAAAGTAATAAAAATATAAATACAACCCATACGTAATTTGAGTTCGATATAAAAAATTAAATACGGATACCACATAATCCGGATTACACAAAGGGCTAACTTAATCTTTCGATATTCATTCTTACGAAAAAAAACTGCTGAATATACACAAATTTTTGGCCGAGAAACATGAGTCTTTGACCAAGAAACATGAGTCTTTGCGATAAAAACACGAGTCTTTTGCCGATAAACACATGTCTTTTGTTGATAAACACGTGTTTTTTGCCGATAAACACGTGTTTCTTGCCGATAAACACGTGTTTCTTGTTGATAGACTCGTGTTTTTTGCCGAAAAATAAGTATTTTTTTGTCGATAGACAACTGCAAAAAGCTATGGGCGCGGCACACATTATAAATTCGCTCGAAAAACATGCGGTTCCGGCAGGAAAACAAAACCGATATGAAGAATACCCATTTATAGGTATTCCGAATCGGCCGACATGCAGTATTTTTGTTTCAAATTAGCGTAATGAAATTATCGGAACTTAAAACAGGAGACAGCGGGCTGATCGTCAAAGTAACAGGGCGAGGCGTATTTCGCCGGAAAATCATGGAAATGGGTTTCATTCGCGGAAAAGAAGTACGGGTAATCCAGAACGCGCCGTTGAAAGACCCTATTCAATATCAAATTATGGGATACGACGTGTCTCTCCGGCGAAACGATGCGAGCCGGATCGAGGTGGTCTCTCCGGCAAAACAAACGGACTTTCACGAGGAAACGTCCGAAACCGCATCTCCCGATTACACTTACTCTCAGGAAGATTTGCACAGCATTGCCTTGAGAAAGGGAAAAACAATCAACGTCGCACTGGTAGGCAATCCCAATTCCGGAAAAACATCGCTGTTCAACTGCGCATCGGGGGCGCACGAGCATGTAGGCAATTACGTCGGCGTGACCGTAGATGCGAAAAAGGCCGAAATTAAACATCACGGCTATACGTTCAATCTTGTCGACCTGCCCGGCACATATTCTCTGTCAAGCGCTACTGCCGAGGAAAGATATGTCCGCGACTACCTGAACCATGAATATCCCGATGTAGTCATCAACGTAGTAGACGCTTCAAACCTCGAACGCAATCTGTATCTGACTTGCCAGCTGATTGACATGGACATGCGTACCGTGATGGCGCTTAACATGTTCGACGTACTGAAGAAAAACGGGGACGAATTTGACTATCCGTCGCTTTCAAGGATGCTCGGCATACCGATGGTGCCGACCAGCGGACGTACGGGGAAAGGACTTAAGGAACTTTTCGACCGCATCATCCGGATTTATGAGGGCACAGACCCCGTGTTGCGCCACGTGCATATCAATTACGGTCAAACGCTCGAAACGAGCATCCTGCAGGTAAGGGATGCGTTGCAGGCAAACGGACGGATTGAAGACAGTCAGTCGAAACGCTATCTGGCCATCAAACTGCTGGAGCGCGATGCCGAAACGGAAGAATATATCCGCCGGATTCCGTCGCACGAAAACATATTCAGGGAGAGGGACAAAAGCGTTGCGCAGATTGAAACGCTGCTGCCGACGGAAAGCGAAACCGCCTTTACCGATGCGCGCTACGGATTCATTTCGGGTGCGTTGCGCGAAACGTTCACGCCGAACAAAATCACGGAAATCACCCATACCCGGATAATCGACACCTTCATGACGCACAAAGTGTTCGGATTCCCGATATTCCTGCTGTTCATGTGGATTATGTTCGAAACCACGTTCCGGCTCGGCGAATATCCCATGAACTGGATTGAAGACCTGGTGGGCATTGCCGGCCGTTTTGTACAACTCCACATGGCTGAAGGCCCGCTGAAAGACCTGCTGATAGACGGCATCATCTCCGGCGTGGGAGGGGTTATCGTCTTTCTGCCCAACATCGTGATTCTTTATGCCTTTATCTCGCTGATGGAAGATTCGGGATACATGGCGCGGGCCGCGTTCATCATGGACAAACTGATGCACCGGATGGGACTGCACGGCAAATCGTTCATCTCGCTGATCATGGGTTTCGGCTGCAACGTGCCGGCCATCCTGTCGTCACGGACAATCGAAAGCCGCAACAGCCGCATCCTCACGATGCTGATTAACCCGCTGATGAGTTGCAGCGCACGGCTACCCGTGTATCTGATTTTTATCGGCGCGTTCTTTGCCGAACATGCGGGGCTTGTGCTTTTCATTCTGTACGGTTCGGGCATCGTACTGGCCGTCGTGCTGGCGCGACTGTTCAAGCGTTTCTTCTTCAGGGAAGAAGATATTCCCTTTGTGATGGAACTCCCGCCCTACCGGATGCCTGCGGCACGCTCGATTCTTATTCACATGTGGGACAAGGCGCAGCAATACCTGCGCAAAATGGGAGGAATCATCCTGACCGCCTCCGTCATTATCTGGTCTTTAGGATATTTTCCCAGACAGGAAGAAAGGAAGGCACAGTACGAACGGCAGATCGCCGCCATCGGACAGTCAGCCCTGCCCCCGGAGGAAAAAGAAAGTAAAACGGCCGAACTGGTTCACATGCAGGCCATCGAACATCAGGAAAACTCGTACATCGGACAAATCGGCCGTACCATACAGCCCGCATTAAATCCGCTGGGATTCGACTGGAAGATCAGCGTAAGCCTCCTGACGGGAATGATGGCGAAAGAAGTCGTAGTAAGCACACTGAGCGTACTGTACACGGGAGAGGACACAGACGGGGCGCAGCTGGTCAAAAGGCTTAAGGAAAGCACGGACGCGGAGGGGAATCCCGTATTTACACCGTTAGTCGCGCTGTGCCTGATGTTTTTCGTACTGATATATTTCCCGTGCATATCGACCATCACCGCCATCGTGAAAGAATCTCATTCGTGGAAGTGGGGCGTATTCGTTATTGTATATACCTGCGTGCTGGCATGGTGCGTTTCGTTCGCCGTGTACCGGGCAGGAAGTTTATTCACCTGAAAGAGTGGATGCGCAATGTGGCAGGAAATTGCAATCCTCATCATCGGAATACTCGTTTCGGCACGTGCCGGATGGAAGATATATCGCCTGTTCGTACCGTCCGGCAAGCGGTCGTCGTGCGCACATTGCGCGCATGACTGTCCGGTGAAGGCGCAAGACAAGTGTTGCGACCGGATGCGGTGATTCCGTTTTCACGAAAAAACAGCGCCACGGTCAGGCAGGCGCGACGTTTCGGAACGAATGCCCTGCATAACAAATTATCAACTGCTTTTCAGCACACTACATTTCGACTATGTTGCGAAACATATTCCGATGCAAAAAAAAACCGCAAAAATCTTTGTTTTGTCGAAAACTTGTTCGTATGTTTGGTTTGTGATAACAATATACATGTTTATAAACTAAAAATACAGGCAGCTTATGAGTTACCTTAAATTCGACAAGACGATGTTGATCAATCTCGAAGAATCGCTGCTCAGGGAAGCGCTTCGGACAAACCGGAAAGGCGCATATCACTGTACGACGATAGTAGACTGCAACACACGCAAATATCATGGCGTGCTGGTGATGCCGGTACCTAAAATCGACGATGATAATCACGTCCTGCTCTCGTCTCTCGACGAGACGGTGATCCAGCACGGCGCCGAGTTCAATCTCGGTATTCACAAGTACGGGGGTAACAATTTCAGTCCGAACGGGCATAAGTATATCCGCGAATATACGATGGACGTAGTGCCGCGCACGGTGTATCGCGTCGGCGGAGTAGTGCTTGCCAAGGAAAAGGTTTTTTCGCGGACAGACAATCAGATACTCATCAAGTATACCCTGCTGGACGCCCACTCGGCTACCACTCTGCGCTTCCGTCCGTTCCTGGCGTTCCGCAGCGTCAAGGCGCTTACTCACAAGAACGACTATGCCGACTTGTCGTATCAGGAAGTGCCGAACGGCATCAGGATGTGCCTCTACGAAGGCTATCCCGACCTCTACATGCAGTTCAACAAGAAGCCGGAGTTTGTGTACGAGCCATACTGGTACAACGGCATAGAATATCCGAAGGAGCAGGAAAGGGGATACGAATACAAGGAAGACCTGCTTGTGCCGGGCTATTTCGAACTGCCCATATGCAAGCATGAAAGTATTGTTTTCTGTGCGAGCGACATCCGGCGCCACGGGCTTGCGAGGCTCCCGCAGCAGTTCGAAGAGGAAGTAAAGGAGCGCACGCCGCGTTCGAGCTTCGTCAACTGCCTGAAAAACTCCGTGCATCAGTTGGCATACCGACCGAACAACGGCACGAACGTCTATCTGCTGGCAGGCTATCCGTGGTTTAAGGTGCGGGCGCGCGACATGTTTGTCGCCATGCCGGGCGCCACGCTCTGCATCGGCGAAGATCAGTTGTACAGGCAACTGATGCAGACGGCCATCCCCGCGCTGCAAACGTTCATGCGCGACGGGATGCCGGACAAGGTCATCCGCGAAATCAATGAACCCGACGTATTGCTCTGGGCTGTGTGGTGCATACAGCAATTCAGGTTCAAGAAGGGATTGGACGAGACGCGGGCGCTGTACGGCGAAACGGTGAACGAAATCGTGGCATACATCACGGCGCAGAGGCATCCCAACCTGAAGGTGGCCGACAACGGGCTGCTGTACTGCAACGGACGCGAAAGGCCGGCGACGTGGATGAACTCCATGTCGAACGGCAGACCCGTCGTCCCGCGCTCCGGATATATCGTGGAGCACAACGCACTTTGGTACAACGCGCTTTGCTTTGCGAAAGAATTAAATGGAGATACGCCCACGTCGGAAAATCTCGACAAGTTGATCAGGATGCTGGACACGTCGTTCCCCTCCACGTTCGTGAACGAACACAACTACCTGTTCGACTACGTGGACGGTACGGAACGCGACTGGAGCGTGCGCCCCAACATGGTCATCGCCCTTGCATGTGCCTGTTCGCCCCTGTCGCGCACGCAGAAGAAGAGGGCGCTGGACATCGTCACCAAGGAATTGCTTACGCCCAACGGACTGCGCTCGCTAAGCCCGAAAAGCAACGGATACCGCCCCAACTGTTCGGGGTCGCAGCACGAGCGCGATCTGGCCTATCATCAGGGCGCGGCGTGGCCGTGGCTGATCGGAATGTATCTGACCACCTACATCGACCTGTTCCGCCGGGGCGGAGTGTCGTTTGCCGAACGGATGCTTATCAGTCTTGAGGAAGAGATTTCGCAGCACTGCATCGGGGCGATCTCGGAAGTGTTCGACGGCAATCCGCCGTTTGCCGCACGCGGCGCCTTTTCGTTCCTGATGAGCATTGCGGCCGTGCTGCAGGTGATTGACAAGATAATGACGTATGATGAACAATAAACGCACCACTCGAAGATGAAAGCACTAATGTATGGATGGGAATTTCCGCCGCACATACTGGGCGGATTGGGCACTGCAAGTTTCGGACTGATACGTGGGATGTCGATGCAGCCCGACATGGAAATCACGTTCGTGATGCCCCGGCCGTGGGGCGACGAAGACCGGAGTTTCCTTAAAATCATCGGCGCATGTCATACGCCGGTCGTGTGGCGCGACGTAAGCCACGACTATGTGTCCCACCGGCTGTCGGGATTTATGGAACCGACCGGCTATTTCGAACTGCGGAATCATATATACGACGATTTCCGTTACTGCCATGTGGACGATCTGGGATGTATTGAGTTTTCCGGCAGGTATCCCGACAATCTGCAGGAAGAGATAAACAACTATTCCATCGTGGCGGGCGTAATTGCGCGCACGGAGCAGTACGACATTATTCATGCACACGACTGGCTGACCTATCCCGCAGGGATACATTCGAAGATGGTGAGCGGAAAGCCGCTCGTCATCCACGTACATGCCACGGACTACGACCGCAGCCGCGGCAACGTGAATCCCGACGTGTATCACATCGAAAAGAACGGAATGGATCATGCGGACAGGATTATCACCGTGAGCAACCTTACGCGGCAGACCGTCATCGAAAAATACCACCAGCATCCGGACAAGGTGATTACGGTGCACAACGCCGTCGAGCCGCTCGGACAGGAAATCCTGTCTATTACGGACAAGCGGGGAGTGACGGACAAGGTGGTCACTTTCCTGGGACGGATCACGATGCAGAAAGGCCCCGAATACTTCGTCGAAGCGGCGGCAAAGGTGTTGCAAAAAACGAACGGCGTGCGCTTCGTGATGGCCGGCAGCGGCGACATGACGGACAGGATGATCAGGCTCGCGGCCGCGCACCACATCTCCGACCGCTTCCACTTCACGGGTTTCATGAAAGGCAGGCAAGTGTACGAGATATTCCGCGCAAGCGACGTCTACGTAATGCCCTCCGTCTCCGAACCCTTCGGCATCTCGCCCCTCGAAGCCATGCAGTGCGGCGTGCCGTCCGTCATCTCCAAGCAGTCGGGATGCGCCGAGATACTGAACTATGCCGTCAAGGTCGACTATTGGGACATTGAGGCAATGGCCGACGCCATCTACGGCCTCATCTCCTACCCCCGCCTGCACGCCTTCCTGCGCGAAGAAGGACTGAAGGAGGCGAACGGCCTCAAGTGGGAACACGCGGGACGGAAGGTACGCCACGTGTACGACAGCATCCTGCACTGAACCGAACGACAAAGCACAACTTACATTATATACACACAATAACAACATCACGATATGAAAACAATCTGTTTCTACTTCCAGATACACCAGCCGTTTCGTCTGCGGCGGTATCGCTTTTTCGACATAGGCAACAGCCACTATTACTACGACGATTTCCTGAACGAGGAAATATTCCACCGCATCGCCGGGAAGTGCTACCTGCCTGCCAACCGCATCGTGAAAGAAATGATAACGGCAAGCGAGGGGCGGTTCAAAGTAGCGTTCTCCATTTCGGGAACGGCTATGGAACAGATGGAAATATACTCGCCCGAAACGCTCGACAGCTTCCGCGAACTGGCGCAGCTCGACGGCGTGGAACTGCTGGCCGAAACCTATGCCCACTCGCTCTCGTCGCTCGGCGATGCGGACGAGTTCGAAGATCAGGTCGGGAAACATGCCGACAAGATGCACTCGCTCTTCGGCGTTCGCCCCAAAGTATTCCGAAACACGGAACTCATCTATTCCGACGACATCTCCCCGCTCGTTCACCGCATGGGCTTCCGGGGGATGCTCACCGAAGGCGCAAAACACGTACTGGGATGGAAAAGCCCCAACTACGTCTACGCCTCAGCCGCCTGCCCGCAACTTAAACTGCTGCTCAAGAACGCCCGATTCAGCGAAGACCTCGCCATACGATTCGCCAACCGCTCGTGGAGCGAATATCCGCTCACAGCCGACAAATACATCGCATGGATAGCCTCCACGCCCGAAACCGAGCAAGTGTTCAACCTCTTCATGAACTACGAAACGCTCGGCTCGATGTACGGCGCCGAAACGGGGATTTTTGAATTTTTCAAAGCCCTGCCCCGCTTTGCCGAAAGAAGCGGCATCACCTTCTCGCTACCCTCCGAGATTCTCGACGCCAACCGGTCGGTCGACTGCATCTCCGTCCCCTACCCCATGTCGTGGGTCGACGAAGAAAAAGACTGCAGTTCGTGGCTCGGCAACGTACTCCAGCAGGAAGCCTTCCGCAAAATCAACGAAATAGGCGAACGCGTGCGCCTCTGCGAAGACCGGCGCATCAGGCAGGACTGGCTATACCTGCAAGGCAGCGACCACCTGTACTACATGAACACGAAACACTACAACCTATTCAGCCCGTACGACAACCCGTACGACGCGTTCAACAACTACATGAACGTCCTGTCCGACTTCATCCTCCGCGTCGAGGCGCAATACCCGTCCTCCGTCGACAACGAAGAACTGCACTCGCTGCTGACCATGATCAAAAACCAGTCGGAAGAAATCGAGATGCTCAAACGCCGGCTGGAAATGTTCCAGAAACGCGAAAACGGAAGCCGTACCAAAAACAGACGAACATGACGCGCCGATATTTCCCGCTTTATCTTAACATGTGTTCGGAAAAGAGTCGGAATCGCAGGCAAAAGAGTCGTGCGTGCGATGCAAAAAAGAATATTGATTATTATCCCGGCTGCAGAATATCATAAGTAATACGGCATAATTGCTTACCTTTGCGCCGTAAAAATGAATTTATGGAATTAGACCAACTCGACAAAGTTACATTACATTTCCGCTTCATATGCCCTCTCGAAGAATACCGGGAAGTGCAAACTCTGATTACAATGATCGGAATCGGACGGGAAGCCGACCTTATGGAAATAAACGAAACGGCAGACCGGCAGATGGGCAATATCCTTTCCTTCGGAAAAAAAATGACGGAAGGCACGAAGGTCGTCTCCGACGAACCGGGGAAAGAAATTTCCATTCACTTCAAATGTACTGCCTCCGAATATGCCGCAATATTTAAATGTCTCAACCATGGCGCCATATTCTATTCACAACTTCCGCATGAACAAAACATAAACGCCGACAAAGCCATATTGGCCACTCTCTTTCGCAATCGCCTGAGAGACGCCCTCCTCGTACCCGACATCGAACTACTCATGGAAACCGACGACGCCATATACCTTAAAGATACCGGTAAAGGAAAAGTATCCATTACCCAAAGCGCCGAATTTATAAGCCAGTACTATGCCGACTGCGGTCGCATATTTTACGTCGACACCGAAAGCCGGTGGGCGGAAATCGTCCACCGCCAAGGCAACTTTATGCGCTTCGACTCCATCGAGGAAGAAGAAATCCTGCAACTCATCGCTACCCTGACTCCCGAAAGCTAAAAACCGCAATACCTGTACAACCCTGCGGCTGAAAGGTCGACAATAACTTATTTACGGTCGGCAATAACTCGGTTATGGTCGGCAATATTTCATTTATTGCCGTAAATAACTCGGTTACGGTCGGCAATAACTCATTTATTGCCGTACATAACTCGGTTATTGCCGGCAATAACTCATTTATTGCCGTACATAACTCGGTTACTGCCGGCAATAACTCATTTATTGCCGTAAATAACTCGGTTATGGTCGGCAATAACTCATTTATTGCCGTAAATAACTCGGTTACTGCCGGCAATAACTCATTTATTGCCGTAAATAACTTGGTTATTGCCGTACATAACTCGGTTATTGCCGTAAATAACTCGGTTATTGCCGACCGTAATCCGGCTGTCGGCGTAAATAAAAGGCTTGTTTTTGTAAATGAAATTCATTTGTACCCATTATTTTCTGCAAAATAGACAAAAAAAAACGCCTGTTTGGTTACTTATTGCTATCTTTGCGACGTATTTTAATCCACAGTATAAAATTATTCAAGTATGAAAAAGATGTTTTTAAGTGTAGTCTTTCTGTGCGTTATGGGGGCGGTAAGTGTCAATGCGCAAAACCTCGGCGGTAAGACGGTAGATGTTGAGACGAATGAACCGGTCGGTTTTGCAACGGTCATGCTGCTGAAGCCGGATTCGAGTTTCGTGGCCGGCACACAGTCCGACGACAGCGGCGAGTTCCGTATCGAACTGAAAAATGCAGGCGCCGGCGATTTTATCCTGAAAGTGTCATGCGTGGGGTATGCCGACAGCTATACTGCTTTCTCGCAGTTGGAAGGCAGCCTGCATGTCGGCGAAGTCCCGCTTGTGCCCGTTTCCGTCAATGTGGCGGAGATAGAGGTGAAGGCGGACAGAATCATATCCCGTGCAAACAGGCAGGTGATTATTCCGGCTGCGAAACAGAGGGAGTTTTCGGACAACGGGCTTGATCTGCTCAACAGGCTGAACTTAAGAGGCGTCAAAATCGATCCGCTGGAACAGACCGTATCGAAGTCGGGGGGGACGGTACTGTTGCAAATAAACGGAAGAAAAGTCGACATGCAGGAGTTTATGAGTATTCGTCCTTCGGATGTACTGCGTCTTGATTACTACGACGAACCGGGGAGCCGCTATGTGGACAACCCCGACATTAAGGCGATTATAAATGCGGTGTTGAAGCAGAAGACGTCTGCCGGAGGTACGCTGGCGCTGGATGCCACCAATGCGGTTACTACCGGATTCGGCAACAATCAACTGTCGTCCGGTTATCATTACGGACGGTCGACGTTTTCGCTTCTGTACACTCAGAACCGTCGACGCTACGACGAAAGACGAACGGACGAAACTGCCGTGTTTCACTATCCCGACCGGGAAGCGCTGTACCGGACGAAAGAAGGCATCAATGCGCCGTTCGGGTATACGTATCACAAAATAAATGCGGGATACAACTATCTGAATAATGACCGCACGATGCTGAACGTCTCTTTCAGCGAAAACATAACGGACAGGAACAGGACAAATGCAAATACAATCGGATATGCCGGCGTTGCGGGAGAAACCGTATCGCGGGATGTTTCGGACAGTAAATCAAACGCGCCGGCGCTCGATATTTATCTTCAGCAGCAGATGGCGCACGACCAGACAATATACGCCAATGTGGTCGGCACGCATATTCATACCACTTCGGACAGGAACTACCGTAACGCTAATCCGGCCGAAACGCTGACGGATGTGCGGGAAAGCGTCGCGGGAGATAAATATTCGCTGATAGGCGAAGCCATCTACGAAAAGAAAATCGCGGAATCGGTCGTTCAGGGAGGAATAAAATATACGGGTTCCAATACGAAAAACAAATATTATCTTCAGGAAAACAGCCTTCTTACAATGAAGCAGTCCGATTTGTACGCATATGCGGAGTGGACGGGAGAAGCAGGCCGGCTCAACTATACGCTGGGAGCGGGCGCTTCGCACATCGTATTCCGTGAAGGCGAGCAGGAAACGGACAACTGGATATTCCGCCCGCTGGTACGGCTGGGCTATGCTTTCGACCGGCGGTGGAACATGAATTACGTTTTTCGCATTCGCCCGTCCGTCCCGCAACTGAGCGATTTGAACGATATAGTCCGTTTCGTGGACGAACAGTCGCTGAAGCAGGGTAATGCCCGGTTAAAACCTTTTGCCGAATATTACAGTTCGCTCAACCTGACGTTCGACAGCGAACACGCCGGCAGCGGTATTCATCTAAAATACAGTAATGAAACGAATCCGATTATGGAAGATGTAAAATGGAGCGACAGTCGGCAACGTTTCGTCTATACGACGGACAATCAGCGGCATTTTCGTAACCTTAACGTGGAAGCGGAAGGCGTCTGGTATCTGCCCCTTGAGGCAGGAAGCGTAAATGCCATCGGGGGATACTCCTTTTTTGAAAGCGCAGGAAACGCCTATACCCACACGCTGCACAACTTCTACCTGTTCATGCAAGTGCAGTTGCAGTACAGGAAAATGAGCCTTGCGGCAGGAAGCGTCCTGCTCCGTCAGAAAACGCTTTACGGACAGACGGTAGACTTTGATGAGAAAAACACTCAGGTCTCGTTGAAATACAGGCATAAATCCCTGTCCGCCACACTGGGCGTTTCAAACCCGTTCGGCGGTAAAGGCTGGAAGACATCTTCGCACCAACTGTCCGGGCTTGCGGAATCAAAAACTCACGTGTATATCGACGATAATACGAACATGGTATTTTTCAATCTGTCGTGGTCTTTTTCATACGGAAACAAATATGCGTCGAAGAAGAAGCTAATGAACAATTCCGATCTTGATCCGGGCATAATGGATATGGGGAAATAATGCCCGGTTGAAATGACTTTGCATCCAACCGGGCATATATTGTTTTTCCGCCTTCACGGAGAGTCAGGATTTTTCTTTTCGCCTGAACAGCGTCAGTATTGCGTAAGCGAACAACCCGATCAACACAATCCCGACGACGATAGAAGCGGTCATCGACACTTTGGCGCCAAGATAATATATGTCGTCCACGCATTTCAATTCGATTTTGTGGTTTCCTGCCGGAACGGCCAGCCCGCGCAGGATGTAGTTCACCCGTACCAGCGGAACTTCTTCGCCGTCGATATATGCGTGCCACGTCTTGTAGTATACTTCGGAAAAAACGGCCAGACGTGGCGCGGGACTGCTGCTTTCGTAGATCAGATAGCCGGGATTGGCGTAATCCGACAGCCGGATGACGGCCGAACTGTCCGTCGCTCCCTGCAACGTTTCCCAGCCGGACAATTTGTTTTTCCACACGGTGTCGATTACGGCTGTCTGTGCGGGGTCGAAATCGTTCAGGGCTACAATTTCTTCGTCAGGCGAGTTGACCCACTTCAACGTGTCTACAAACCATACGTTTCCCAACGCGCCGCCGTTGCGCTGTACCTGCGCCCCCTGCGGCGAGGGAATGATCACATAGCGCCCGTTCAGCATGTTCAATATATTCATGTTGATGCCTTTCGACAGATAATAGTCGATAATATCCTGATAGCGGCGCAACTTGGCCGGGCTGTAACCTCCGATGGATTTGTGGAAATAAGACGTTTCGGATTCGTTGTACGTGTCGCGTGCCAGATTCAACACGCGGTAGTTCGGGTCATTGTCCTGAAGTATCTGTTGATCGGCAGGCGTAGGGACGATTTCATGCGCCTGCTTCCTCGGCACAAAACTGTCGTAGTTGATAAACCGCTTGTCGACCGCCCACAAGTCCGCCAAAATCAGTACGCCGAGGATTGCCGTCAGGTATGCCGGGCTGTACGGTTTCCGAACGCAGTACCACAAAGCGCCCGCCGCCGAGGCAATAAAGAAGCACGAACGCCAGGCGTCGGAAGTCAGCATATGCCGTCGATCGGCCAGCAGCGCATCCAGCAGTTCGGGATAGTTTTTATAATTTTCGTCTACAAACGAGGAGAAGCTCATCATCGCGCCTCCGAACAGGGCATATATCAGACACAACCCTCCGGTTATGCCTGCCGAAATATACAGCGGTTTCAGGAATTTGCGCCTGTCTTTCTGTTCCATGAATATTTTCAGCGCCAATATGCCCAGTGTGACCATCGTTACTTCGGCAATGACCAGAGACATCGACGGCGTGCGAAATTTATTGTACAGCGGCAGGTGATGAAACAGGAAGTCGTTTATCAATGGAAAATGCCTCCCCCACGACATTATGACGGAAATAATCGTAGCCGCCAGAAGCCACCACTTTTCGCGTCCTTTCACAACCTGCAATCCGAAAACAAACAGGAAACAGATTATCGCTCCTACATATACGGGGCCTGCCGTGAAAGGCTGATCGCCCCAATACATCGGAGCGTTCCTGCAAAACTGGGCTGCCTGACCTGTCGAGCGCAATACTTTGTAACATTCGGAATCCGTCCCTATATCGTGATGCGAACTTGAGCCGTAGAAATTGGGGATTAGCAAAGTCATCGTTTCTCCCCTGCCGTAACTCCACTGAAAGGCGTAATCAATGTCCAGCCCCGAAGAAGTTTTTTCTCCTTCCGCCGTAGCCTGCAATACGGCGCCGCCGCGCATGGTTTCTTTTGTGTAGTCGGCCGTAGTAAGCAGTTTACCCGCGTCCGGCGCTATTGCCAACAGCGCAACCACAACCAGAACAGCCGACGATTTAAAATAATCGGCGAGAGTATGCTCCCTGACAGCATAAACCAAATAGACAATCGCCAGCAGCAATATCATTATCAGAAGATAATAACTGATTTGCTGATGCCCCCAAACGACATTCAGGCCGGTAAATATGAGCGTGACGATAATCCCCCATAAATATTTTTTCCGGTAGCAGAGGATGATTCCCCCGATAATCGGCGCCATGGTCGCCATCACCAGACATTTGTTCAGATGTCCTGCCGCAATGATTATAAAATTATACGAAGCCAGCGCATAGGCAATCGCCCCAACAATACTTAATCCCGGTTTGCATCCGATGGAAATCATGAAAATATAGAACCCGATCAAATACAGGAAGACATAAACCGAATTTCCCGGCGCTATCTTCCAGAATATCCCGGAAATAGAAGAAAATATATTTTCTATGGGAGGCGAGAACGTATAGTTAGCCGGCATTCCGCTAAACATCCTGTTCGACCAGAAGGCATATTCGCCTGTCTGCTGATGATAGTCGGCCAAATCTTTTCCCCAGCCTCCGACGCTTTTTACATCCCCCTGCACCAGTTCTTTGTTTTCAAATATGTTCGGTGCGAAGTATACCGTATGCAATATGATAAAGACCAATACTGCTACGACATGCGGTACGATTGCTTTTAACTGTCTGTTCATTGTTCTTGTTTATTTTTATTTTTACTTGTATTTATGCGATATGTTGTTTTTGCTGTTTTTTTGAAGTTTCGGATATACTTTAATGTCCCGAACAGCAGCTTTTTTGCCAGCCATTTTTTCAGGTTCGCCTTCCGATTCAAGTTCCTCTTCGGTATATTCCAAGGCGCTTTCAATTTGTTTTCTCAACTTAATCAGGGATTCATCATCCAAATCTTCTTTATAAATTATATCCTTCATGCTTTCATCAAACAAATAAAGATAGTTGCCAAGGTCGAAATTTCCGCCTTTGCTTTTGCATCTGAATTTATGTTTTACTTGCCATCCACAGAACAAAGGCGAAATTTCTTCCGAACGCTCTTTTATTAATTTCAATAATTCTTTTGCCTGACTCGACAAAACTTTCATTTGCTCCACACATGTTTCCGCCTCTTTCAATGCTTCTTTACATTTTGACCTCCCGTATGAAGAATAGCTGTCGCTCCATATTTCGGCAGTACTAATTGCATCGTTAGCCTTTTCTCTGTATTTAGCCAATTCTTCTGCATAATATCCTATTAAACCGGCTTTTTCTATTATAAATGAGTCTCTGTAAATAGACGTGAAGGCACTATCAATAATTGTTTCAATCGGTTCGAAACTTGAAAAATCGTACAACGTTTTGAACATATCATCTCTAATTAGTTTGGCTACCTTATCTTCTCTTGACTGACATCCGGTAAACAAGATGAGCGGTATTGTTACCACGAATAATATAATCCTTTTCATATCCATATGATTTTATTAGTTTAGTATATCGTCTATCAGTTCCGTTTTTTTGTCTTGTTCGGCGATTATTTTTTCTGCATTTTCAATTGAAATTAAATTTAATAAGTTATTAATTTCCGGAATATCTATGAAAATTTGCGAACCAGGAATTTGCACGTTTTCTTCAGCAATGGTAATATTGGGGGTACTAATTGATATAAGATAATTAAGATTGTCTTCAATCTCTAATTCTTCATCATAATCGTCAAACCAACACTTGAAATATACGGTTATAAATCCATTATCCACATAGTGTCTTGTATTGTTAAATGACAAAGAAATTTTAGATTCGGCGGTTCCTACTTCTTTATCTGCGGACAATTTGTTTTCAATCGCTTTTTTTTGCCATGCTATTACCTTCTCCAATAATTCTTTGAATTTATGAGTCTGTTCCTTGTTCAGATGAAGTTTAAAGCTGGCATTACGTCCGTCTACCCTGATAATTATCTGTTCTTTTGCCCTGTCGTATTCAACGCTATTTGCACATTCGATTTTTTTGTTTTCTATATACTGTTTTACTTCGTATGTTCCAATCGTATATATATCATCAGGTGTTGTTTTTTTATATCGTTTGTATCCATTCAATGTTTGCATAAATTTGCTCAATCCGGATTCCACTACTGCACTATATATCACTCTGCCATATCCGCCATAGTCAAATTCTATCACAAATAAATCGCTTCCGAGTTTTTTTTGTGCGGGCAACGTCTTGCTAAGCCCTCCGATAATAGCGCCAATATCTCCCCAGCGCAATCCTCCAACGGCAGATTTGTTTATGAGGGATTTATCTTTATTTATAATACTTCCGAAACCGGCCGTTTTAATGCTATATACTGCGTCCCATGCCGCCTCTACGGAAGTTAAGCCTTGGCTAATTGATATGCCTCTCTCGTATATCTTAAAACGGGTTTTTTTACCGTTGTCCAACCGCGTAATGCCACCGGACAATACATACAATCTTCCATTTATCTGAGAACTAAACCCTTTGGTTTTATTTCCGAGCCTCTTCCTTGTCGATATTATTGTAATTACTACCGCAATAATTGCTATTGTTGAAAATACAACTTCCATATTACTCTAAGATTTTTTAAGTGCTCTCTTTTGGGGGAGCTTCATTTATAAACTTTTTTACGCTATCAATCATGACATTGTCCTTTTCGTCCGCCAATAGCGCAAGACTACTCAACCAGATGTTGAAGAACATCTTTTCTCTTGCGTCTATATCAAACTTATAATCTGTGTTTTGTTCGTAATACTTACTTATCGTGTTAACGCCATTCAACGCCTCTAAAGATAGTTCAACCTTCTTATCGCCGGCTTGATTACTCTGGTGTATATTCCCGCCGAGTTTAAATGTAATTTTTTTCATTAGAACTTATTTTTATTCATTAGCGCACGCAAATCTGCAAACGGATTAGAATACATCATTCAAATCAATTTCCATGCCGTCGAAAATGCGTACCGGTACTTTTCCTGTTTCGTATAATGTGCCTTTGTCGTATTTCCCGCCCGATTGCAGGAGAAATACCTGCACTGCATGGTCGGGAAAAACTATCCAGTACTCGCGCACTCCGGCGGATTCATAAAGATTGAACTTTTCGGTAAAATCATATCTGGCTGTTGCGGGCGACTGTATTTCGGCTATAAAGTCCGGAGCGCCGAGGCAGCCTTTTTCGTCCAATTTGGACGGGTCGCATACGATGCAGATGTCGGGCTGTACGATGGTATCAATCCTGTGATCTTCCTTCTCGCCGTTTTTGGGAAGGCGCACATCAAAAGGCGCCGGGAAAATCTTGCATTTGCCTCTGTTCTTTTTGACGACATTGCGCAACTCGCCAAACAGATTTCCGCATATTTCCTGATGTTGCGCTCTTGGAGCCGGCGACATCATCCGAATAAATCCGTCCACAAGTTCGCGCCGTTTATCATCCCACCATGTCAGGTAGTCGGCATACGTATAGCGTTTGTTGAGGTCTAACGAAAGTTCCATAATAACGATTAAAAAAACTTGTTGCAAAGATAATGAATATGCTTATCTTTTACAAATGCTCCCCGTTTCATGCAGCGCCTGAGTGAAACGGGTTCAGAAATCGACGGAGATGCGGAAGTTCAGCCGGCGA
>JAISNP010000042.1 GCA_031276175.1 Tannerella sp.
CAGCGCTTTTTCCAGCCGGATGGTCTTCAATGCCTCCAAAGCCTACGTGCGACAGTTGGATGAGAACGAACATTACTCCTTGTTACAGCCTGTTTACGGTCTGGCCATCCTCAACGACAATATCGACCGCAAGACGACTGAGTTTTATCACCACTATCGCATCGTGAACTACAAAAACACGGAAGAAGTCATTAAGGGCTTGGAATTTGTGCTGGTAGAGTTGCCCAAGTTTGTTCCCGAGAAGTGGGCGGATCGCAGGATGGCAGTACTGTGGCTTCGCTTTCTGAAAGAAACGGAGAGGAACAGCCTTGACGTCTCCGACGACCTGAAGGAGAATGACGACATCCGCCGTGCATTGGCGATGTGCGAAGAAGGTGCCTTCACAGCTGCCGAACTGGAAGCCTACGACAAATACCTGGACATCATACGCACCGAAAAATCCCTCCTGGCCGAAAGCCGGGCAGAAGGCGAAGCTAAAGGCAGAGCAGAGGGTAGAGCGGAAGGTATCGCGGAAGGCCGGACGGAAAGTTTAATCGCTGTTGTTCGCAACTGCAAGCACAGCGGCCTGTCTGTGGAGCAGATACGGGATATTACAGGTCTGGACAATGAGCGCATTATGGAAATCCTCCGTTCCGACGGGGAAGAATGAATACGCATTGATTCGCTCCGCCCCAGTTTAAAGACTAACCTGCTATGATAAACAATCAGCATTATGAATACAAAACTTAGAAACATCTTGACGGTGATTGCACTTGCGGGTAGCTGCCTGTCTATGCCGCAACACAACGGGGCAACCGGCGGTCGCACAGACTTCCCTAAAGAATCGCGATATTATTTCGACGGCTCCATTTCGCGCGAGACGCTTGAAAATTATTTAGACCGCTCCGTAACGGCCGGTTACTTCCTTGTACCCGGCAATCCGGAGAACTACCTCTTCCCCTTCCGCGAAGACGATATACGCATGATTCAAAACATCGGTGCCAAGTTCGTCGGACGGGCTATCTATCGCTGGAGCGAGGAAAGCAAACTTGCCGACCCCGAATTTCTCGCCTATGCAAAGCGGCTGATAGACCGGATGCACGACCACGACCCCGAAATCATCTTCCAGGGCTGTCTGTTCGAGCACGTCAGCGCAGACGTGAACAACCTGAAAATACCCGCCCGGGTCTTCCGTGCCTTCGACCTGCCGGTTGAAGACCGCACCTTCAGGGTCGAAGACATGGTGAAACGCACCGACCCCGGCGCCGAAGTGATGATGCGTAGCGGACGCGGCGGCGGAACGCCCATGATCAATAATCTCGAAACCCGGCTGTGGTTCTACTTCCTTGCCGTATCGTATATCGACATCGGCGTGGAAGCCCTTCACTTGGGGCAGGTCGAACTTATCGGACGCGACGACCCCGACAAAACTTATTACGCCGAGTTCCTGCAAAAGATACGCGCCTATGCACGGCAAAACGCGCGCCGCCGCTACGTCCTGCTGGACGGGCATACGCCACGGGGCGGATTCCTGAAAGACGGGGTCAGCCTGCTGGATTTCAACTCTTTTCCGCTAAGGATAAAGGAAGTGACCGGCAAACCCATGGAAGGTGTCCTCGAAGTCGGATACGGCGACGGCATTTACCTCAAAAGCAGGGGAGCCGTCTCGCCGAGCGGATGGAAAGCCGAAAGTATGCCCTATCTGGTTGAATTCGACAACTTCGGCATAAGGCGCGACCCGCCCGCAGGCGTGGCAAATCACAACGACCATTTCTGTTGGGGATACGACGACATTACGTGGTTTGCCATGCAGGACGAAGCCGCCCGCAACGCATGGCTGCGGTACGCTTTTGACTGGCTGCGGAAAACCGACCCAAACGGTCATCTCCAGATGTGCGTCATACGGATGATCTCCGGGCCTTTGGGCGAACAGTCCTTCCGTTCTTATTTTGCCAACACGCGGAGCGTGGCCTGCCCCGTGGGGTATTCGCAGGAAGAAACAATCAAGGAAATATGGCACACAATGCCGGACAACCGCTGAGCGGACGGCGCAACACGAATCGGAGTCACTCCTGCGTCGTGGAGATGCCCTGAAGGCGTTTTGGCCTCAGGACTAATCGCTCACCGCTTTCAAAATACCATCCCGGCAGGGCGTTATTTTTCCTGAAAATCGGAGGGGGTAAAAAAATATCCGTAACTTCGCGCCATTATTCACCGTATTTTACACTTAATATAAGATGAATACAAAATTGACAGGATTATGGTTGTCGGCAGTTTGTCTGTTTTCGACCGGCATTTCGGCACAGACGTTTAACGGGAAAATCACAAACGACAAGGGGTTGCCGATACCCAATGCGGCGCTGTATATCCGCGAGTTGGCTCAGGGAATTATGGCGGACGACAACGGCGCGGTTCAAATCGCACTGAAAGAAGGCAGTTATACATTCGACATAAGTTCGTTAGGTTACGAAAAGAAAATCGTTCCCGTGACAATAGACAAACCGGTTGTGACGCTGACCGTCGTGCTGGACGAAAAGGCATATTCGCTTCATGAAGTGACGGTTTCCGCCGGACGCGAAGACCCCGCGTATGCCGTCATGCGTAAGGCAATCGGCATGGCGCCTTACTATCTTTTTCAGGTAAAAAGCTACGAATCGGAGGCCTATCTTAAAGGGACGATCAAGGTGGAAAAGATTCCCGCACTGCTGAAAATTACCGCCAACAGCAAAGAGCTGAACGATATAATCAACAAACTGCTTATTGTGGAAACACAAAACGAGATAAAATTTACGTCGCCGGACAAATACGAGCAGAAAGTGCTTGCCGTCTCGTCCAACATCCCGTCCGGCCTCGATTTCGCGGGGTCGATGAGCATTATGACCTCAAACATTTACAGCCCGACGTTCGACGACGATTTCATCTCGCCCCTGGCGCCATATGCTTTTTCGTACTACAAATTCTCAATGGAGGGCAGGTCGCTCGAAGGCGAACGCTGGATCAGCAAAATTCGGGTTGTGCCGAAGAAGAAGAATTTAAAACTGTTCGGCGGCTGGATATATATTGTCGACGACAGTTGGAACGTACAGTTCCTCGACATTACCACTTCGCAGTCGGGAGTGACTTTCAGGTATAAAATCAATTACAGTGAAGTAAAACCTTCGGCTTTCCTCCCGACGGCTTTCGATGCCTACATGACGGTCGACATGATGGGCATAAAAGCCGGCGGAAAATACAACGCGTCGATACAGTATCTCAAACTGGAAATAAATGACGTGCAGCACATCTCGACCCCGGTGGGAAAAGTGGCGCCCCCGCGCGAAAAAGCCCGCACGCCAAAGCAACTGAAAGCGCAGGAAAAACTGGACAAACTGTCGGCCAAAGAAAAACCGACAAACCGCGATGCTTACAAGACGGCAAAACTGATGCGCGAAGTTTTCGAGCCGGAAGAAATCAAGCGGCAGCGCGACACGCTTGAACTCCTGCCGAGGGGGAAAGTCAGCATGAGTATCGATTCGCTTGCCGAAACGCGCGATTCGCTCTATTGGGCCGAAACGCGCGTCCTGCCCCTGCAGGAAGAAGAAATCGGCAGCTACCGCGAAAGCGACAGCCTGAAAAGAGACAGGACTTCCGCCGCAAACGAAATTACAGTCGCCGCATCCCTGCCACATGCCGGCAAATGGATAAATATGTCCCTTTTCGGAGGCAGGCTCGGTTTCGGCAAGAATTATTATCTCTCATACAGGGGATTGATGGCGACCGTGCCCGAATACAATTTCGCAGACGGTTTCCGGATCGGCGAAAAGCTGACGTTCGAAGGGACGCCCACAAAACAAACGTCTTTCTCCGTCTCGCCGTCGGCATACTACCTCACTGCACGCCGCACGATCAACCGGCAGGTAGACGGCACGCTGCGCTACGCGCCGTCGAAAATCGGAGAGCTTAACGTTTCGCTCGGAAACACGTCCGCCGACTTTAATCGCGACAACGGAGACATGCGCCTCATCAACTCGCTGGCATCACTTTTCTTTGCCCGGAATCCCATCCGTTTCTATCAGCGGAAATACGCGAGCGTCGTGAACAGAATTGATGCGGCAAACGGGCTGCGGCTGGAAACAGGCTTCGCCCGCGAAAAACGGACTGCGCTGGAAAATAATACTTCTTACAGCTTTTTCGGCGGAACGCCTGCGCCCAATATCCCCGGCGGCCAATCGCTCCCCATGCCCGCGCATACGGCTACGCGCGCCACGGTTCGGCTGGACTACACGCCGCGCCATTATTACCGCATCCGCAGCAACGGACGCAAGTATTACGAATATTCGCCGTATCCCACCTTTACGGTCGGATACGAAAAAGGCTTCTACACGGGCAACGGAGCCTCGACGTCGTACAACCGTCTGGAGGCAAGTATACGGCAGAAAATCACGATCAATATGTTCGACAAAATCGGATACTTCGTGAATGTGGGAACGTTCCTGTCTTCCGACAGGGTATACTTCCCCGACTTCAAGCATTTCAATACAAATGAGCTGTGGATAACCGCTTCGTCGCCGGAAAACAGTTTCGGATTATTGGAGAACTATACCTTTTCTACTTCCGAACGATGGTTGCAGGCGCACGTCAATTACAGTTCGATGTATCTTTTCATCAAGAATCTGCCTTTCCTGCAAAACAGCCTCTTCGAAGAATCGCTTTATGCGCGGCTGCTGTGGACGCCGGCGAAAGATTACACGGAAGCCGGCTACTCGATCGGATTCGGCGACGTGGGACATGCGGGCGTCTTCGTCGGGTTCGACGGATGGAAGTACGACGGCATCGGGATCACAATCAGCTTTCCGTTGTCCAATATACTGAAAAGCGAAGGCAAATGAACGGAGGCAAACCGTTCCTCCGACCGGTGAAATAACAAGGCGATTTAAAAATGAAATTCCTCGGCATCATTCCGGCGCGATACGCGTCGACACGCTTCCCCGGCAAGCCGCTTGCCGACATGCGCGGCAAACCGATGATACAACGGGTATACGAACAGGTGCACTCCTCCGTAGACAGGCTTGTAGTTGCGACCGACGATATACGCATCGAAGCCGCAGTCCGGGCTTTCGGCGGCCATGCAGTCATGACGTCCGACCGCCATCGCAGCGGCACGGAGCGCTGTTGCGAGGCCTGCGGCAAAACAGACGGCCGCTTCGACGCGGTAATCAACATTCAGGGCGACGAGCCGTTCGTCCGTCCACGGCAAATCGAACTGCTGAAAAACTGTTTCGACCAACCCGATGTGCACATCGCCACGCTGGTGAAACCGTTCGACGCCGACGGCGATTTCGAAACCACGCTCTTTAACCCGAACTCGCCCAAAGTCGTCCTGAACAAACGCGGCGAAGCCCTCTTCTTCAGCCGTTCGGTCATCCCCTACGTCCGCGGCGAAAAATTCACCTCATGGCTTTCGACGCATACGTTTTACAAACACATCGGGCTGTACGCCTACCGGACGGCTACGCTCGAAGAAATTGTCCGCCTGCCGCCCTCGCCGCTCGAACTGGCCGAAAACCTCGAACAACTGCGCTGGATAGAACACGGATACAGGATAAAAACCGCCGTCACCCGCGACGAAACGATCGGCATTGATACGCCCGAAGACATGGCGCGCGCGATGGCCTTCCTCGACGCCGCTTTATAGCCGGACTTCCGGCCTGTCCGCAAAACCTCGTGCCCGGATATAAAACAATAAACGAATATCGTACTCCACGCCTGATAAGCAGGAAAGGATTTATTTTTCATAGCCTTACGCTTGCGGTGCGAAGATAAAGCCCACTCCGGATGCCTTATCTCGGCGCCTCTCGGAGTTAACTCCGAGCCGCGCGAAGTTAGCTCCGAGCCACGCGGAGTTAACTCCAAACCCGCGCGGAGTTAGCTCCGAACCGCGCAGAGTTAGCTCCGAACCGCGCGGAGTTAGCTCCGAAACCACGCGGAGTTAGCTCCGAGCCACGCGGAGCTAACTCCGAGCCGCTCGGAGTTAACTCCGAACGGCAAAAACTTGGGCAAAAGGACTTCCGGGTCGCGAAAAGCGCCGAAATCCACGCGCGTGTGTATATCAAACACACGCGAGGATTTTTCGTCTTTTCCCGGACAAGGGCTGTTTATTCCGTCGCCCGGACGACGCCGGAATAAATGAAGATTACGGCTTTCAACCGACAGAGGCATCATATCCGATATACATATAAAACAAAAACAAGCGTAACAGGTACATACAATAACCGCCCTCGCTTTCCGTTAAGCAAATTACCGGGGAGCGGCGCAAACGGCTGCGGCAAGCGTGTATTTATAAGGAGGCGGTATTTACCTGCACCTCTGCATTATTCCCGAAGGGAAAACGCAGCAGCAGGCGATTACGCACGGGAGCAGCCCGACACGAACCCGGATAAACATGTGTGACGACAATATATGAATGTAAGTTTTGCGAAATACCTGTGCGCGGGCATGGCGATCTGCCTGCTTTTCGGATGCAAGTCCGCCAAATTGAGCGATGCGGAAAACAAGCAGCGCATGGGCGAATATTATGCCGCGGCGGAGATATACCGCAAACTGTATCGCAAAACGAAACCCTCCGACAAGGAACTGCGCTCCTATATCGCATTTCGCATGGGCGACTGCAACCGCCTCACGGGCAATATCCCGCGCGCCGTCAGCGCCTATCTGAACGCCCTGCGCTACGAGTATCCCGACAGCACGCTACACCTGCGCCTCGGACAGACGTATCACCGGAACGGGCAGTACGCGGACGCCATCGAGCATTACCGCGAATATCTGATGCACGTGCCGAACAGCGCCATAGCCCTCAACGGCATCATCGGCTGCGAAACGGCCGCGCAGTGGAAAGCGCAGCCCACGCGCTACGTCGTGGCCGGAATGGAAGTCCTCAATTCCCGACGGAGCGAATTTTGCCCGATGCTCTACGGCGAAAAATACGACCAGCTCTTCTTTAACTCCACGCGCGGCACGGTGCACAAAGACTCCGTCAACGCCATCACCGGGATGAAAAACAACGCACTCTACTCCTCAAAAAAAGACGAACAGGGCAACTGGCAAAAACCCGAAGAGGTGACGGACGCCGTGGCAAGCAGCTTCGACGAAGGCACGCCGTCGTTCTCCGCCGACCGGAACACGATGTACTACACCTACTGTCCGGACGACGCCGTCGACCCGCGCACCGCCGAAATATACATCTCCACACGCAGCGGCGCAACGTGGAGCAAAGGGCAGCGCGCACCCATCGTCAAAGACTCCGTCACGCTGCTGGCTCACCCGGCCGCCTCGCCCGACGGCAAATACCTCTACTTCGTCACCGACGCCGTCGGAGGATTCGGCGGCAAAGATTTGTTCCGCACCCGGCTGATAGGCATAAACGACTTCGGCGGAATGGAAAACCTCGGCGCGGATATTAATACCGAAGGCGACGAAATGTTCCCCTACGTCAAAGATTCGGTCACCCTCTACTTTGCCTCCAACGGACATCCGGGACTGGGAGGACTGGACATCTTCAAAGCCACGCTCGACAGCGCCGGCAAATGGCACGTCGCAAACATGGGCGTCCCCATCAACTCGAACGCCGACGACTTCGGCATCACCTTCGCCGGAAACCGGGAAGAGGGATTCTTCTCCTCAAACCGCAACGACGCCCGCGGATGGGACCACATCTACTCCTTCACCCGTCCCGCCGTAACAATCTTCATCGAAGGATACGTATCCGACGCCGAAGACAACCCCGTGGGAAACGCCGCCGTACATATCGTCGGAAAAGACGGCCTCAACGTAAAAGCGCCCGTCAAACCCGACGGCTCATACCGCGTAGAACTGAAACGCGACATCAGCTATGTCATGATGGCAGCCGCCCCCGGATTCCTCAACCAGAACTTTGAACTCAAAACCGATGCCGAAGAAAAAAACGAAACCTATTACGTAGACTTCTACCTCTCCCCCATCGACAAACCCGTAGTCGTGGAAAACATCTTCTACGCCTTCGACAGCGCCGAACTCCGCCCCGAATCGAAAGAAGCGCTCGACAAACTCCTCAAAATACTCAACGACAATCCGCACGCCACCATCGAACTCGGCGCGCACACCGACCGCAAAGGCGCCGACAACTACAACGAAAGACTGGCGCTGCGACGCGCCCAATCGGTCGTCGACTACCTGACCGCAGCCGGCATCGACCCCGCGCGCCTCACAGCAAAAGGATACGGCAAAACCGTACCGAAAACAATTACCCCCGGAATAGCAAAAACGCACGACTTCCTGCCCGAAGGCGCCGTCCTCGACGAAGCATTCATCGAAACACTGACGCCCGAACAGCAGGATGTAGCCGACCAGATCAACCGGCGCACCGAATTTATCGTAACAGGACTGGACTATAACCTGCGATAAATAAACCGCCTCCGCGCCGTAAAAAACAACATCCCCAAGCAACCGGAACTTTTACGCAAAACAGGCGGCAATCTCCGGACGGCACACCTCCGATTTATTTTATGCTGCGTTTTTTTGTGCGCCTGTGCCGGAAAAACAGTAAATTTGCCCCCTTTAATGCAAATTTATAAAACAGACAAAATGAAAAGACATTATTTCTTTACGATTATGATCGTCGTTATCGCAACGACACTACCGTCTGCCACGTTGCGTGCGCAGGAAACCGCGCCGTTCAGCCGGCTGGAACTGGGTCTGCGGCTATCCACAGCAGGTATCGGGCTTGAAGCGGCCACGCCGCTGGGCGCACATATTAATGTGCGTGCGGGCGCAAACCTGCTGCCTTACTCGATGGATTACCGGAATTATCCGTTAAACAGCTATTCCGACCGACTGGAACCGGCCTTCGGGTATGTGCCCGAATATCGGGCTAAAGGAAAACTCAACATGCTGCACGGACATTTGCTGGCGGACATTCATCCCCTCGCCCGCGGCATTTTCCACTTCACGGCAGGCGTATTTATCGGAAAAAGTCAAATCGGAATACAGGGACTGCTTGTCGACCCCAATAACCGGCCGGTCGAACTGCAACCCAATTACGAATGGCCGGTGCTGAACGTAGACGGCTACGACGTCGACACCGAAGGCGGACATGCCGACATCGACCTCGTACTCGGTAACACCGTCAAACCTTACCTCGGCATCGGGCTTGGAAAAGCCGTCACGCGGAAAAGTATCGGCATAAAACTGGAACTCGGCGCGTTCTATCAGGGCGATTACACCCTGAAACAAAACGGGCACGTCCTCAACCTGAAAAATACAAACGAAATAGAAGGCGAAAGTATCGAAATGATCAACGATTACGCCCGACTGGCGCAATGGTGGCCGATGCTTAACCTGCAATTCATGTTCAAAGTATACTGACGCGATGAACCCCGCATTTATACTGCTCGTAATCGCAGGCTACTTTGCCGTGCTGTTTGCGGTATCGTTCCTTGCGGGGAAGAAGGGCGACAACGCAGGCTTTTTCACCGGCAACCGCAAGTCGATGTGGTTCATGGTCGCATTTGCAATGATAGGCTCAAGCATATCGGGCGTCACGTTTGTTTCCGTACCGGGAATGGTGGCGTCGAGCAGTTTCTCGTATCTGCAAATGGTGATGGGCTTCGTCGTGGGGCAGGCGCTGATAGCCTTCGTGCTGGTGCCGCTGTTTTACAGGATGCGCGTCGTATCTATCTACGAATATCTGGCGACCCGTTTCGGCACATCGTCGCACCATACGGGCGCATGGTTCTTTTTTATATCCAAAATGCTGGGCGCGTCGGTGCGCCTCTTCCTTGTGTGCCTGACGCTCCAGCTGCTTGTTTTTGATCCCCTCCGCCTGCCTTTTGCCCTGAACGTGGCGTGCACCGTAGCGCTGGTATGGCTCTATACGTTTCGCGGCGGCGTGAAGTCGCTCATATGGACCGATTCGCTGAAAACGTGCTGCCTTGTGACGTCCGTCGGGATGTGCATCTACTACGTAGCGTCGGACTTGCAGTTAAGCGCCGCGGGGCTGGTGCGCACCGTTGCCGAGAGCGACCTGTCGCGCATGTTCTTTTTCGATGATTACAACGACAAACGCTTTTTTCCAAAGCAGTTCCTTGCAGGCGTCTTCACGATGATAGCCATGACGGGGCTTGATCAGGACATGATGCAGCGCAACCTGAGCTGCCGCAATTCGAAGGATTCGCAGAAAAACATCATTACGAGCGGCATCATGCAGTTTTTCATCAACCTGCTGTTCCTCATGCTCGGCGTCCTGCTCTACACCTACTGTGCGCAGCGCGGCATCGAGACGCCGGAATCGAGCGACAAACTGTTCCCCATGATAGCCACCGGGGGGTATTTTCCCGTGACGGTGGGCATACTGTTTATCGTCGGACTTGTTTCGTCGGCCTACGCCACGGCCGGCTCGGCGCTGACGGCGCTGACCACCTCGTTCACAGTAGATATTGCAGGAACGAAGCACAAAAGCGACGGGGAGGTAAAACGCCTGCGCCAACGGGTGCACGTCGGGATGGCGCTGGTTTCCGGAGGGGTTATCTACATCTTCAACATGCTGAACAACACGAGCGTGATCGACGCCGTATACACGCTGGCAAGCTATACGTACGGCCCCATACTCGGCCTGTTTACCTTCGGCATCTTCATGAAGCGGCGCGTGCACGACCGGTATGTGCCGCTCGTGGCCATCCTCTCGCCCGCCCTCTGCTTTGTTTTGCAAAACGGTTCCGAATCATGGTTCAACGGCTACCGTTTCAGTTACGAACTGCTGCTGTTCAACGCTCTGTTCACCTTTGTCGGGCTGCTGATGCTTACGCGGAACGCCTCCGGCAAACCGTCCCTTCTCCGCCCGGCGCAGGATAAAAACATTGTGAAATGAACTGGGAACATCTGCTTTCGGGCAAACGGCTGGGGATTGACGCGCATCACGAGCGGAAGCATGAGCGCACCCACTTTCAACGCGATTACGACCGTCTTGTGTTTTCGTCTCCCTTCCGCCGGCTGCAAAACAAGACGCAGGTGTTTCCCTTGCCCGGAAGCATATTTGTGCACAACAGGCTTACGCACAGTCTCGAAGTATCGTGCGTCGGCCGTTCGCTGGGCAATAAGGTCGCCGGGGAACTGATGCGGAACTATCCCGGTGCGGACATTTCCTTCTCCGAGATCGGCGCCATAGTCTCCGCAGCCTGCCTGGCGCACGATATGGGCAATCCGCCGTTCGGACATTCGGGCGAGCGGGCGATTACTGCGTATTTCAGGGAAGGCAACGGAAAACAGCTTGAGAAAAAGGTGCGCGAGGAAGGCGGACGGTGGGAAGACTTCATCCGTTTCGAAGGCAATGCCAATGCCATACGCCTGCTGACGCATCAGTTCGTAGGACGGCGGTACGGCGGTTTTGCACTGACGTACAGCACGCTGGCCTCCATCGTCAAATACCCTTACGCCTCGACGGAAGCCACGAAGGGCAAGTTCGGATTTTTCCAGACCGAAGAAGAAACCTATCTGGAAATTGCCGGCGAACTGGGCATCCACGCACTCTTCCCCGGCAAGGCCGTATATGCACGCCATCCGCTCGTATACCTCGTGGAAGCGGCCGATGACATTTGCTATCAGATTATGGACATCGAAGACGCCCACAAGCTGCGCCTCCTGACGAGCGAAGAAACGATCGGCCTCATGTTGCAGTATTTTGGCGGCGAGCGTTTGAACAGCATCCTCCGGACAATGAAAATGGTGGACGACAAAAACGAGCAAATCGCCTACCTGCGTTCCTGCATCATCGGGCTGCTGGTGGACGAATGTACGCGCGTGTTTCTGGAAAACGAAGCGCAGATACTGGCGGGACAATACGACAAGCCGCTGATCCGGGGCATAAGCGAACTGGCCGGAAACGCCTACCGGAACTGCTCGGACGTGGCGCACAAAAAGATTTACATCGCAAATGAAGTAGTGGATATCGAACTGGCCGGCTATCATATATTCAGTTCGCTGATTGATCTGCTGATCGAAGCGGTGATGAATCCCTGCAAATCCTACAGCCTGCTGCTGCTGAACCGTATTCCGGAGCAGTACGACATACGCGCAACAACGGCATACGGCAAAATACAGTGCGTGCTCGACTACATATCGGGCATGACGGATGTATATGCGCTGGATCTGTATCGCAAAATCACGGGGATGAGCCTGCCTGCGGTGTGACGAAACCTTCGCACGCGGCGCGTGGTAGCATCAGGCTCTCTTAGTTTCCTGCAAAATAGCGTATATTATAACAGTGTCTTTCGTTAGAATATGAAAAAAGCAAGCATACTCCCGGCAATCGCCGGAAAACATGCAGGAGATGAAAACCATCTCACGTGAGATGAAAACCAAAAACCGGTTTTTAAAAACCATTTCACGGGAAATGAAATCCATCTCGTGTGAGATGAAACCCATCTCACGGGAGATGAAAACCATCTCCTGCATGTTTTTTTCATCCATACACCCGAAAAATAGTTATCTTCATTACATAAATTCTTAATAACAAACGACTTTATTGCAACGGCAGTCAATACAGGATTATTCTTTACTGTTGCTGTATGAGGCAGACTTCTGTTTTTTGATTTTCAAATGTTCGGGCATCCGGCTCTCCGCCGAAAAGGGTCTTGTACCGGAACATCACCACTTCGTTCAAACTTCGTCGGCGGAATACATCTGATAACCCGGGTTGAAAAAGCACATGCAAAACTCCCTGATGTTCGTCATCGCTGTTTTGTGAACTTCATCACAAATATGATTTCCACCCTCATTGCCTGTAATTTCCTGCCTGAAAAACCGTGAGGGCTTTTTATTCAGCCCCTTCAAACTGTTTGCGGCGTTTTCCCGCTCCCGTTTACTCCAACCGTGCAGGCTGTCCGACGTACTTTACTTCGGGAACCAGCCACACGTCGAAACGCCGTCCGACCCGTTCGCGGATTTGTCCGGCAAAAGTAGCTATCTCGCCCCCCGTCGCCCCGCCGTAGTTAACAATCACCGTCGCCCGATGCGCGCAAGTACCTACATTGCCCTTACGCACCCCTCCCAGGCCGCACCGTTCTATAAGCCAACCGGCCGACAACTTCACCATCCCGTCTTTTGCCGGATAAAAAGGCATGTCGGGAAACTCGCCTCTCAATCGCTCGAAATGCGTCGTCGAAACCGACGGATTCACAAAAAAACTCCCCGCATTGCCCAACTCCGACGGGTCGGGCAACTTCCGGCGGCGAAGCCCGATTACCGCCTCGCGCACCCCGGCTGGGGTCGGCGAAGGCTGCGACGCCATCAATTCACCAAGCTCGTTGTATTTGAGGTTTAACCGCGGATGTTTCGCCAGGTGCAACGTAACATAGGTAACGAAATACGACTCGCCCTCCCTGCGCTTGAAAAAACTGTCCCTATAATTATAGCAGCATTCCGCGTTTGTAAAAATACGCTTTTCTGCAGTGAACCGGCTAATGGCCTCGACCGTTTCGACCGCGTCCTTTATTTCCGCGCCGTAAGCGCCGATATTTTGCACGGCCGCCGCTCCTGTTTCGCCCGGTATCAGCGAGAGGTTTTCGATCCCTCCCCACCCTTTTCCCACGGCAAAGGCCACGACATCGTCCCATATCTCCGCTGCGCCGACGCGCAGCAGTACCGATTCGTCCGTCTCGCCGACAATCCGGATCCCTTTGATTGCCGAATGAAGGACAAAGTCTTCCTCATCGTTAAGGAAAAGCAGGTTACTGCCTCGCCCAATATGCAGCAGGTGTATTTCGGGGAAATACTTATTGTTTATAATAAGATGCAGGTCTTCCTCACTGTCGTATTCCACAAACCGGCGCGCCTTCGCCCTCAGACCGAAAGTATTGTAATTGTCAAGCGGATAATTCGGTTCGATTTTCATTGTTTCCGTGTGTGATTTAAAAAAAGGTATAACAAAAGTAAAGGACAGCATATGATGACATTCTGCTACCCTTTACTATTTTATTCGATGCCGGAATCAGTACCTGCGTTCCAGTATCCATGTATCCTGAAACTCAGGATAGTATTTTTTGCTTATTTCCTGTCTGCTTGCATTTGCGTCCTGACGGTTGTCGTGGCTGGTCAGGATGACCCGCAACATTCCCTGTTCGTTTTCGCCCAGCACAGGCATGTAACCTTCCTTTTGCATACGCTCTTTCAACGAATACGCATTGGTCTTGTTCCGGAAACTGCCGATTACCACGCTGTAAAGTTTAATCCCCGCAGCATCTTCGCCCACTACGGGAGTAATTTTCTCCTCCCGCGTAACGGTCGTCGCCGTCTTCGGTTTCGATACGGGGGCAATAGTTACTTCTTCTTCCTGAACAACGGGCGTTTCGTCCATCTGTTTTTCCCTTGCCTGCTCGTAAGCGGCTTTATAGGCGCTTTGCTTTGACTTGCATGAAACGCAACATACAAGTATCATGCATAAAGTTACACTCCATAATCCTACTGTTTTCATATCTAAGCGTTATTGATTTTAACGATGCAAAGATATACAGAAAATCCGGAGTCTAACGGAACTTTTCCGTATATTTTTGTTTTTCGCTGATTTCATGTCTATTTCAATCGTTTCACCCTGATGTTCCTAAACTTCAGCGGCGATCCGTGCCCAAGGAAACCGATGTGCCCGCTTTTGTTGAACAGTCCGGGATGTTCCTTGTGATCGGGCGTGCCGTTTTTCGTAGCTTCGCCAATGTCGCCGTCAAGGATGACTGTGCCGTTCAGGATGACTTTAATATGGTTTCCGTCAGCAGTGACTTCTTGAACGTTCCATTCGCCCGTCGGCTTCAGATATCCGCGTTTGGCAGGGATGATGCCATAGACCGAACCGTGATATTGATACTTCTCCAAGTTTCTGTACACAGGATGCTCGTTGTCGAGTATCTGGAGTTCCATTCCCACATATGCCGCGTCGCCTTCCATCGGGGTGCGGATGCCGAGGCCGTTGTTGGCGGTAGGCGTCAACTGAAATTCAAAGCGGAAAATGAAGTCGGCGTACTCTTCTTTCGTATACAAGTTGCCGCCGAAGCTGCTTGTCGGGTCAACAACGATGCAGCCGTCCGCCATTTTATAGTCTACCAGATTGCCCGTCCATTCGTGCATGTTCGTGCCGTCGAACAGAACTTTGAAGCCTTCCTTTTTTTCTTCGTCGGAGAGGCGGAAAGGTTCGGGGCGTTCCAGTTCCTTCACGTATATGTTTCGGTAATACACCTTGCTGCCGTGCGCCTGCAATTCGATTTGCTCGACGGGGAGAATCGGCTGCGCGCGGTCCCAGTAATTTTCGAGTATCACGTCGTTTACAACCGTTTCGCCGTTCAACTTAACCGTTACGCGGTCGCCGACCATCCGGATATACATCGTATTCCATTCCCCCAGCTTGTTGTCGGCTACTTTCAGCGGTTTGCTCGGATGTGTCTGATTGTTGTACAGTCCGCCCGAACCGACCTGTGCGCCGACGTTCGTGCGAGCGGTATCCCATATCTGCACTTGCGGCGTGCCGCGCAGGTAGATGCCGGCATCGGCTTCGGGGCCTGCAGGGTCGAGCATCCAGTCGACATACATCTCAATGTCGCCGTACTGTTTCTCCGTGCAGAGGTTGTTGTATCCGCTTCCGACGAATGTAAGCAAGCCGTTTTCGACCACCCAGTCTTTTCGCATCTGTTCGTCGGCTTTGGCTTGTTTTTTTGCCAGTTCGGAGGGTTTCATCTTTGCGCGGGCAATCGGATTTTCTACTAACCCCTTCCATCCGGTCAGGTCTTTTCCGTTGAAGATGGAGACAAATCCTTTTTCACGGGGCATTTCGTCCAAGTGCTTTTTGATGGACTGGCGTTGATAATCGGCGTCGGGATTGCTCAGGGCGGCAGCAGCTTTGTTCAGCAGTGTCATTACGTTTTCGCCCGTATATTCGGGATGATTCAGCGCAATATTCATCACCGCCTGGGCGGCCGTTTCCTTCAATGCGTCCCGATCGATGAAGTCGCCGGCATAGAGAAGTGCGAGATAGGTGCCTGTCCGGCCGATCTGCTTGAGGATGTCGTTCTTTTGAGCGTCGTTTTTAGCTATTTCCATTGCCTTGCGCAAATGGAGCAGGCGGTTTTCGCCGGTTATTGCCGGGCTGGAAACGAGTTTGACATAAGCGGCAACGGCGCGGTCGAAATAAGCTGCCGCCGCAGGATTCCGACATACGGCAAAGATTCGTTCGGCGGCTTCGGGGCCTTCCCAGTTCAGCAGTGCATCGAAGGCGGCATCTTTCGCTTCCCTGCCGCCGTTTTCAAATCCGTCCGTAATCATTTCCATCGCCTTGCTTTCGCCGGTGACAGCCAGCGGCAGATAGTAGAGGTGTTTTTTGCTTTCTCCGGCCTGATACATGCGGCGGACGAGGGTTTCTACCTGCTGTGCTTTAGGCTGAGAGGACAGAGAGGCAACGATCGCCTGCCGGAGGCACGCCGTCGCCAAAGTGTCGCCGGTTGATTCAAGCATTCCGCAGAGGTTGGTGAAGTCTTTTTCTCCCACGACATCTTTCAATGCCTTGTATGCGGCGGCCTTTACTGAGGGCGAGCCTGTCCGGATCAAGTCCAGGATGTCGCTAAGATGGTCTGTTGCCTTGCGCTGCGCCAGCAGTTCGGCGGCGGCAATCTGCCCGATGTCGGTCGAGGAAGCAATCACCTTTGCCACGGCCGAGCTGATGTTGCCCTTGAAGGCGGAGAGCGAGGTTTTTCCCAGACCGACAACCTGCGGGTCTCCATCGGCAAGCAGTCCGGCCAGCGCGGGAATGGCCTGTGCGTTGCCAAGAGCTACGAGCGTGCCGGCTACGGCTTGTTTCACGTTGAAATCGACGTTGCCCAGCAGTTTAAGCAAGTCTTGGACGGCTGTCGTTTCGATACCCGTTTCCAGTGCGTTCAGCTTCGCCTTTTTGTCGGGAGATTGCGCGGCTTCGCGGCCAAGCCAGCCGACAATGTCGGTTTTGACTTCCGCACTTTTTGACTTTGCGGCCGTTTTCAGCAGTTCGACATACGATTTGTCGTTTGCATAGGGCGAAAAAGCGTTCAACGCAGCATTGCGGTATTCGATGCTGGGGTCTTTCAATGCCGTCTGCAATGTTTTCAGGCCTTTTTCCTTCTGCAAGTCCAGCAGGATTCCGAGGGCGGCGATGCGCGTATGGTTCTGTCCGGCTTTGGTGGCTTTTTTCAGCAGTTTGGAGGCCTCCGACTCGCAGTAATCGTAGGGAAAGGGAAAAAATGCATTACCGTATACGGGAATAAACACATATTCCGTGCGATTGTCTTCCGGCAACGCAGACAGGTTTTTCAGCAGCGCGATGTACGCTTCGGTTGCGTTCGTTTTGTCGTATCCGAAACCGGCCTTTTCGGCGGCGGCGTACAGCGTCTTTATCGATTCGGCGCCTCCGACGCGACTCAGGGCATAGAATATGTCTTTTTTCAGATCCTCGTCGGCATCCGCAAGAAGGCTCTGGAGGGTCTTTTCCGTGCCTACGATGCGGGCTTCGCCGATGGCGAGGACTGCGTTTTGCCGTGTTTTGGAGGTTCCCGTTCGTTTGAGCAGCGCCGAATGCAGCGCCTGTCCCGCCTTTTGGGTGCGGATGGCGGCCAGTGCGCGCGCGGCCGGCGCGCTCAGGTCTTCCAGCGCGAGGAGAGGCGCGAGGGCGTCTACGGCCTCATCTTTGCCGGCAATCCGGAGCAGGCTGATGATAAATGCCTTCGTTTCGCGTTCGTCCGTTGCGTTCAGGGCTTTGACGAAGGCGGTGGAGACGACGGCGCGGAGCGTTTCATTGCCTTCCGATGCGGCGTAGTGCGCCACGCCGCTCAGGGCATATTCCACTGCGGCATTACTGCCTTTTCCGGGAGCGTTCATCTGCTTTGCAAGCGTCAGGATGCCTTCTTCGCCCGTACTCGCAAGGTCGCGCATGAGGGCGTTGTAATCGGTCGGATTGTCGGCCGGCAGTTGTGCCAGTACGTCGGCCACGATGGTTGCCGGCGTGCGGCCGGCCGGCGTCTGAGCCGTTGATGTCAGTCCGTTCAGCAGCAGTGCGCCGAACAGGGTCAGCAGTATTCTTTTCATGTCAATCATTTTTTATCGGGGTTGTTAAATAGTCCACGGCGCACGCATCGGCTGGTTGAGGTAGCGATTGGCCGCTTCGTCGTTTATAAATTCAAGTTTCACGGGGTCGAACTCCAGCGTGCGGTTCAGCCGCAGGGCTACGGCGCCCATGTTCACTATCGTAGCCGAGCGGAAACCGTTGCGTTCATTCAATGCGAAGGGGCGGCGCGTCCGGATGCACTCAAGGAAATCTGTTTCCTGCGGCGCAGGTTCGGGATAGTCGGCCAGTTTCTTTTCCCATCCGGGAATGTCGCAGACGAAGTTTTTGTATACGTTTCCCTTCGGGCCTGCGATGTAGGGCGTATCCGGATTGCCGAAGTCGCCGCCCCAGAGGATGATGCGGCAACCGTCGTCGTAAGTATACGTAATGGCGCGCCACGTGCCCACCGCGTCGGGATGCTGCTGCGGCGCATCTACTTCCACCTTGACGGGGCTGGTGTGGTCCTTGTCGAGAAGGTACTGCACGGGGTCGATGTAGTGCTGTCCCATGTCGCCCAGTCCGCCGCCGTCGTAGTCCCAGTAGCCGCGGAACGTGCCGTGCGTACGATGCACATTGTAAGGTTTTACGGGCGCCGGGCCGAGCCACAAGTCATAGTCCAGTTCCGCCGGGACGGGTTCAGGTTCAAGATATTCCTTACCCACCCAGAAAAACTTCCAGTCAAAGCCGGTATGCTTGCTGATGGTGACGGTCAGCGGCCAGCCCAGCAGTCCGCTTTGCACAAGTTTCTTCAGCGGCTTCACGGGCGTACCCAGCCCGTAGAACTGGTCGGTGAAGCGGAACCACGTGTTCAGGCGGAATATCCGTCCATATCGCTTCACGGCTTCCATCACACGCCGGCCTTCGCCGATGGTGCGCGTCATCGGCTTTTCGCACCAAATGTCCTTGCCCATCTTCGCGGCCTCGACCGACATGATGCCGTGCCAATGCGGCGGCGTGGCAATGTGCACAATGTCCACATTCGGATCGGCAATCAGGTCGCGAAAATCGTGATACGCCGCAATCTTGTCCGTCACCAGCGCTCTGCCCAGTTCCAAATGCTTCTCATCCACGTCACACACGGCTACCAGGCGTGTGCCGACATAATTCACATGGCCGCGCCCCATGCCACCTGCGCCGATGATGCCTTTCGTCAACTGATCGCTTGGCGCAACAAATCCTTTTCCCAGCACATGGCGCGGCACAATCGAAAAGACGGCCACCCCGCCGAGGGTTTTCAAAAAATCTCGTCTGTTTGTCTTCATAGTTTACTATATCTGAAAAATTATTGTATTATCCCTTAATATGTTTTTCTATCGTTCCTGTCTGCAAAAGTATAACACTTGTGGCAGACTTGCAAATAGTAAGTACAAGTTATAATTTAGTTTAACGTGAGTTCGACGTAAAAAACAGCAAAAAGAACGGGAAACGATATAAGATATCCGTACCTTTATATCATTAATAAACAAAGAAATACAAAATAAAAAATCTTATCTCTTATGGATGCAAATATAGTGGAAATATACTGTATGGCAGACGAATTCGGTCGCAATTTTGATTCGGTAACGGAGGGACATTCCCTTCAAAAAGACAGCGGCAAACGAAGCCGGAATCGCAAATTAACCATGTCCGACAGTGAGGTAATCACCATTCTTATCCTCTTTCACCTCAGAGCAAACGCATCTTAAATTTAACACTTGGCATTGTTTTCACAAATTCTTTACTTTGCAAAAAAACGATATGCAATCATCAATAAAGTATTTTACAGAGTTGACGGATTCCCGCATAGACCGGAGTAAGGAGCATTTAATGGAAGATAAGTAGATGTTCATAATTAGTTTGTATAAAATATTTAGAGTATTTTTCCGCGCTATTATAATATAGACACGCTAAGTAATGGGAAAGATAAAGAAACCGGAATTAACGGAAGCCCAGTGTGTGCAACTCAACCAGGGTTTCCGCAAGAGTACGAGCCACTGTTTGCGGATGCGTTGCCGAGCGGTTCTTCTCAAGGGTTAGGGACCGTGGGCAATCGCCCTGCTCGGCGAGCGGCAAGCTGATGAAGCGAAAGTATTCGATGTGCCATTGCAGTAAACTTGCGACAAAGCATTGAAAGGCATTGCCACCAAGTTAGGCATAAAAACAACCCTGCATTTTCACATTGCCCGCCATTCTTTTGGCGTGATATTGCTCGAAAACGATGTTGATATTTATAAGGTTAGCAAGTTGTTATGGCATATGTCTGTGCAAACAACAATCAAGCATTACGCCAACATTACCGACAAAGGCGCACGAGAGGCGATAGATTGTTTCTCCGAAATTAAAATATGAATTTTACAGATATGGGACTCAAAATATACGACAGTATCATTCATGGTTCATTGCAGCCACAGGGCGACCGGCTGCCCGCCGAGTATTCCGAAATATCGCACTTGTTGGATAATACCCCGCCAACATTGCCCGAAAATGCAGGTTGCAACAAGTAATCGGCAGGGGCTGTATCAAAAGCTCTTTTTCAAACAAATTACCCCTGCTACAATGTGTTGTGGTAGGGGTAAAATTGTTAATCTTGGACTTTTGATACACCCTCAATGCCGATGTTCCGGTAAATATTGCAAAATTCCTAATTATTCAGGAATACACGCAAATTGCGACGGACTTTTTCCCGCCTGAAATTCATTTATCGTTGCCTGCAGCGACAACGCCAATTCAGTGATTTTATTACTTTGTAATAACCGCCAAAGCCCGCCGCATTAAATTTCGTTTATTGCAGTCGGTAGAAATTTTGTAAGATGATGTTTGCGGTAAATAGAAGGTAAAAGAGGCACTTACTCTGCTTGCCCTCTACGCAAAGAACATTCAGGAACACACGTAACTCAACCTGATTTTTCCCGTTTTGCTTTCGCAAATCGTCAAACTCTATTTTGAAATTACTTTGCTGTTTGATGTGCGGCTGTCCGAAAAAGATTACATTTCATTTGCCAATTTCTTTACTTTGCGCCTCAATCGGCAAGCCGATGAGAATGAAACCGCAGCATATCAAAAAGCCCTGCACATACACCAAGCGCAACAGTTATACATAATTTTGACAGTACCGCCGCCTCAAATTTGCTTTCGCAATTTTACGGCGACCTCGAAAGAATGCCGACAAATAACACGCTTGTCGCTGTTATCTGTGCGTTCGAAAACGTCGTTTTTCTGCAAGCAGAAAACGCCGCTATTCTTGATTTTTCCGAAATTGTTAGTGCCAATTTTTCAAAATCTCTTTTGAAAGACAGAAAACAGGCATTTAGTCAACAATTAAACGCCCTTTCAAACGCTCGTGAGGCACTCGCCGAAATTGAGAATGTTGCTGACAATCTTTCCGATTTTCCCGCAACAACGCCCGAAATCGCCGCGTTGCTTACTTCTTCGATTGTTCGCCAACTTCGCCGCTGGCTTGCTGAACAAAAAGAAATATACAAAGCCAATGCAGCACAGGTATTTGTGCCGACTGTTGCAAACGAGGGTACAAAAGCCTCATAATAATCCCCGAATGGCACTGCTTCAATCTCGGCCGCCGCAGTTCGACAAGCATACATATATTTGCCCTTGCTACGCAACTGTAAATTCCCGAAAGCACTGCCAACAAGTGGTTTATTAAGAGTTTGTTGACATAAATTTGATAACAAAGCAGGCACACGGCACATACTTAAAAAAGGACAGCGTATAACTGTCTTTTTTTATTGATATTACCTCTTTTCTTTCGTTTGTTAATGAATTTCTTCAATTAGTTGTCTGTGTTTGACAATTTATTTGTACTTTTGTCGTTGAAATTGTATTAAAAATAATAAATATGTATTCAAAGATGATGTTATTTTCAGAGAAGATTCGCCAACAGAGAGAGGATAAAAGTTGTATAAAAGGCAATTAATCAATGCGCTGTCTATTGATAAACCGATGTATTGTCGTATAGAGAAAGGAGAACGCTGCGCAAAAAAGAGCAAATTCCAATTATTGCCGAACTTTTACAAGCTGACCTTGAAGAATTGCTTGCGCTTTGGCTTGCTGATCAAGTAACCGAAGTAGTTGAAGATGAACACAAGGCAAGAAATAAAGCATTAGATATTACGAAACAGAACTTTAAAAGTCAATATGGCAGAAATATATGATACTTAATGAAAATTATTATAATGATTTGATAAACAAATATTCAATCCAACAAGATTGTAATAAAGCTATTTATCTTTCTATTTCCATGATTTTAGATAATTATAGAAATAGAAACGTTTATTTTAATTTCCCAAAAGGCAATGATTTACGAAAAATTATTAGTCTGCTATACGAAAATTTATCAAAGCAAATTTTCACACACCATGCTGATATAACTGATTATTCAATTGGAGATAGATTGAAGAAAACAGCAGAAAAAGGCAAAAATATTTATATAATCACAGCAATCAACGGAAATTCATACATTTTGACTAAAGAAAAAGATAGTAGTAATTTAAAAATAACAGCCACATTCGATTCTCTAAAAAGAAATTTTGTTGAAATTCAGAAAAGTACACGAAATGCGACATTGTCAAAATATGGTGATTATTTCAAAAAACATAATGAATATGGATTTCTACCAACTCATTTCTCAAAAAAACTTGTTCTTATTGCCGGACAAACAATATGGAACAATCTAAAAAATAAAAACTGTATCCCTACAACTTACTTACCAAACACAAGAGACGGCGAACAGACAGAACGGAAATCGATTGAAGCATTAGAAGATTGTATCGCATACATAACTCCGAAATACGAAGTTTGTTATGATGAAATCTTAAAGAAAAATATTGCTGTGGATACTATCATTGTTTGCGACACCGATTTAAGAGCTATTTCTCAAATAATTAGTGATCAAAACACTTACAAATTCAAACTGATAATACTTTCTAACGAAAATGAAGTGCTAAAACCCAATAATATTACGCTTTGGAATTGGCAAACAGAAGAAATTCTATTGATAGAGCAAAAAGATAATAATAAAGTAGAGATAGATTGTATTGAAAACGAAAGATTGGACAGTCTTATTCAACATTTTGAAGAATGTATGAAATATGTTTCTTCACTCGAAATACCTATCAAACTCAAAAGTTATGGTTATTTTCTTCGATTATCCTTAAATGCCCTACAAAAAGAACAGTTTGATTATTTGCTAATGCGATTGAAAAGTAATAAAGAATTAGAACGCAACGAGGGTGGTTACGAAGATTTTGAGGATAAAAATCCAAAAGAGGCATTGAAAAATTTGATTTCTTATTTAAAAGAAAACAACCCCAAACTTAATAAACTCAATGAAGTCATATCAAATACAACAAAGAAAACTTTATATATTGTTGATAGAGAAGATATTGATTTTTTTGATACAAAGAGAAACAGAAATTATCAATTTATTACGCAAAAAGAACTCAAAAAAATCATTGAGAACGGGGAATTATACACTAAAACCATTGTATTTTATACATTTAACGGATCAAAAGATTTTGATTTTATCTATCACTTGCAAAACAATGTAGAATTAGTGTTATATCAACAAGAAAAAGAATTGTATTACAAGCAACTTCAAATCCATACAAAACAACTTGAAACAGAACTTACAAATGAAGACCGTTATAAAATTTGCAGTGTAAAATATGAACCAATCGTTAAACAAGAAGTCAGAGTAAGTCCAACATTGGAACAAATCATTGAACGACTTGAACAACGCTCAAATACCGCCTACAATGGATATAAAGACGAAAGCGATAGTTTGTTAGACGATTTGGAAGAAGAAATAACTTATCGCATTGTTTTATCAAACAATCATGTCGTAGAATTAGAAAGTAAGGAAACCGTTTTTGATGAAAAAGGCAACCTAATAAAATCATACCGATTAATAATTGGCAATAAAATTCGTATTTACCCCAAAGAACAGTTGGCGGAAAATCTTTTTCAAATCGCTGTCGAAGTAGAGCCTGACAAGTTTGGAAAGATTGATGAACACGCAACTGTTTGGCAAGATGCCTTGAAAGATTTAGAACAAAATACAATCGACCGCAAACAATTATACAATAAGTTAAAAGAAAATGGATTAAGAGTTTTACCTGCAACGATAGATGCCTATTTTCGTGGGCAACGAAAATTTCCAATGTTTAATACTGACTTGCGAGCCATATTAAAAGTTGCAGGAAAAGAATTATTGTATGAACAAATCAAGAAATCCAAAAGATTGTATAACAG
>JAISNP010000069.1 GCA_031276175.1 Tannerella sp.
CTTCGGCATGATCCTTTTCAGACCAGGTAGCAAAGCCACTCAAATGCTCTTTGTAGTGACGTTCCAGTTGAACTCCATTTATATGATAATACTTCTCAAGAGATTGGGCTGGAATCGGGAAGGTATCCAAATGCCTCTTTTAAAAAATACGCAAATTCTTTCGAATAGCGCGTCCCTTCGGCTGTTAGATCCCACTCGCGGGAATAACTCTTCCCTTCATTATCTGTCCAACGCCTTCGGCGAACATGAAGAATCACTTTCTTATCTCGAAGAGGAAAGTCTTTTATCATTGATTCCGGATAAAAACCATTGGGCGATAATTCTATAGATTCATATTCGCCGGGAATTACATTTCGTTCATCCAAATATAGATGTAATGTCTCTGCGTTCTCTTCTAACGAAACTAAATCAAAGTAATCTATGAGTTCTAATGGAAATACATACTTTGTCGGTTCATGTAATAAATTGTTTCCTTGCATTGTTTTTTAGAACAAAGCTAATACTTTTTTTTAGAAACACAGGGTTTTACTGGTGACCCTCATTTCCACGTTGTAAAACCGATGAACGACGCCCCGGATGAAATTCTCAGGAGGCTTTACCGGCAGGAAAAAGACCTGAATAAACGAAAAGTAATCAAAGGTACCCGGTGGTGGTTGCTTTGCAATGGTAAAGATATCTTTGATCATGAGTTCAAAACCGGATTAGATAACGCATTGAAGATGAATGAACCGCTCACCAAAGCTTATTACCTGAAAGAAAGTCTGCGTGAGATCCGGACACAAGCTCGTAAGGAGCAGGCTGCTGAAGCGCTTGACAAATAGCTCGAACAGGTATATCAGGCTAATATACCTAAACTAACGACCTTTGCCAATGCCTTAAAAGCGCATAAATGAGGCATATTGGCCTGGTATGACTACCATATCTCGACGGCTAAACTCGAAGGAATCAACAATAAAATTAAAACAATGAAAAGACAGGTTTATGGATACAGAGATCAAAAATTCTTCGAACTCAAAATAATGGTACTACATGACAAAAACTACGCATTTTCCGGATGAACCTGTTTTTTGATTTTCAAATGTTAGCTCATCCTTATTCGTCGTGGGAAAGAGGATTGAACGAATATACCAACGGCCTCGTAAGACAATATATCCCTAAAAAATTATCGTTCACAAAATACAATGATGCCGATATAACATGTTTTCAGCACAAAATCAATCGAAGACCAAGAAAATTGCGTAACTTCGATTCTCCTAAAGATATGCTCTTTAGAAAAATTTCATTTGCTACTTGAATCTGCCGACAATACAAGGCTGTTCTATTTATTGGATACCTCAAAAAAATGGTTAACTTTTGATGAGGTTGCCCTGGACCGGAGAGGGTTGCCCCCGGTATTTTCCCCGCATGGGAAAAAATACATAACTTTGCCGCGCAATGACAAGTGAAGAATTACAACAGTTTGAATTGATGGCGCCGGCAGGATCCTGCGAATCGTTGACGGCTGCCGTGCAGGGAGGCGCCGATTCCGTTTATTTCGGCGTCGAAGGGTTAAACATGCGCGCCCGCTCGTCCAACCGCTTTACGACGGACGATTTGCCACGGATCGTATCCTTCTGCCGCGCACATGCGGTAAAAAGCTACCTGACGGTGAACACGGTGATTTATGATGAAGACATTCCGCAGATGCGGAAAATTGTCGATGCCGCAAAGGCTGCGGGCGTTTCCGCCGTGATTGCGGCGGACGTGGCAGTCATGGATTATGCAAACCGCATCGGGCAGGAAGTGCACCTCTCCACCCAGCTGAACATATCGAATCTGGAAGCGCTGAAGTTTTATTCCCGCTTTGCCACGGTAGCCGTACTGGCGCGGGAACTGAACCTGCAACAGGTGCGCGCCATATACGAAGCCATCCGCGAACAGCAAATCACAGGGCCTGACGGCAAATTGATACGCATCGAAATGTTTTGCCACGGCGCGCTCTGCATGGCCGTTTCGGGCAAATGCCATCTGAGCCTGCACGAAATGAACGCATCAGCCAACCGCGGCGAATGTATGCAGATTTGTCGGCGCGGATTCATCGTAAAAGACAGGGAAACGGAGATTGAAATGGAGGTAGACCACGAATATATCATGTCCCCCAAAGATTTGAAGACAATCCATTTTCTCAACAAGATGGTCGATGCGGGCGTCCGGGTATTCAAAATCGAAGGACGCGCCCGCAGCCCCGAATACGTGCGCACCGTCACGGAATGTTACAGGGAAGCCCTTCAGGCCTGTCGCGACGGCGCGTTCGACGAAGGGAAGATCAAAGCCTGGGACGAACGCCTGCGCACGGTCTTCAACCGCGGCTTCTGGGACGGCTATTATCTGGGGCAGCGCCTCGGGGAATGGAGCCACCGCTACGGCTCGCAGGCCACCAGACGGAAAGAATACATCGCCCGCGGAATCGACTACTTCGGCAAGATTGGCGTAGCCGAGTTCGAAATGGAGTCCGGCGAACTGAATACGGGCGACAGTATACTGATAACGGGGCCGACAACCGGTGCGCTTTTCCTTACGGTGGACGAAATCAGGGTCGACCTGCTGCCCGTCACCCGCGCAAGGAAAGGCGAACGCTTCTCCATCAAAACGCCGGAAAAAATACGCCCCTCCGACAGAATGTATAAATTTGAACCCAAGAATGAATTATAAAATGAAAGATTATCGTTTCATGATAGATTTAAAGGTGCGCGACTACGAATGTGACTTGCAGGGCGTGGTAAACAATTCCAACTACCAGCGCTATATGGAGCATACGCGCCATGAGTTTCTGGAATCACTCGGCGAAAATTTCGGCGCGATGCACGAAAAGGGCATTGATGCGTTCGTCTCGCGCGTAGACATCCGGTTCAGGACGTCCCTGCGCAGCGGCGACCGCTTCCGTTCGTGCCTGAACACAATCAGGGAAGGCGCCAAGCTGGTGTTTGTGCAGGACATTTACCGTCTCCCCGACATGAAGCCGGTCGCTTCGGGACGAATCGAATCGGTCATCGTCGAAAACGGCAGGATCACGCGCGGCGAATATTTCGATCACATGTTAAAGTAAAGCGCGGATGGCGGAAGACAAACGTATTTACCTGATAGGGCTTACCTTGCTGAAGGGTATCGGCGACATCCTCGCGCGCCAGCTGCTCTGCTATTTCGGCGACGAAGCCGAAGGCATTTTCCATGCAAAGAAGCAGACGCTCGAAAAGGCGCCCGGTATAGGCGCCCTGAAGGCGAACGCCATCCTGCAATCGAAAACGGAAGCCCTCAGGGGCGCCGAGAAAGAACTCTCTTTCATCGAAAAAAAGAAACTGCGCCTGTATACGATCGCGGACGCAGACTACCCCGCCCGTTTGCGCGAATGTCCGGACGCGCCGATTGTGTTTTACTTCACGGGCAATGCAGACCTGAACGCGCCGCACGTGCTGAGCATCGTAGGCACCCGCAATGCGACCGATTACGGCGTGAAACTCACAACCCTGCTGCTGAAAGAACTGTCGGCCATGTTTCCCGACTTGCTGGTCGTGAGCGGGCTGGCTTACGGGATTGATATTTGTGCGCATCGCAGCGCGCTGAAGTTCGGCTTGCCGACGGTGGGCGTGCTGGCGCATGGTCTGGACAGGATTTATCCTTCCCCGCATCGCCGGACGGCCGTAGAGATGCTCGAACGGGGCGGACTGCTGACGGACTTCGTCTGCGGGACGGCGCCCGACCGCGAAAATTTCCTACGGCGCAACCGTTTGATTGCAGGGCTGGCGGAAGCGACCATCGTGGCCGAATCGGCCGAAAAGGGCGGGGCGCTGATTACGGCCGACATCGCGTTCTCTTACGGGAGAGAAGTGTATGCCTTTCCCGGACGAGTCGACGACGTATATTCGGGAGGATGCAACCGGCTTATACAAAAAAACAAGGCCGGACTGATCACCTCCGCCGCAGACCTCGTGCAGGCGCTTAACTGGGATTTAAAGGATAAGGCGCACACTGCGCCGCGACAGTCGCGCATCGTATTCGAAAAGGAACGCCCCAAATCGCCCGTGCTGGACATCCTTGCCGAAAAAGGAACGCTGCAGGTCAACGACCTCTCCCTGTTGCTCGACATGCCCGTGCATCAACTCTCGCCCGTACTGTTTGAACTGGAACTGGCCGGACACATCAAAGTCCTACCCGGAGGCCTTTACAAGTTGAATTTTTAATCGCCGGTTTTGCGAATCTTTATAAAGAGTATTAACTTTGCCGTCCGAAACAATTTATCCCGAAAATAAAAAACGAACAATATGAAAATCAATCTGCGAATAAAGGAACGCAAACTGCAACTGTTTTTCCTCGTATACATACTGCTGCTTGTCCCGACGATCAGCCTTATCGCCCAAAACATCCCCTCCGAAGCCGTCATCCCCGGCATTTGCGTAAGCACGGTGTTGTCTGCGGTGATTTTTATTCTTACGACATTCCTGACCACGAAAGGGCTGCGCATTTTTTATTCCGTTTTGCTGGTTGCGGCGCTGATTCCCGGAGCCGTTTTGCTCGGCTATCTGCTGTTTGCCGAAGTGCTGCTTTCCGAAGGATCGCTGACAACGCTGTTCGAAACAAACGCCGGCGAGTCGAAAGAATTTATTGTTCACTACATGAATCCCTGGGTCAGTCTGGGGATCGCGCTGTATATTCTTGTCCCGTTCGTATTCATATTCAGAATGAAAAATATGGTATGCCCCAGCATCAGGGAACATAAAAAAACATTTACGGTCTGCATCTCGCTGCTGTTTCTGTTCCTGACGGTAAAACCGGTTGCACAGCACATTTATTTCGTCGATTTTTATCGCATCTTTGCCGATTATAAAATCCGCACGGCATCGGAAGAGAAAGCCATCGAATCGCGCCGCAAACAACAGTTCGACGTAGCCCTGTCCGAAGACGGCGCGCCGCAAACCCTTGTCGTAGTGATCGGCGAATCGTTGACGCGCCGCCACATGTCGCTGTACGGATACGGACGCGAAACCAATCCGCTCCTCGCGGCGCGCAAATCGTCCCTGAAAGTTTACCGGGACGTAGTTTCGCCTCAAGTACATACGATCCCCGTGATGCGCTCCATCCTGACTTTTGCCGACGAAGCGCATCCCGAATACCTGACCGACCGCCCGTCGCTCTTCGAACTCTTCAATCGTGCCGGATATGAAACCTGCCTGATAAGCAACCAGCCGTTCGAAGACGGCAGTTCGAGTTACGAACCGCTGCTGCAACTTGCCGACCGAGCGATAGATTTGTCCGAAACGAACGAACCGGACGGCGTACTGCTAAAGGCCTTCGAGCAGGCGCTGGAAAGCGACAAACGCAAACTGATCGTCCTCCACCTGATGGGAAGTCATGCGGTGTACAAATTTCGTTACCCCCCGTCGTTCAACCGTTTCAACCACCACATCCATCCGCTGCCCCCCGGACAGCAGGCCTCCCGATTGACCGCCGGTGCGCCGGAAACGATCGACCAATACGACAATTCCGTGCTGTATAACGATTACGTCGTCTCGCGCATAATAGATTTGATGGAACAAAGAGACGAACCGTCGGCAATGGTCTATTTCTCCGACCACGGCGAAGAAGTATACGATTTCCGCAACTTTGCCGGACATGCCTACGAAAAAATATCTACCTTCATGTGCGAAATCCCGTTCATCGTCTGGACGTCCGGCAAGTTTGCACGAAAGCGCAAAGATTTGATTTACGAGGAAACACGTCCGTTTTCCACAATGGATGCCCTCCACAGTCTGGCCGATATGGGAGGCCTTCGCTTCGACGGATACGATTCGGGTCGAAGCCTCTTTTCGCCTCACTTTATCCCGCGGGAGCGAACCGTCGGCGATTTAATTTACGACGACGTCAAGCTGCGCACGGACGAAGAAAAAATGCGCGAACCGGCAATTGCCTCCCGTTGGGCTGCGCTTAAAAATCTGATTCTTTCCGGAATAACGGATTGACATCCTGCGGCATTATCGCCAAACAATTTTAATCCTGCGCTTCTTCCGAAACCATTTAAGGAGAAAAAAAAGACCTTTTCCCCAAAGGAATAAAGTCTTTCCTCACGGGAAAAAAGTTATATCGTGATATAAAAAAAGGGTATTCCGCAGTATTTTCTTCGGGTATGGCGCCTCCGTCCGGATAAATTACGGGTAATTCCGGTTAAGGCGATGTATTTTCAGGCTGCGGATATTAGTTCTCGTCGACCTCGTTATCTTTTTTGTGCGTATTGCCGTTCCGCGGGGGACGTTGCCGGTCGCCCTGACTCATAAATTCCCGCATGAATTTAAATTCGGCCTGCTGATATTTGTACAGTTTTTCGGGTGAAAGGATTTTCTTGAACTTTTCGTAATACTCCTTCTCGATCTGCAACTCTTTGCTGCGCGTTTCGAGGTTGCAGTCAATAAGTTTCAGGAAAGTTTCGTCCGATACGGACTGTCGGGAACGGATGTCCCTGTTCATTTTGCGACATTCGTTTCCCGTTTCAAACAGTTTTTCTTTCATTTGATTCTCTATGGGGATAAATTCGACGGCTTCGTCGCTTGTCAGCCCGATTTCGGCAGTGATAAACGCATTGTGTCGTGTGATAAACTCGCGCTTGTCGAATCGTTGCCTGCCGGATACCTGAGCTTTCAACGAAATGCCGACAAGGACAAGACACATCATCGCAGTGGTATATAAAACTTTATTTTTCATGGCTAATACATATTTTCCAAACTTACGGTAAGCAAATTTCTGTTATATTCCTGTTGCAGGTATTCAAGATATTCTTCGTCTTCATCCGTCATCCTTCCGGATTCCTGCACCGGTTCGGATTCGCCTCGCCACGTGTCGTTTTCGGACGTTGCCGGATTGATTATCACTCTGAAAAGGAAAATCAGCCCGATAAAAACAGCGGCCAGATACAGTAACGGACGTATCCGTTCGTTGAGAGACAGTATTTTGGTTTCTTTTTTCGGCTCATCTTCGGGGATTTTACTCATTATCCGGGAAGCAAGCCCTTCCATATATCCTTCGGGGACGCGAAACGGATTTTCGGCTTTCAATTCTTCCAGTTTGTTTTGTTTTGGTTCCATACAGTTTATCTCCTCCACGCAATTTGACCTCCTAATACTCAAAAGGTTTAAATGTTATCTGTTAAAAACGTTTCTATCTTTTTTACCGCATGATGGTACGACGCTTTCAAGGCGCCTACCGAAGTGCCCAATATTTCGGACATTTCCTCGTATTTCATATTTTCATAATATTTCATGTTGAACACGATCCGCTGTTTTTCGGGTAATTTTAATATTGCTTCCTGCAGTTGCAACTGCACGTTGTCGCCGTCGAAATATTCGTCGCTTTTCAATTTATCCAGCAGAAACACGTCCGCATCGTCGATGGAAATGTGGTTCATGGCGCGTTGCTTGTTCAGAAATGTAATATTTTCATTGATTGCAATTTTGTAGAGCCATGTCGAAAGTTTCGAATCGCCCCGGAAGCCGTCCAGATGCACCCACGCTTTCATAAAGGTGTTTTGGATAATATCGTTCGTATCGTCATGAGACAAGCCCATCTTTCTGATCAGCCAATACAGCTTTTCGCCGTAATCCTTCACCAACTGCGTGAAAGCTTCCCGCCTCGTGTCCGGCCGGCTCAGTTTTTTTATTATGTCTTCTTCCGTATCGCGATGCATCATTTACTGTTTTCAGCCCGTAAAGGTAAATGGTTTTTTTATAAACGGAAGTATAAATGACATTGTGCCAACAATAATTAAACAAAATTGCGTGTTTCATCATTCTTTCTATCTTTGTGCGCTTTTTTCGCGGGAAATCCCGGAAGAAAGCATGTACAATACTCTTATAATATTAATTTTAAAACTTGTTTTTATGAAAAGAAAAAGAATGAACGAATGCAAGGCTTTTCGTTTTAAGCGATTTTTGAGAAAGTCCTACAGCGCATTCAACAGTATGCACAAAATCGTAAACATCGGCGTGGTAATGAGCTGTATGTTAACATTTGCACATGCCGCTTCGACGTCGGCGCAGACGGTTGCGGCGGAACAGCAGCCCGTAAAGATGCAGGAGGAGGAACTGGAAGAAGTGACCGTGACGGCTTCGCGTACGGAGACGCCGGTCAGCCAGTCGGCCAAGCCGGTTACGGTCATCACGAAAGCGCAAATCGAGCAGGCGCCCGTACAAAGTATCCAGGATCTTCTGATCTACGCCGCCAATATCGACATCATCCAGCGCGGCGGCCACGGCGTACAGGCCGATATTTCCATCCGCGGCGGCTCGGCCGACCAGACAGCCGTACTGCTCAACGGCGTCAATCTCACCAATCCTCACACGGGGCATTATAATTTCGACATCCCCATCAACCTTTCCGACATCGAACGTATTGAAATCGTACACGGGCCTTCGGCGCTGATTTACGGTTCGGGCGCTTTTTCAGGCGGAATAAACATCATCACGAAAAAAGAAACGGATGCCCGCATTTATGCGCGGGCGGAAGCCGGCATGTATGCGCTGTACGGGATTGAGGCGCGAGGCGCGGCTACCGTCGGACGGACGAGCAACAGCTTGTCGGTAAGCCGGCAAAGGTCGGACGGGTATACGGCAAACAGCGATTACGATATTCATAATCTGCTGTGGCAAACGCGCCTGAAAATGAAGGATGACTCCCGTCTCGATTTTCAATTCGGCTACAACAATAAAAAATACGGAGCGAATACTTTTTATTCGGCCATGTATCCCAATCAGTACGAACGGCTGAGCACGTGGATGGGGTCGGTGAAAGGTTCGTTCGGCAACTCGTTCAAAGTCATCCCTATTCTCTACTGGGACAGGCACTACGACCGGTTCGACCTTATAAAGGATACGGAAACGGGGCGGAACTATCACCGCGGCGACACATACGGTGCAAACCTGATTTTCCGGTATAAGTCCCGGCTGGGGGTTACGAATCTGGGCGGGGAACTGCGCCGCGAAGAAATATCGAGCAGCAATCTGGGGCTGCCGACGGCGAAGGCGCACGGCCGCTACACGCATTACGACGCACGCACCAGTACGTCCGTCACACTGGAGCATACCGCAAGCTGGGAGCATTTCGTAGCTTCGGCCGGCGTGATGATGAATCATAATACGATTCAGCCGGGAGTGCATTTTTATCCCTCCGTCAGTCTTGCCTATCGTGCCGACAATGCGCTCAAGGTGTATGCCGCGTGGAGCCGCTCTACCCGTATGCCGACGTTTACGGATCTTTATTACACTACCGAAACCCATCTTGCCGACGAAAAGCTGAAGTCCGAACGTTCGGAATCGGTCGATTTGGGAATTAATTATAACCGGCCGCTTTTCGGCGTTTCTTTGGCGGGGTACCTGATGTGGGGGCGCAATATCATCGACTGGGTCAGGGAATCGGGCGAGGCGAAATGGGCATCGTGGAATTTGACCGGGCTTGACAAGCGGGGAGTGGAAGCAGGCCTGACGTTTCGCCCCGGCAGCAAATGGCCGGAGCTGGGGAGGAATACCACACTCATGGTCAACTATGCACGAATGAATCAGACGTGCGACTCCAGGGGATTTGAATCCAGATATTCGTTGAACTACCTGCGGGACAAGTGTACGGTACAGTTGAATCATTCCGTTTTCCACGGTTTGTCGGCAAGCTGGCATTTCCGCATTCAGAAGCGAATGGGGACGTTCCGCAGATACGAAAACGGCGTCGATACGGGGTTACAGCCTTACCCGACATTTTCGACGGTTGACCTGAAACTGAATTACGCACTCGGGCAGTGGCAGATTCATCTCAATTTGAATAATCTGTACGACACGTATTATTATGATACGGGCAACGTGCCTCAGGCCGGATTTTGGCTGACGGGCGGCGTCGGTTATACTTTGCCGTAGGAGCGCCTGCGGGCAGGCCGGTTTTATTCGCCGTTTTCCAATCTTTTGGCTTCGTTCCAGAGGGCATCCATTTCGGCGAGCGTCATATCTTTCAGGGAATGGCCTTGCCGGATGGTTTGCGCTTCGAGATAGTTGAAACGGCGGATAAATTTCCGGTTGGTACGTTCCAGCGCATTGTCGGGATTGATTTTGTAGAGGCGGGCTGCGTTTATCAGGCTGAAGAGCAAGTCGCCCAGTTCGGCTTCCATGCGGTCGGCGTCCATGCGGTCGATTTCGGCTTTCAGTTCGTTCAGTTCTTCTTCGACTTTGTCCCAGACCTGTTCGCGCGTTTCCCAGTCGAAGCCTGCGTTGCGGGCTTTATCCTGTATACGGTATGCTTTTACGAGCGAGGGCAGCGCGACGGGCACGCCGTCCAGCACTGTTTTGTTGCCGCCTTTTTCTTTCAATTTGAGCTGTTCCCACGACTGTTCTACTTTACGGCTGTTTTCGGCCTGTGCGTTTCCAAAGACGTGTGGGTGGCGGTATATCAGTTTTTCGCAGAGGCTTTCGCAGACGTCTTTGATGTCGAACGCCTGTTTTTCTTCGCCTATTTTGGCGTAGAATACGACGTGCAGCAGCAAGTCGCCAAGTTCTTTGCGGATGTCGTCCTGTGCGTTGCGCATGATGGCGTCGCACAGTTCGTAGGTCTCTTCGATGGTGTTGGCGCGCAGGCTTTCGCTGGTTTGTTTGCGATCCCAGGGGCATTTGACGCGCAACTCGTCCATGATGTCGAGCAATTGCCCGAAGGCTTCCATCCGTGCTTCTTTCGTACTCATGTTTGCGTATTATTGCTGTTGATATTTTTTCAGTCCTTCGGAAAGGAAGAGCACATATTTCGAGACGTCTTCGCTGTATGCGTAGGGCGGTGCGAGCAGTTTGCCTTCGTGGTTGAGAATGACGTAGAACGGCTGCGCGTTTGCGCCGAACTTGGCGCGCTGGAGGTAGCTCCATTTGTCGCCGATGCTTTTCAGCGTGCGTTTTTTTCCTCCTTCGGCGACGGTGATCGGCGCCGGAAGTTTGCTTTTGTCGTCGACCATCAGGGTGATGAGGACATAGCGTTCGTCCAGCAAGCGTTTTACTTGGGGGTCTGTCCATACGGAGGCTTCCATTTTGCGGCAGTTCACGCAGCCGAAGCCCGAAAAGTCTATCAGCACGGGTTTTTTGTTTTTCTTCGCATGGTTCATTCCTTCTTCGTAGTCGTGGAAGACGCTGTGCACTTGGTTTTCGTAGAGGTTGAAATCCTGCGTGTAGAGCGGCGGGGCGAATGCGCTGATGGCTTTCAGCGGCGCGCCCCAGAGTCCGGGCAGCATGTAGACGGCGAAGGCGAGCGAGAGGATTGCGGAAAAGAGTCGTGTGACGGAGACGTGCTGCTGCTCGCTGTCGTGGCGGAAGCGGAGTTTACCCAGCAGGTAGTATCCCAGCAGGGCGAATATAATGATCCACAGCACAAGGAAGACTTCGCGGTCGAGGATGCGCCATCCGTAGGCCAGGTCGGCTACGGAAAGGAATTTAAGCGCCAGCGCCAGTTCGAGGAATCCTAAAACGACTTTCACCGAATTGAGCCAGCTGCCTGATTTGGGCATGTTTTGCAGGAGATTGGGGAAGACGGCGAAAAAGGCGAAGGGCACGGCCAGCGCGAGGGCGAAGCCTGCCATCCCGACGGCCGGTCCTGCCACCGAGCCTCCCGAAGCGGTTTCGACCAGCAGCGTGCCGATGATAGGCCCCGTGCACGAAAACGAGACCAGCGCCAGCGTGAAGGCCATAAAAAATATGCTGAGGATACCCGACGTAGAGTCGGCCTTCGCATCCATTTTGTTTGTCCACGAGGCGGGCAGCACCAGTTCGAAGGCGCCGAAGAAAGAGACGGCAAACAGTATGAGCAGCAGGAAGAACGCGATGTTGAAGACGGCATTGGTCGAGAGGTCGTTCAGGGCGCTTGCTCCGAAAGCAATCGTGATCAGCAATCCCATGGCCAGATATATCGCAATGATGGACAGGCCGTAAAAGACGGCTTCGCGGATGGCTTTTCGCCGCTGACTGTTGCGTTTCAGGAAAAAGCTTACCGTCATCGGGATCATCGGCCAGACGCAGGGCGTCAGCAGCGCAATGAAGCCGCCTGCGAAGCCTGCGAGAAAAATCAGCCACCACGACGCGCCGTCCGTCGACGCCGGGTTTTGTTCGCCGAAGGCTTTCATGTCTTCCGTGACGGGCGTCCACAATTCGGGCTGCGCCGTCAGCACGCCCTGCTTTGCGGTTGCGCCTTTGTGATCGGGAGGAGCAGGCGTTGCGGCGGCCTGCATATCCGCGTCCGCCGTATCGCCGGCGGCGTCCGTCGCTGCGGCGTCCGTGCCGGCTGTATCCGCGTCCGCCGTTTCCTCTGCGGAGCCGTGCATGGAGGTTTGTTTTACGTCGTTTCTCCCGAACGAGAAGGCAACCCTGTCCGGCGGCAGGCATGTTTCGTCGTTGCACGCCATAAATTCCACTTCGCCTTTGAGGGCGAAAGATTTCGGATCGGTTACTTTGATTTTTTGGGTGAATACCACTTTCCCCGAATACCAGCGCAGTTCCATGTTGAACATGTCGTCGTACACGGCGACGGGCGCCACGGACGCTTTCGGTTCGCCGATCAGTTCAACGCCCTGCCTGCGTTCGCAGAGGATGCTGGTGGAGATGGGGCCGCCTTTCGGCAGATTCATGTCGTATACGTGCCAGCCGGGGTCGAGCGTCGCCGTAAAAAGAATTTCTTTTTCGGCCGATTCCGAATCTATCAGCCTGATGTCCCATTTCACCGGGGTAAGGATTTGTGCGCAAGTAAGCAGCGAGACAAATATCAGTCCTGCGGAAATAATACTCTTTCTATTCATAACTGTGATTTATTGTTTGCGAGTGAACAAAGATAGCACATTATTTGCGCCTCCGAAAAATATTTTTTCTCCTGCCGGCGCACGCAGGCCTGTCGGTCGGCGCCGTTTCGGGCGCTTGCATACTCATGCTGCGCACGTGCGTAAAAACCCTTCCGGGCAGAGGGCGACCGGGGCGTTTTCAGGGGATGACGGCCGACTGGATGTCGCTCCATGGCCCTTTTTCGCCGCGCGAGTTTTCCCATCGCACGGCTACGTAGAGCGTTTTTCCGGCGTCGGCGAGGTCGAACGTGAACGTATGGGGCGAGGCGGTGTCGAAAGCGCTCTTCGTGAGGTTGTCATACGACACGGGCGCCGTCTCAAGCACGCCGTAGATGAGTTCGGCGCCATGCACGCCGCGGGGTTTTACCGCCCGGCGCGCGCGTTCCTGACTGTGGGCGTGGAAGTGCACCGACAGCCGGTGGCCGTGGAATTGCTCGATGCGGAAATCCGGCACATCCATGGGCGCGGGTACGCGGGAATAGCGTTTGCCGCGACGGCGTCCGTAGATGCTCATCGTTTCCAGATCCGCATCCGTCACGTTGGGATTGCCGACAAGCAGGGTGCACAGCTGCCGAAGCTTGGGTTCATAGGCCTTGCGGGCTTCTTTTTTGACAAACGTCATGCTTTGGGTACGTTCCGTCGGATTGGCGTTACAGGCCGCCCACGCGGTTTCCCATCCTGCCCTTGCCGGCAGAACGGAGGTTGAAAACCAGAGTTCGGGAATATTCCACTCCGCCACGTGGAGCGCAACCTTGTCGGTAATCACCCGCTGCTCGATGTGAAACCGCGCGTCCTGTCTGCTCAGCGTTTTTGCCATCTTCTTCTTTATTTTAGTAAATAAATGATGTTTTTTTGTCATGCAAAGGTAAGCGTTTTTCCGGAAAGCGCCGCTTTTTTCCGGATTTTTTTTCGTCTGAACGCTATATCGCTTGTTTTTAGCGCGATGCGCTTAAATCTCCGTCGCGCGGACTTGAGTCCCTGCGACGCGTACTCAAGTTCGCGCCGCGCGGACTTGAGTTCCTGCGACGCGTACTCAAGTTCGCGCCGTGCGGACTTGAGTTCCTGCGACGCGTACTCAAGTTCGCGCCGTGCGGACTTGAGTTCCTGCGACGCGTACTCAAGTTCGCGCCGTGCGGACTTGAGTTCCTGC
>JAISNP010000090.1 GCA_031276175.1 Tannerella sp.
ATAGACATCGGCAACTCGTGGTTCGTGGGCGAGCCTATCCTCTCCATCTACGACTACAAGATGACCGGCGGATTGTGGACGGAGCAGGATCTGTATTCCGGGAACATACTCAACAACTGGTATCCGGGGCAGTACAAATACTGGGACAAGGACGGGAACGGAAGCATCACGCCCGACGACCGCACCATCATCGGAAACAAATCGCCCAACTACGCCTTCAGCATAAGCAACACGCTGACGTACAAAAACTGGTCGCTGTACTTCTTCCTCAACTCCATACAGGGAGGCAACGGATATTATCTGTGGAACAACTACGACTATGTCAACGTATCGTCGCGTTCGGACGACGTGTACCGCATCAACCAGCAGGCTACGCGCCAGTACTGGACGCCTACCAACGGGGTGAACAACGCCACGGGCATCTACAACTCGCCCGCCCAGACCAGCGGTATCTACGAAGACCGCAGCTTCGTTCGCCTGCAGGACATATCCCTTTCCTACAATTTCAGCCCCAAAGTACTCAAGGCGCTGGGCGGGATGGAATATCTGCAAGTGTACATATCGGGGAAGAATCTGTACAACTGGACAAATTTCTCCTTCTGGGATCCCGAATACGTATCAAGCGATACAGGCAACAGCGCCCCCGATTTCCGCTCGCACCTGCCTTCGACAAGAAGCCTCGTTTGTGGGGTCAAGTTAACATTTTAGAAAACATTTAAAACCTGACGAATATGAAGACATATTTCAACAAGAGAACAATTTTTGTTCCAATCGTGATGATGCTGGCCATGACGCTGGCTTCGTGCAATGACTCCGAATTTCTCGAAGAAAAGCCGAAAGACTTTCTTGCACCCGAAAATGCGTACAGCACGCTGGCCGGCGTCAAGCAGGGTATTACAGGACTGCACTGGACACTGCGCAACGACTGGTTCTTCGGCGAAGAGCAACAGGATGTGATGAGCATCTTCAAAGCCCTCGGCACCGACATCGCCTTCCACGGCGAAGACCCCAACAGTACGCGCTTCCTCTGCAACTATGTGAACTACCTTACTTCGTCGTCCGACTACGTGCGCGAATACTGGCGGCGTCCGTACCGGATTATCCAGCGCGCCAATACGCTGGCTGCCGCCATCGAAACGCTCGACGAAACGCAGTGGACAAGCGCGACGCAGCGGGAGGAATATCTCGCCGAGACTTTCTTCTTCCGCGCATGGTCGTACCGGCTGCTGGTTTCGTTTTTCGGAGACGTGCCGGTTGTGACCGACATTATCGACGAGGCCAAGACCGATTTTGTGCGCGACCCCGTCGCAAAAGCATACGAACTGATGGAGACCGATCTGAACTACGCCGCCCAGCATTTGCCCGATCCGGGTAAGGAGGAAGACCCCGGCCGCGTAACCAAGGGCGCCGCGCTTCATCTGCTGGCCGAAGTGTATCTTATGCAGCATAAATACAGCGAGGCCGTGCAGGCCGCTACCCGCGTGATCAACGATTTCGGATACGGATTGATGACCGAACGCTTCGGCTCGACGGTCGACGTGTTCGGCACAGGCGACGTGTACCTCGACCTCTTTGCTTACGGCAACCAGAACCTTTCCGAAAACCGCGAAGCCATATGGGTGATTCAGTTCGAACCGCCGTCGGTCATCGGCGGTTCCAACGCGCGGGGCGTGCGCGCCTTCGGGCCGGCATACTTCCGCATGGGCAATACGCCCGACGGCAAGCCGGCCTTCCGGGGCGAATTTGTCAACGGGAAATATACCGGATATTCCGATACGCTCGGACGGGGCGTGTCGTGGATCAGGCCGACCAACCTGATGGTCTACGACGTATGGCGCGATAACTGGGACAACGACATCCGCAACGCGCCGCACAACATCAAGCGCGATTTCTATTTCGACAGCCCCGAATCGGCTTACCACGGGCAGAAGATTGATTTCAGCCTCTATCCCGCCAATGCGGGGCGCGACGCCATTCGCGACACGTGCCAGTACATTTATCCCTTCTTCATGAAGCACGCCGACCCGCTCAACATACTCAGCGACGCGGCTACATCGGGCGGCGGAGCCATCTACAAAGACCAGTACGCCATGCGTCTGGCCGAAACGTACCTCCTCCGCGCCGAGGCATACATACAGATGGGCGACAATGCCAGGGCGGCCGACGACATCAACGCAGTGCGTGCGCGCGCACATGCCGCGCCCGTCGCGCCGGGAGATGCGGACATCGACTTCCTGCTGGACGAACGGGCGAGGGAACTGTACGGCGAAACGTGCCGATTCTTCGTACTCCGCCGCACCGGCAAGCTCGTCGAACGTGTGCGCAAGTACAACAACAATCCGCTCAATCCGGGATTGAACATTCAGGAGCACCACGTGCTGTGGCCGATTCCGCAGATGCAGATAGACCTCAACATCAACGCGCCGTTCCCCCAGAATCCGGGCTACAATTAATGCACCGGCCATGAGCCGCTAAAATGAAAAGGGCGTACGCAGCAGCATACGCCCTTTTCTTTTCCGGTCGACGGCGCGGGTATTATTTAAATACGGGCACAGCCGATTCGGCCGAAGGCTCCAGTCCTTCCACTTCAGGCCATCCGTCTTTCCACACAATCTTATCAAGGCACAGCGTCCGGCGCAGTTCCGGCTTATCGCGCAAGTAGGCGTGGTAGAGCATCCAGTCGTTGCCCGCGTCGTCGGTAACGATTTCCGCATTATGTCCCGGCCCGGCAAAGGCGGCGTTGCCCTGAAGCACGGTTTCGTAGTGATTGTCGAACATCGACCGCCCCTCCCTGTCGAGATACGGCCCGAAGAGGTTTGCGGAACGGCCTACCACTACGCGATACGTACTCTTGGCGCCTTCGCAGCAAGTACCCGTAGAGCCGAAGCAATAGTAGTATCCGTCGCGTTTGTGGATATACGTGCCCTCGGTGCCATGACTGTCGAACGTATCGGTGAGCCGCCCGGCGATGCGTCGCTTTTCCGTCCCGGCCTTCAGGCTTAGCCCGTCGTCTTCGAGTTCTACGCCGTAAATGCCGCAGAAGCTGCCCCAGAAGAGATATTTCTTCCCGCCGTCTTCAAAATAAAACTGGTCGATCGAGTTTTCCACCCCGATCGTATTGCTCCGAAACAGCGCCCCCCTGTCCTCAAACGGCCCCTGCGGCGCGTCGGCCACCGCCACGCCGATGCCGCACGTGCCGTTACAGCCCCACACCGACATGGAGTAGTAAAGCACATATCGCCCGCCGATACGATTAATGTCGGGCGCCCACAACCCCCCTTTCGGCTCGAAGTCGGGGCGCGTCTCGGCGCTAAACACCGTCCCGGCGCGCTCCCACCGCACCAAGTCTACGGAACGATATATCGGCATATTGCGTATATCCTCCGTACAGTAAAGATAAAAACTCCCGTCCTCCGCGCGGATCACGGTAGGGTCGGGCGTGCCCGCCGCAATGATGGGATTGCGGTAAACGGCGTCGCCGCCGGCGACATCCTGTCCGCACGCAGGCGAAACCATCGCTATGCAGCCGGCGAACGCAATTGCGTAACACGCTTTTCGCAGTATGCCGGAATCAAACAATTGTACGATTAATTTTTCTTTCATAAGTAAAATGTATTTATATTCGGAAACAAAGTTAGCGGAAACGCCGGAAATACGGCGTACACGACACGCAAATATATGCAAAAAAACAGAGCGTTACGTGCCGAAAATTTTATGAAATACAGCCGTATCACATGTAGTCCGACGAAAAATACGTGCGGCTCCGGAAACAAAACCTGCGGCAACGGCGTAACATGTTCCGCAAGGAAAACATATCGCGGAAGTCCCGATTTCATCAAATCCGTCCATATCCCGCATATTCGAAAGAAAAAACATTTTTGCATGGGGAAATACATGAGATACGGATATAAAACATGTTTTACGGCTGCAAAACATGTTTTACAGCCAAAAAATATGTTTTACAGCCACAAAACATATTTTACGGCCAAAAAATATATCTTACGGCCATAAAACATGTTTTACGGCGAGAAAATATGTTTTACAGCCACAAAACATGTTTTACAGCCGGAAAACATATCTTACGGCCGGAAAACATGTTTTGCGACCGAAAAACATGTTTTGCAGCCGGATTATATGGTATCCGAATGCGTAAGGTGTTTCGTTGTTGGACGATATTCGTTTATATTACAGCATATTATGTATAGACGGAAATCGTTGCGTAATTGCGTGCACGATGGTTTCCGGTTATAACCTGTGTCGCACCGCTCCAACCGGTGGGATGCTTGGGTAACAAAAAGCGGAATTATGTATCCGATGCGATGCCGTTTTAACCGATAATGTGCGTGCGTAATAAAAAAAAGATTAACTTTGCACATCGGTCGGGATAAAAAATTGAATATCCCGGCGGGATTCCGTCCGGTACCGGTGCATCCGAAGGGATTTCGTCCGCAGAAATTATTTTTCACAATATAATATTACGTAATATGAAAACAGACATGATCAAATCAACACTTATCGCGCTGGCGCTGACGCCGGCGTGGTTTCTTACCACATGTAATGTGCCGGAGCATCAGACGAGCGCCGTTGTGCCCAACGCGCTGCGCGCCCCGGCTTATCCGCTGGTGACGGTAGACCCGTATTTCAGCGGATGGTCAACGAGCGACCGGCTGTACGACGATGCGGTGCGGCACTGGACGGAGGAGAAGCGTCCGCTCACCGGCGCCATCCGCGTAGACGGGCGCGTGTACCGCTTCATGGGCATCGAAGAGCCGCCGTTGGTAACGCTCGCGCCGATGGCGTCGGAGGCAGGCTGGACGGCGCGCTACACGCGGCAAGCTCCCGCCAGGGGATGGCATGAGCCGGGATTCGACGACAGCGGCTGGAGCGAGGGCGCGGCCGCGTTCGGCTCCGAAGGCGAAACGGCGGTGTGCACCGTGTGGGACGGCGACGGGACGGAGATTTTCGTCCGCCGCGAAATCACGCTCGACGAAATCGACGACGGCTGGAAAATCCTCCTCATATATTCGCACGACGACGATTTTACGCTCTACATTAACGGCAGAGAAACGGTAAATACAGGATACCGCTGGAACAAAGACGTGCTGATCATACTCGAAGGCGAGGCGAGGCAATCGCTCCGTGTCGGGCGCAATGTGATTGCCGCGCACGGGAAAAATATGACCGGCGGCGCGCTGGTCGACTTCGGCCTGTATGCCGAAAAGACGTCGGAACAGTATTTTGAAACGACGGCCGAGCAGCTGTCCGCCGACGTGCAGGCTACGCAAACGCGCTATCGCTTCGCCTGCGGGACGGTTGACTTGCAACTCACCTTCACCGCTCCGCTGCTGATGCACGACCTCGACCTGCTGTCGCGTCCGGTGAATTACATCTCCTACTCCGTCACGCCCAACGACGGACAGGCGCACGAGGTGGAAATCTATTTCGACGCCGCACCCGCATGGGCGCTTGACAAGGCGGAACAGGAAAGCGCCTCCGAAACGTTTGAAAAAGACGGCCTCCTCTTCCTCAAAACCGGCAGCACGGCACAGGAGATACTCGGAAAACGCGGCGACAACGTCCGTATCGACTGGGGATACTTCTATCTCTGCGCCGAAGCCGACCGTACCGAAGCCGCCGCAGGCAACGCGGCCGCCATGCACGCACGCTTCAAAAACGAAGGCGCCGTCGGCAACGCGGCTCCCGGCGCCGACGGAGACAGCCGGCTCGCACTCTCGCGCTCGCTCGGCAAAATCAACGGCACGGTAGAAGGCAAAATCATGGTCGGATACGACGACATATACGCCATACAATATTTCGGCGAAAACCTGCGCCCCTACTGGAACCGCGACGGCAAACGAAGCATTGAGGCCGTCCTGCATCAGGCCTGCGCCGACTATGCCGAACTGAAAGCCGCCTGCGACCGCTTCGACCTCGAACTGATGACGAAGGCCGCCGACGCCGGCGGAAAGGAATACGCCGAACTGTGCGCCCTGGCCTATCGCCAGTCCATCTCCGCCCACAAACTGGTCGAAGCGCCCAACGGCGAACTGCTCTTCCTCTCGAAAGAAAACTTCAGCAACGGATCCATCGGCACCGTAGACGTGACCTATCCCTCCGCGCCGCTCTACCTCCTCTACAATACCGAGCTGGCAAAAGGACTGCTGAACCACATCTTCTATTACAGCGAAAGCGGACGTTGGACCAAACCCTTCGCCGCACACGACGTGGGCACCTACCCGCAAGCCAACGGACAAACCTACGGCGGCGACATGCCTGTCGAAGAAAGCGGCAACATGCTTATCCTGACCGCAGCCATCGCCGTCAGGGAAGGCAATGCCGACTATGCCGCGCAGCACTGGCCGACGCTCGCCGTATGGGCCGATTACCTCGCGGAAAAAGGCCTCGACCCGGAAAACCAGCTTTGCACCGACGACTTTGCCGGACACTTCGCCCACAACGCCAACCTCTCCGTCAAAGCCATCCTCGGCATCGCCTCCTGCGGCTATCTGGCCGAACGGCTGGGTAAAAAAGAAGAAGCCGAAAAATACGCTTCCCTTGCACGCACAATGGCCGCCAAGTGGATCGAAATGGCCGACGACGGCGACCACTTCCGCCTCACCTTCGACCAGCCCGGCACATGGAGCCAGAAGTACAACCTTGTCTGGGACAAACTGCTCCGCCTCGGCATATTCCCACCAACGGTCGCACAAAAAGAAATTGCATACTACCTGACCAAGCAAGACGTCTACGGCCTGCCGCTCGACAATCGCCAAACCTATACCAAAAGCGACTGGGTCGTATGGACGGCCACGCTGGCGACCGACCGCGAAACGTTCGAAAGGTTTATCCGCCCCGTACACCTCTTCATGCACGAAACGACCGACCGCGTACCCATGTCCGACTGGTACTTTACCGACATCCCGATGCACGCCGGCTTTCAGGCGCGATCGGTCGTCGGAGGATATTTCATCAAAATGCTCGAAGCGGAACTCGACCGGCAACGGCAATGATCAAGCGGCGGCTCGACGCGCATACATACATCCGGCCGGCGGCTCCTGTCGCCGGTCGGATATATTTTTGTACCTTTGCACCGTCGGAAAAAATAATTCGAAAATAATAATGATTACAGTCAGCGATTTGGACATTCAATTCGGAAAGCGCATCCTGTTTCAGGACGTCAACATCAAGTTCATACCGGGCAATTGTTACGGCATTATCGGCGCCAACGGCGCAGGCAAATCCACGTTCCTCAAAGTGATCAGCGGAGAAACGGAACCCACGCGCGGACGTGTCGCCCTGATGCCCGGCGAACGACTGTCCGTACTGGCGCAAGACCACTTCGCTTTCGACGAATATTCGGTACTCGACACCGTCCTGATGGGACATACCACGCTGTGGAACATCATGACCGAAAAAAACGCAATATACGCCAAAGAAGATTTCAGCGACGAAGACGGCATACGCGCCTCCGAACTCGAAGAAAAATTCGCCGAAATGGAAGGCTGGAATGCCGAAAGCGACGCGGCAACCCTGCTCGGCGGGCTGGGCATCAAAGAATCGCTGCACAACAGCCTGATGAAAGACCTGAGCGGGAAGCAAAAAGTGCGCGTACTGCTGGCGCGCGCACTGTTCGGCAAACCCGACAACCTGCTGCTCGACGAGCCGACCAACGACCTTGACCTCGAAACAGTCATGTGGCTGGAAAACTATCTTACCAACTTTGAACAGACCGTACTGATCGTAAGCCACGACCGCCACTTCCTGGATTCCGTCTGTACGCATACGGTCGATATAGACTTCGGCCGGCTGAAACTCTTCACCGGCAACTACGGCTTCTGGTACGAATCAAGCCAGCTCGCACTCCGCCAGCAACAGCAGCAAAACAAAAAAGCCGAAGAAAAGAAAAAGGAACTGGAAGAGTTTATCCGCCGTTTCAGCGCCAACGTAGCCAAGTCGAAACAGACCACCAGCCGGAAGAAGATGATCGAAAAACTGAATATAGAGGAAATACAGCCCTCGTCGCGCCGCTATCCGGGAATCATCTTCACGCCGGGACGCGAACCGGGAAACCAGATTCTCGAAGTAAGCGGACTGACTAAAAGCATCGACGGCGATATACTGTTCAAAGACCTTTGCTTCAACGTAGAGAAAGACGACAAAATCGTCTTCCTCAGCCGCGACCCGCGCGCCATGACAGCCCTCTTCCAAATCATCAACGGCGAAGAACAGCCCGACGCGGGCACGTTCAAGTGGGGACAGACCATCACAACCGCCTATCTGCCGCTCGACAATGCGCATTATTTCAATTCCGATTATAACCTCCTCGAATGGCTCGGACAGTTTGCGCAGGAAACGAACGAAGTGTTCCTGAAAGGCTTTCTGGGGCGGATGCTCTTTTCGGGTGAAGAACTGTTGAAGAAAGTCGGCGTACTGTCGGGAGGCGAAAAGATGCGATGTATGATTTCGCGCATGATGCTCAAAGACGCCAACGTGCTGATTCTCGACACGCCTACCAATCATCTTGACCTGGAATCAATTCAGGCCTTCAACAATACGCTTTGCAGTTTCAAGGGTAATATACTATTCTCAAGCCACGACCACGAATTTATCCAGACCGTGGCCAATCGCGTCATCGAACTGACGCCCCGCGGCATCATCGACAAAATCGCGGAGTACGACGACTACATCTCCGACTCCGCCGTCGCCGCACTGCGCGAACGGTTGTACGGCGATGCCTGAGCCGGAGGTCTTCTATTTGGCGTAGCTTACCGCGCGAGTTTCGCGAATCACCGTAATCTTTACCTGACCGGGATAAGTCATCTCGTCCTGAATCTTTCTGGCAATCTCCGATGAAAGATTTTCCGTATCCTTGTCCGTGATCTTGTCGGCCCCGACAATTACGCGCAACTCGCGCCCGGCTTGTATGGCATACGTTTTGACTACGCCCGAATAGCTCATAGCCAACTGTTCGAGGTCGTTCAGCCGCTTGATATACGCCTCGACGACTTCGCGCCGTGCGCCGGGACGCGCTCCCGATATGGCATCGCATACCTGCACAATCGGCGCAATCAGGCTCTGCATTTCAACCTCGTCGTGATGCGCGCCGATGGCATTGCATATATCCGGTTTTTCTTTGTACTTCTCGCATACCTTCATTCCCAGGATGGCGTGCGGCAATTCCGGCTCGTCGTCGGGCACCTTCCCGATGTCGTGCAGCAATCCCGCCCGGCGCGCCTTTTTCGGATTCAGACCAAGTTCGGCAGCCATGATGGCGCACAGATTCGCCGTTTCACATGCATGTTGCAACAAGTTCTGCCCATACGACGAACGGTATTTCATCTTCCCGATCATCCGAACCAGTTCGGGGTGCAATCCGTGCACGCCCATGTCTATCGTCGTACGCTTGCCCGTTTCGACAATTTCTTCCTCTACCTGCTTGCGCACCTTGCCCACCACTTCTTCGATACGGGCAGGGTGGATGCGGCCGTCCAGCACCAACTGATGCAATGCCAGCCGCGCCACTTCGCGACGCACGGGGTCGAAGCCGGAAAGAATAATAGCCTCCGGCGTATCGTCCACAATGATCTCGATACCCGTCGCCGATTCCAGCGCACGGATGTTGCGACCTTCGCGACCGATGATGCGACCTTTGATTTCGTCCGATTCGATATGAAACACCGTCACCGCATTTTCTATCGCCGTTTCGGTCGCAAGGCGCTGGATAGAGCGGATGACGATACGTTGCGCTTCCTTGTTGGCCGTCATCTTGGCTTCTTCCATAATCTCGTTGATGTACGAAGCGGCTTGAGTTTTGGCTTCGTCCTTTAGCGATTCGACCAACCGCTCGCGTGCCTCTTTTGCCGAGAGGCCTGCAATGGATTCCAGATGGAGGACTTCCTGCTGATGCAGTTTTTCCATCTCTTGCCTTCTCTTGTCAATCACGGCAAGCTGGTTGTTCAGGTTTTCTCTCGTGTTTTCTGCTTCCGACATCTTCCGGTGCAGTTCTTCCTGCTTCTGGTTCAGCAATACTTCGCGCTGTTTCAGCTTCGATTCGGAAGAATGAAATCTGGCATTTCGTTCTGCGGATTTTTTCTCAAATTCGGACTCCAGCCGGAGCAGATGTTCTTTTGCTTCCAGTTCTTTATTTTTCTTGATAACCTTAGCCTCTTTTTCGGCATCTTCCAGCATCTTGTTATATCGGGATTTCCCGTTTGCCGTAATCAGTATCCATGTCAGCAGTACGCCTGCCGCAAAACATCCCAAATAAAATAATATCTCCATACTTAGTCAATCTCAGTTTAATATATTATAAAAAAACACTATCATTATACGCGAATTGTTCCGTATAATGGTAGTGCGTGTAAATACTCCCTTATCTCTGCCTGTAAGGTCAATTACCCGACAAAATGCCGTCCAATTCCTCTATATATCGACGTATCTTCTGCGTAACCGGAGTTGTGTCGTTTTGTTCTTCGAGCCTGACGAGGTCTGTAACCAACTGAAGGGCGACCATAGCCAGCAGGTCTCTTTCTTCCAGTGTTTTTATATACTTCTGCCTGTACTTTTCATAAAGTATTCGAACCCTTTCTGCCGCCTTGCGTATTATGGCCTCGGACGTTTCGTCTCCTCGCGTAAGAATCATGCGATATTCCCTGTCGGCCACTTTTTCGCGTATAATAAACTCGTCCTTTTTCACAACTATCCGTTTAACAGTGTGATACATTTATCTATTTCACGCACCATATCCAACAACTGCTTTCGCGCGCTTCTCACATCTCCGTAAAGGGCGGATGCGGCGTGCGCCGTCAGCAATTCATCGCATTTGGCGTTTAACGACTTGATTTCTTCCTTTGCCTGCCGGGTGAGTGTTTCCTGCTCGTGTAATTGCGCCGTTAATTCCGCAATCTTTTTCTTTTGATTTTCGTATATCACCAAAAGAGCCTGTAACTTCTTTTCAAATTCGCCCAACAGTTCTTTTTGTTCGTCAGTCATTTTTCCGCCAAATTGTAGACAAAAGTAGATATAAGAAATGAAAAACACAATTCAAAATTATATTTTTTTTGCCACAAAAAAGAAATTGCCTGCATTCGTACAGGCAATTTCTTTTCTCGTGAGTCCGGTAATTAGATGCAAATAAAGCATATAATTAATCGGCTGATACATTCCGGAATGTGATGGGGAAAATTGTCGGGTAACGATTCTCGCCCGTCGTGTTTTGCTGCATGAGGGTAATTTTCGTCATCGAAACTTGAATTTCAGGGTGCCGGATTATCCGCAGGTTTTGTTTCCGGATTTCTTATGCCAGCCAGAAAAAGATTTCATTATCTTTCTCGGCAGCATCAATCTTGTTTTCCTTGGCGAGCCAGCCTATTGCGGCAAACAATTCTTTCTCTGTTCTGATTTTGGTTTCTTTCTTGAGTTCTTTTACGCTCAGACGCCCCGATTTGTTCAGCGCTTTCCATACGGAACCGGCGTTTTCTCCAATTTGACTAATCATGATTTTTCTCTTTTTATATACCTAAACTAAATATCGGTGCAAAGATACGGAAAAAAACAAACCGGCAAATAAATGAAACTTCCTTGTTTACAAAAAAAATAAACCGACGGTCATGTTTCGTGATGCTGCAATCCGAACGCTTTTCCGAGCGCGCGAATTATGTCGCCCGCAATCAGGGATTCTTCCGAGAGGTCTGCGGCGGCGATGTCGCCCGCCAGTCCGTGCAGATAAACGCCCGCGACCGCTGCCGTTTCGGGCGCATATCCCTGCGCCAGCAGTCCGAGTATGAGGCCGGTCAGCACATCGCCGCTCCCCGCCGTTGCCATTCCCGCATTGCCCGTGGAATTGAAACATACGTTCCCTTCGGGCGTACAAACGGCCGTGCGGGCGCCTTTCAATACGATATACACGGCGTACGTTTCAGCCGTTTTCATCGCCCTGTGCAGGCGGTCGTAACTGTGGGCTGCGCTTTCGCCGTAGAGCCGGTCGAATTCGCGGGGATGAGGTGTCAGTATCGTATGCGGCGGAAGCAGTTTAATCAGGCGCCTGTTTGCGGCGAGGATATTCAGCGCGTCCGCATCCAGCACGAGCGGTTTTGTTGCCGACTTCAGCAGCGACTCCAGCGCGCCGGCCGAAATGTGGTGCGTGCCGATTCCGGGGCCGACGCCGACGGCATCATAGCTGTCCGCTGCGGGCAGGGCGGAGACGAAATCCGCGTTTTCGTCCAAACTGAGCATGGCTTCGGGGACGGCTGTCTGCAAAATGGTTTCGCCTCGCTGAGGGATATGTACCGTCAGGCGTCCGACGCCGCTGCGCATACATGCGCCCGATGCCAGAACGGCTGCGCCCATTTTCCCTTTGCCGCCGGCTATCAGCAGGGCGTGCCCGAACGTGCCCTTGTGCGAAAACTTCGGGCGGCGGCGGATTGTATGCTTCACGTCTTCGGGCGTGACGAGGCTGTATGGCGTTGCGGTCTTCGCTACGATGTCGGGATGTATGCCGATGGGCAGGATTGTCCACTGCTTGACGAACGGTTCGTTCTCGGCGAACATGAAAGCCAGTTTCGGAAATTCGAACGTGCAGGCGAGGTCGGCCTTTATGATATGTGCGGGATTGTTGTTCCGGTTGTCTTCGCCGAAAAGCCCGGAGGGAATATCTATCGAAACGACGGTGGCGCACGAGCGGTTGATGCAGTCGGCTGCGGCTGCAAATTCGCCGCCGAGCGGACGATTCAGTCCGGAACCGAACAGCCCGTCGATGACGATGTCGCACGGTCGGATGGCGGGTGGGATAAAACGGTCGACGATTTCTCGAAAACATATTTCGCGCCTGCCGAGCAGCAGGTTTTTATTTGCTTCACATTCGGGCGAGAGATTACGTTTCGGATCGAACAAATATACTTCCGGGCAGTATCCTGCGTCGCAAAGCAAACGGGCTGCGGCCAGTGCATCCGCGCCGTTGTTGCCGCAGCCGGCGAACACGTATATCGTGCCGCGCACTGTCGGATAATGACGGCAAAAGGCGTGTATGAACGCGGTGGCCGCACGTTCGACAAGTGCGACGCCGGAGATCGGCTCGTGGGCGATTGTGTATTTGTCCAATTCTACGGTTTCTTCTGTTTTGAATATTTTTATCATATGTCGTCCGGTTATAATCGACCAAATATACACGTTTTTTCGTACCGGTTTGCCGAATATCGGAGAACTTTGCGTAAGTTTGCCTCCCTAAAACCAAAGCATTTTCCGATGCAAGACAAAATCAGATTGAAAGACAGGGATTTTATCCTGTATATCCGAGAAGAATATATTGTCGGCTCCATCGCGCGGATGGCCGCAGAGATTGCACTCGATCTGCATGACGAAAATCCGCTGTTTGTCGGTATCCTTAACGGTGCGTACATGTTTGCGGCAGAATTAATGAGCCGGTTATCGCCCGAATACGAGCTGACGTTTGCCGCATACTCGTCCTATCGCGGGATACGTTCGGAGGGCGTGGTGAAGGAATTGCTGCCGGTCGGGAGCGACGTGCGCGGCAGGACCGTCATCTTGCTCGAAGACGTGATTGATACGGGGCTGACAATGCAGTATGTGGTAAGCAAGCTGCGCGAAGCGGGGGCCGCCGATGTGCGCCTGGCAACCATGCTGTTCAAGCCGGCGGCGCTCAAGTGCGATCTGAAACCCAACTACGTCGGTCTGTGGACGAGGAACGACTTTGTCGTAGGCTTCGGACTTGATTACGACGGACTGGGACGGGCGTTGCGCCACATTTACAGAATCAATAATTAAAATAAATAAAGACATGCTGAACATTGTTATCTTCGGCGCTCCCGGATCCGGTAAGGGAACGCAAAGCGAATTGCTGATTAAAAAGTACGGACTGGATTACATCTCCACCGGAAACGTGCTCCGCGAAGCCATACGCGCAGGAAGCGAATCGGGCAAGTTGGCCAAAGGTTATATGGACGAAGGGAAGCTCGTGCCCGACGCGGTGATTCTTCAACTGATCTCCGATTTCCTCAACCACCTCCCGGCCTCGAAAGGCATCATCTTCGACGGCTTCCCGAGAACGATTTTTCAGGCAAAGGCGCTGAAGGAATTGCTGGAGGAAAGGGGAACGGATGTGACGATCATGCTCGACCTGCAAGTCGACGACGAAGAACTCATAAAACGACTGCTCGAACGCGGCAGAATTTCGGGACGTACGGACGACAACCTCGAAACCATCCAGTCGCGCCTCGACGTATATCACACGCAAACGGCGCCGCTGGCAACCTACTATATCAGCGAAGACAAGCGCATCGTAGTCAAAGGAACCGGCTCGGTAGACGAAATTTCACAACGCATCGACGCCGCGATAGCGCGGCTGACGGAATAATAAAGCATATGGCCGAGTCGAACTTCGTAGATTACGTCAAAATATACTGCCGCTCGGGAAAAGGCGGCGCAGGATCAACGCACTTCCGGCGTGAAAAATACATCCCGAAAGGAGGCCCCGACGGCGGCGACGGCGGACGCGGCGGGCACGTATTCCTCCGCGCCAACCGCAATCTGTGGACACTGATTCACCTCCGCTACGAACGGCACGTGATTGCCACGTCCGGCGAAAACGGCAGCGCCAAGCGCAGTTCGGGAAAAGACGGCGAAGACTTCTACATCGAAGTACCCTGCGGAACAGTCGCCCACGACGCGGAAACGGGCGAATACATCTGCGACGTACGCGACGACGGACAAACCGTCATGCTCCTTAAAGGCGGCCGCGGAGGCCTCGGCAACGACCACTTCAAAACCTCCACCAATCAGGCGCCCCGATACTCGCAGCCCGGCGAACCGGCGCAGGAACGCACCGTCATCCTCCAACTCAAGCTCCTTGCCGACGTCGGCCTCGTCGGCTTCCCCAACGCAGGCAAATCCACCCTCCTCTCGGTCGTCTCCGCCGCCAAGCCCAAGATAGCCAACTACCCTTTCACTACCCTCGAACCCAATCTGGGCATCGTACGCTACCGCGACAACCGCTCCTTCGTCATGGCCGACATACCCGGCATCATCGAAGGAGCAAGCCGCGGACGCGGACTCGGACTGCGATTCCTTAGACATATAGAACGAAACACGCTGCTCCTTTTCATGATACCTGCCGACACCGACCACGTCCTTCGAGACTACAACATACTGCACGAAGAACTCGTCCGCTATAATCCCGACCTCGCCGGCAAAAACCGCATACTCGCCGTAACAAAAATCGACACAACAACCCCCGAAGCGCTGGACACACTCAAATCCACACTCCCGCCCCACGTCACGCACGTATTCATATCATCCGTAACCGGACAAGGCATCGACGAACTGAAAGACCTGATTTGGCGGGAACTCAATCGCGAAACATTTCACGACAGTGAACAAATCGTACACCGCGACATCGACGGCGCAACACCCCCCGACAACCCCGGCGAAAACGAATAACCACAACGCATCGCCCCCAACACGCCGCGCCCCACACCATCAAAACGTGCCGACAAGCCCGTACTTCTGCGTCACACAAAAAAGCCGGCTGTATATCCGAAAACCCGCTCGGCTCGTATCAATCCTCCTGTTCAACTGCAGCACGGGATTCCCCGCATTCACCATCAAATAATCCTGCATCCGCCGATCCGCCCGGATAGCAAAAAACTGCTGCGTACCACCCGTCACAACAATCCCGTACCTCACACGCAACGTATCGAAAAGCGACCGATCCTCCAGCTCGCACTCCGCAAACCGGGGAAGATTAATATCCGGCAACATCGTAATATCAAAAAAAACAGGCGCCCCGTCAATCATCCGCACACGCTCGAAATAAATACATCCCGCCTCCCTCTCATACTCCTCAAGAGGAAACGAAAACGCTTCCGACCACTCGCGCCACTCGGGGCGACAAATAATACGCGTCGACAACCCCTCGCGACTCAGCGCCGAAGTCGTCCCGATAATCGACAATATCCCGATACCCCGCGGCGCACCCTTCACCACGCTCCGCCTCCCCTGACGACAGACAATCAAACCATCCTTCGACAGCATCCCCACCGCCTTACGCACCGTAAGATGCGCCACCCCGTACCTCTCGCAGAGCGAACTCTCCGAAGGCAACACATCACCCTGCGCATACGTACCATCCGCAATCCCCTCGCGAAGCGCCTCATAAATCCGTTTATACTTTGCAAGCTCACCCATCACACACCATTATTTAAAACCGAACAAATCATACCCCCGTCCCGCACATTTTCACACGCAAAAAACACTTCGGTGCAAAATCCGCAGCCGCGGATTGCACGCAGAAATGCGCAGGACGCTTTCCGCAGCCGCGGATCGCGCGCGGAAATGCGAAAGACGCTTTCCGCAGCTGCGGATTGCGCGCGGAAATGCGAAAAACAAAATCCGCAGCCGCGGATTGCGTGCGGAAATGCGAAAGACAAAATCCGCAGCCGCGGATTGCGCGTGGAAATGCGCGGGGCAAAATCCGCAGCTGCGGATTGCGCTCAGAAATGCGCGGGACGAAATCCGCAACTGCGGATTGCGCGTAGAAATGCGCGGGACGAAATCCGCAGCTGCGGATTGCATGCAAAAATGCGCGGGACGAAATCCGCAACTGCGGAAAACGTCTCAGATATTTCAGGATTGTACATATGGAATTTGCAGAGGCCGCCGAACGAAGAAAGTGATCATTCGTTCGATTTTTTATTTGCTGTTTTTCAGTGCGGCCAGTTCGGCGAGGAGGGCTTCCTTCTCCGCGCGTTCGCGGGCGATGACGGCGTCTTTTTCGGTGATAATGGCGTCTTTTTCGGCAATGATCGGTTCGAGTTCGTTGCGGATTTTAAATTCCGCCTCGTCCCGCGATGAGGCCATCATGCTCAGGCTGTGGCTGAACGTTTCCCGCTCGCGGTC
>JAISNP010000023.1 GCA_031276175.1 Tannerella sp.
GCGCGCGAGACTCACCCCGGAAGAAGGACGGATGCACAGCCGTCGTCGTTCGGTGGAACCGGAAGCCGTCTTCGGACAGGCCAAATCCAACAAAGGCTACAGTCGCTTCCGCCGATTTAACAATACCGAACCGGACAAAGTCATGCCGGACTTTGCCATATTCGCCGTTGCCTTCAATTTGCAGAAATTACATCGCAAGCGTAAAAACACGGGACAGAATCCGCCCGGAGTGCAAAACAGGATGTTTTTCCTGTGTCTTTTCATTGTTTTTCGCCCGGTTTTCCGAAAATCAGTCAAGTTCAACACTCCGGATTGGGAAAACAGGGCTTGCGCCGCCTGAAAATATAAATGAAGCTGCTGCGTTTTGGGACAGCCCCAAGATTGCAGGAAAGAAAAAACACTGCGCTGTTTTCCGTCCGAATATTTCGGGAAGGGAAAAACGCAGTGCGGTTTGTCCGCGGCAGGCTTTGTGAAGGAAAAAGGCAAAGCGGATTAAGTGCGGCGGGCTATGCTATCTCAGGGAGGTGGGGCGGATTATGCTTCCAGCGAATGGATGACTAATCCGGAGCGGAGTTTGGGTTCGAACCATGTGGTTTTCGGAGGCATGATGTGTCCCGTGTCGGCGATGCGGATGATTTGGTGCATGGAGACGGGATACAGGGCGAGCGCAACTTTCATTTCGCCGCTGTCGACGCGCCGTTTGAGTTCGTCCGTTCCGCGGATGCCGCCGACGAAGTCGATACGTTTGTCGGAGCGCAGGTCGCGGATACCCAGTATTTCGTTCAGGATAAGGTCGGACGAGATGGTTACGTCGAGGCTTCCAATGGGGTCGCTGTCATTGTACGTACCGTTTTTGGCGGTCAGCGCATACCATTTGCCGCCGAGGTAGAGCGAAAAGCGGTGCGGCCGGTCGGGTTTGAAGGTTTCGGAGCCTTTCGGTTCGACGTCGAAGTTTTTCGCGAGCGCCTGCAGGAAGTCGTCATCCGTGAGGCCGTTCAGGTCTTTCACCACGCGGTTGTAGTCGAGTACGGTCAGCCGTCCGGCGGGGAAGCATACGGCCATGAAGTAGTTATATTCTTCATCGCCGCGGTGATGGGGGTTGTGTTGCGCCTTTTCGATGCCGACCAGCGCGGCGGCGGCGGAGCGGTGGTGGCCGTCGGCGATGTAGAGCGCCGGGATGGCGGCGAAGCAGTCTGTGACCTGCCGCATGTCCTCGTCGTCGTCCATCGTCCAGAACGTGTGGCGGAAATGTTCGGGCGGGGCGACGAAATCGTATTCGGGCGGGCGGGCGGTGTATTTTGCGACGAGGGCGGCGAGATCGTCGTAGTCGGGAAAGGCGAAAAAGACAGGCTCCATGTTGGCGTGGTTTATCCTCACGTGCTTCATGCGATCTTCTTCCTTATCGCGTCGCGTCAGTTCGTGCTTTTTGATGCGCCCTGCCGTGTAGTCGTCTACGTGTACGCAGAGCACGATGCCGTACTGCGTCCGTCCGTGCATCGTCTGGGCGTAGATGTAGTACATTTCTTTTTCGTCCTGCACGAGCCAGTTGTTTTGCCTGAAGGTTTTGAAGTTGGCGGCAGCCCGTTCGTATACTTCCGGGGCATGTTCGTCCGTTCCGGCGGGAAAGTCTATTTCCGGCTTGATGATGTGGTAGAGCGACTTTTCGTTGCCGGCGGCTTCCGCCCGCGCTTCGTCCGAGTCGAGCACGTCGTAGGGTCGCGACGAGACGGCTTCGACGAGCGCTTTCGGCGGGCGGATGCCTCTGAATGGTTTTACTTTCATTGCGGTGATAATGGTTGCGGAAATACGTGTTATCGGTTCACCCTGAAGCGTTCGTCTCCGTCCCGGAGGAAACCGACGATCTGCGCGGCGGCGGCGATGCCTGAGTTGTTGTTGGCTTCGGTCGTCTGGGCGCCTATTTTCTTCGGCGTGGAGAAATAGCGTCCGGCAAACCTGATGGCCATTTCGACATGGTGGTCCGGCTTGACGTCGGTCAGGTACTTGAAGTCGGGGCGAGCTTCCATGAATTTCAGCAGTTCCGCCTCGCAGATTATTTCCTTGCGCGCCGTGTTGATAAGTATGGCGCCGATGGGCATGACGGAGAGGAGGTTGCTGCCGATGGAGTTTTTCGTCTCCTCCGTGGCGGGGATATGCAGCGATACGAACGGGCAGGCGGCATACAGTTCCGCTGCCGAGCCTGTCGCTACGACGCCGTCACGTGCCATCGCTTCCGCGTCGACGAAGGGGTCGAAGGCGCGGACTTCCATCCCGAAGCCCTTGGCAATTCGCGCGACATGGCGACCGACGTGGCCGTAGGCGTGTATGCCGAGCGTTTTGCCTTTAAGCTCCGTGCCCGACGAGCTGTTGAAATAGTTGCGCACGCCGTAAAGCAGCATCCCGAAGGCAAGCTCGGCTACGGCATTGGCGTTTTGTCCGGGGGTGTTCATTACGCAGACGTGGTGCGCCGTGGCTGCATCCAGGTCTACGTTGTCGTAGCCGGCGCCGGCACGGACGACGATTTTAAGTTGTTTGGCGGCTTCGAACACGGCGCTGTCGACGATGTCGCTACGGATAATGAGGCCGTCCACGTTCGCCGCGGCATCCCGCAGTTGCGATCTGTCGGAATATTTCTCCAGCAGCACCGGCGTCATGCCTGCCGATTCGATTACTTTACGGATGGCGCTTACGGCCGGCGCGGCAAACGGCTTTTCGGTAGCTATTAATATCTTCATGTGAAAAAGGGGTTATATTGGGGGTTAAACAGAGATTACAATCATATGGTTTTCTCGAACGCCTGCATGGCTTCCGTGAGTACTTCCACGCTGCTTCGGGGCATTGCGTTGTAGAGCGAGGCGCGGAATCCGCCGACCGAGCGGTGCCCCTTGATGCCGACAATGCCGCGCGAGGCGGCGTATTCGCCGAAGGCGCTTTCCAGTTCCCGGTATTCGTCGTACATTACGAAGCAGACGTTCATCAGCGAGCGGTCTTCTACGGCGGTCGTGCCGCGGAACAGCCTGTTGCGGTCTATTTCGTCGTACAGGATTGTTGCTTTCTCGATGTTCTTCTTCTGCAATGCGGGTACTCCGCCCTGTTCTCTGTACCACTTCAGCGTTTGCAGGGCGGCGTAGATGGGGAGGACGGGAGGGGTGTTGAACATCGAGTCGTTGTCGATGTGGATTTGATAGTTCAGCATGGACGGAATCGGGCGGTTTACTTTGCCGAGCGCGTCTTTGCGGACAATCGCGATGGTTACGCCTGCGGGTGCAAGGTTTTTCTGCGCGCCGGCGTAGATGAGGCTGTATTTGGTCACGTCTACCGGGCGAGAGAAAATGTCCGACGACATGTCGGCTACCAGCGGGACGCTTGTTTCCGGTATCGTGTGTATCTCCGTTCCGAAAATGGTATTGTTCGTCGTGATATGAAAATAGTCCGAATCGGGCGACACGGCATAGTCCTTCGGGATATAGCTGTAATTCCTGTCTTTGGAAGAGGCGACCACCTCTACTTCGCCGAAGAGTCGGGCTTCTTTGATGGCCTTGGACGACCATGTGCCGGTGTCGAGATAGGCGGCTTTCAGGTTGAGCAGGTTATAGGGCGCCATGCAGAACTGCAGGCTGGCTCCGCCGCCGAGGAAGACGATTTCGTGCGTATCGGGCACGTCGAGCAGTTCGCGCACAAGGGCGCGCGCCTCGTTGTTGACGGCGACAAATTCTTTCCCGCGGTGGGAGACTTCGAGCAGCGAAAGCCCCGTGCCTGCAAAATCTTCTACTGCGGCGGCGGTATTCTTTATCGTATACTCGCTCAGGATGGACGGGCCGGCATAAAAATTATGTTTCTTCATATTCATAGCTATGCTTTTTTATTGATAATGTATTGTTATAAAATTACGCAAAGGTACTTTTTTTTCTCCACGCGCGGCTGTTTTGTCGTGTTTATTTTGGTTGTGCGGCGGGCGGGGCGGCGGAAAAAAGAATCGCAGGACTTGCGGGACGCACGGGTTGACGCAAGTCCTGCAAGCCTGCGATTGCGCAGAGTTGCCGTCCGGCGGAGCGCGCCGGATGCGGTTTGCTTACATGCTGAGGTGGAAATTGATTGGAATGGTGTACTTGCAACTGACGACCTCTCCTTTCAGTTTTCCGGGTGTCCAGTCGGGCATACTTTTGAGTACGCGCACGGCCTCGGCGTCCAGTTCGGGACTTACTTCACGGACTACCGTGACGTCGCTCAACTTTCCGTCTTTCCTTACGATAAACGAGAGTATAACTCTGCCCTGTATGCCGTTTTGCCATGCTTCCTGCGGGTAACGGAGGTTTTCCCGGATAAAGCTGAGCAATGCCTGATTGCCTCCGGGGAAGGCGGGCAGTTCGTCTACCACCTGATACACGGAATCGCCCGGCTGCGCAGCTGCACGCAGGGGGGGCATGTCCGTTTCCATCACGATCTTTGCGTCGACGGGATTGGCTGTCGGCACAAGATGGGCTACTTTCACGCGCGAAATTTCGTCGAAGGGACGCGCGATTCCCGGATGGGCTAAGGCGGCTGTCGCAACAGCGGCCAACGGGAGTAGAAAGGTGTACTTCAACCGTGCCCACGAATTTGAGTTCTTTTGTAACATCATAGCGATACGTTTTTTAAGATTACTGTGATTCAGTCCGGCAACAAGGGCGTAGAGCCGTGTGCCGACTGCTTTTTTGATTAAGAGGAGTTGATATTGTTTTGCATTAATGCCCCGGTCGATGACGGAGCGGTCGGCTTCGTATTCGTGTACGTTTTGCAGTTCTTCGTATATCAGCCATGCGGCGGGGTTGTACCACTGGAAGACGAGACAGAGCTGTGCGCAGAGCAGGTCGGCGGCATGGCGGTTGCGTATGTGCGCCTGTTCGTGGGCGATGATGATGTCGGCGGCTTCGGCCATGTCTTTTTCGGAGAGTACGATGCAGTTCATCCAGCTGAACGGCGGCAGGCTGTCGTCCGTATGTACGGCCAGACGGATGCGGCGGTCAAGGCGGCTGCATTTGCTGCGGCGTATCAGGCGGGCGATGCGGCGGGAGGCGCGCAGGAGGCGGAGGATGAGGATGAGGCATCCGACGGGATAGACTGCCGACAGTATCGCCCAGAGGCGGGCGGCGATGGCGGGCGACGGCACGGCGGCGGGCGGCGCGGCGGCGGAGAGGGTGGCGACGGCGGGGTCGAGGGCGAGCTGTGCGATGCGTGCGCTCCACGGCGCGTGGCGAAGCAGGGCGGCGAGGAGGGGTATGCAGAGCGAGAGCGCAATGAGGCTCAGCAGCGTCGTCCGGTTGAAGCGGTGGAACGTTTCGCGGCTAAGCAGCGCTTTGTAGCATGTATAGAATAATGTAAGGCAAAGCGCCGACTTGAGCGAGAAGGCAAGGAGTATTCCCATGTTATCGGCCGTTTTCGGTTTCCACTTCGCGGATGAGGGCTTTGAGTTCGTCGATCGAGATTTTCTCGTTCCGCACCAGCGACGACACGGCGTGGAGGTACGAGTTGTTGAAGTATTTGCCGACTACGCCGCGCATGGCGCCTGCGCCGTATTCTTCTTCGCTGACGACGGCATGGTAGCGATACGTGTTGCCGAAGGCCTCGTGGGCGAGGAAGCCTTTTTCTTCCAGTCCGCGGACGAAGGTTGAGAGCGTATTGAAATGCGGTTTCGGCTCGTCGTACTGCGCGAGTATTTCTTTGATAAACAGCGCGCCTTTATCCCAGAACAGGCGCATTAATTCTTCTTCACGTGTGGTCAGTCGTATCATAATCGTTTTATTTTCCCGCAAAGAACGGGATTATTTAGTTCGCTAACTAATTTTCTTAGTTAAATAACTAAAACGGTTCGTTTCTTTTTCGGACGCGCCCGGAAGGGCTTTACAGGGGGGTGGGAGGGGTTCCATTAGAGCAGTCGACCATTCTAAGTTAGAGCAGGAGGCTGCTCCAAGTTAGAGCAGTCGGCCATTCTAAGTTAGAGCAGGAGGCTGCTCCAAGTGAGAGTGCGACCCCACTCTAAGTGAGAGTGGTCGGCCAATATAATTTGGTACGTGAGGCAGCGCTCCATTAGATAGCGACCATTATCTCACTTAGATAGCGATCCCTATCTAAGTGAGATAATGGACATGATCAGGTGCGGCTATGCGCCGACTACCTGCGTAAAGCGGTGCGTAGGGTTAGGCCTGCCGGGCTGGAGGCATCGCCATGCAAGGGGGGTCGATTCGCAGCGGTCGCGCGTGGCGTCGGCAAGCGTTTCGCGTACCAGCGCGTCGAGCGTTTCGGGGCTTGTTTCCACGCGGGCGTTGACGGTCAGCCGCGCCGTGTCGCCCGTGCCGGCCGAGTTTCGGAGCGAGAGGGTGTGCGCCCTGCCCGTCAGGTTGCCGACAATGTAGCGGTCTTCGTGTTCCAGTATAGCCTTTACGTGCCCGACTGCGTATTTTTTGCCGTCGAAGCGTTGCGCCAGCTGCGAGAGGAAATCGCGCGTAAAGGCGTCCCAGTCTGCCGCTTTGCCCTTGAGCTGTACGGTAGCGTTCAGCCAACCCAGCACGGCCTCGCCGTGGGCGTACACGTCGTAATCTACCTGTACGATGCGCCGCCCGGCGTCGGTACGCTTCAGCACGAGGTCTGTCCACTCATCTACGCCATGCCCCGACACGGCGCTCACGGCCATGACGGTCGAGGCCGGAAAAGCCTCGCGCGTACGTTCGAGCAGCGACGCGAGCGCGCCGGCGTCCAGCGTATCGGACTTGGCGACGACGATGATGTCGCTCTCTTCAAGCTGTTTGCGGAAGATGTATGCCGCGTCGGCGTGCAATCCGGCCGTATCTCCGCGGAGAACGGACTCCAGTCGCTCCGGGTCGGCCAGCGCCGAGAAAGGCGCAACGGCCAGTTCGCGGCTCATGTACTGCTTGAGCGGCTGCAGAATGGTAGCCGAGAGATCGGTGCAACTGCCTACCGGTTCGGCAATAATCACGTCCGCCTCCACCTCGGCGCCGATGCTGCCGATAGCGTCCGTCAGTCCGCCGAAGTTGCAGCAAAAGCAACTGCCGCACACCTCAGCCACCTTAAGCCCCTGCCGCTGCAACAGCGCAGTATCTACAAGCCCCGGCGCCTGATCGTTCGTAATCAAACCTGTGCGCACACCTTTATTAATAAGCCGCCGAGCAGCTTCCCACAGCAGTGTAGTCTTCCCCGCACCAAGGAACCCGCCTGCAAAAACGATTCTTGTTCTTTTCATACTCTGTATTTATATAAATAATATGTATATCGGATATGATACCTCTATCGGTTGAAAGCCGCAATCTTCATTTATTCTTGCGGCGTCCGGACGACGGAATAAACAGCCCTTTTCCGGGAAAAGACGAAAAATCCTCGC
>JAISNP010000040.1 GCA_031276175.1 Tannerella sp.
AGATATACCCGATAAAATATTGTATCGCTATGATGAGAAAAAACGGATAACACAAATATTAAGATGCTCGGATTTTTCAAAAGATACAATAGTACAAAAATTCATGGGGCTTTCAACGAGTAAACAGTATGATTTTTGTAACTATAAGGATACCTTGTTCCATATTTATATATATAATCAAGATGGGCAATTAACAGATTGTTTAATAGAACATAGCTGTAAAAAAATATATTTGTTGGAATGGTATGTTGGAACGATACAGAGATGAATAAAGTACAGATTAAATATGCAGATTTTGATAAACACGGAAAAATCATATCTCAAATGGTAATTGGACAAAAAGTTATTTCGTTACCGAAAGAGGAAACGTGTTTCGTTCAAAAAGAAAAATTGAATATTGGTGAAATGTTTTGCCTTGAAACAGGTTTACAACAATGATATACCTTTGCAACAAAAATCGGTAAATGATAAAGAAGTTGTTTTTGACAGTATTTACGTTCTTATCGCTGGTCTCCGGTTTTGCAGCCGGAGCGGCTGGATACGGGGCAGCAAATTCATCTATGCCGGTAAATAATTTGGACAATGCCATTGTACGTTCACGTTCGGCAGTGGTTTCTCCCTTAGCTTCCGGTGCAAGACATATTGCCGGCGATACGGCAGTCGGTTTGATCCAAGGTCAAAAATTAAGCGAAGCGTTTATAAATTCGTTTGACGGGATTGGAAAAAGTAGGGCTAAGGAGCAACTGTTGGAACTGCTACCACTATTGCACTAAGCTATGCACAAGAGATAAATCCGTGGGCAGGGAAGACAATCATTCGAAAGAAATATGCCGCGGATTTGCGGCGCCTGTCGAAATTCGTCTCTGCGCAGACTCCAAGCCTCTTTCGTCAAGAGCCACAAAGTTTCCTGTCCGATTGACCTTTCGTTATTTTCTGCAGCTGCAAAACCAACAGTTGTTGCTGTCTTTGTCGCTACTGCCCTTCCACCTTGGAGACAACAGATAACAATTTTAACAGATTGGAGGATGGAACAGAAGAAATACAAATTGGAGACAGACATTACGGTACCCATTCTGCGAACAATAGCCCAAAAATTCAATTCGCTGAAAAGTATGTGTCAATAGCAAAAACGAAATGATTCGGATCAGTTGTATAAGAAACCGTTTTAAACTTATTTCACTTGGTAAAGATTTTCCAGCCCGGTTTCTTCGGGAATTTTACAGGAAATGAAAATAAGACGAGAAATAAATTCGATATTTAAGCATCGGCAATGAAAAAAAAACTACATTTGCACCCTGATAAATCGGATATAATAAAAAGTAATAACATAAACAGTAGAGATTAATGCAAAACAAAGGATTTGTAAGTGTCTTTTCCCTGTTGCTTACGCTTGTATGTATTTTCTACCTGTCATTTTCTTATGTGACGGGAAAATATAGCAGACAAGCCGCAGAATATGCAAATGGAGACACGTCGAAAGAAAGTTTTTATTTAGACTCGTTAGCGAGTAAAAAGGTGTGGCTGTGGTATACGTTGAAACAATGCCGCGAAAAAGAAGTGACTTTAGGGCTTGACCTGAAAGGCGGAATGAACGTGATTCTGGAATTGAACGTGGGCGACGTCATCAGGTCTATTTCCGACCACAATCCCGACGAGAATTTCAACAAGGCGCTTGTTCTGGCCGGTGCACGGCAGGCAACCAGCCAGAGAGATTTTATCGACTTGTTTGTTGAAGAATACAAAAAGTTAGACGCCGGAGGCCGTCTTTCCGCCATCTTCAGCACACTTGAACTGAAAGACAAAATCAACCCGCAAAGTACGGATGCACATGTAGCTTCGGTGCTTCGCGAAGAACTCAAAAGTGCAATCGACAATTCGTTCAACGTCTTGCGTACACGCATCGACCGTTTCGGCGTGGTATCGCCCAATATCCAGCGGCTGGAAACCGACGGCAGGATTTTGGTCGAATTGCCGGGCGTCAAGGAACCGGAGCGTGTACGTCGTTTGTTACAGGGAAGCGCCAACCTTGAGTTCTGGGAAACGCACGATCTGATTACCATTCGACCCCGGCTGGAAACTGCCGACCGCATATTGGCCAACTTACTGAAAAAAGACGAACCTGCTGTTGCGGATTCAACAGGCGCAACAACCGGATTAACGTCCGAAACAAACAATCCCGCCACTACCTCCGAAGCCGATTCGCTGCTTGCCCAAATAGAGGGAAAAACGCCGGAAGATACGGCAGACGAAACACTCTCGGATTCGGAAAACGCAAAGTTGCATCCGCTTCTGTTCAGACTTCAACTGAACGAGGACGAAGCAGGGAGACCGATTCCGGGACCTGTGGTCGGCTATGCCCTCAAAAACGACATGGATACCATCTCGAAATATCTGGAAATACCTCAAGTCAAGGCTGCTTTAGGCAGAGACCTTCAACTCAAATGGGGCGTGAAACCGATAGACGCGGAAGGACGCTACTATCAGTTATATGCCATCAAGGTATCCAATCGCGACGGATTGCCTGCCCTGAGCGGCGATGTGGTAACTAATGCCGTGGCCGACTTTTCGCAACAGCAAATCGGACGCAACGAACCGCAGGTAAGTATGACCATGAATGCGGAAGGCGCCAAAAACTGGGCACGGCTGACCAAGGCCAATATTGGAGGTTGTATTGCGATTGTGCTGGACGATATGGTTTATTCCGCCCCGCAGGTAAATGGAGAAATCCCCGGCGGACGTTCGCAGATTACGGGACGTTTCACGCCCGAAGAAGCAAAAGACCTTGCCAATGTGCTTAAGTCCGGGAAGATGGCAGCAACGGTAAATATTGTTCAGGAAGACGTCATAGGGCCTTCACTGGGTCAGGAAGCCATTGACGCGGGCATAATTTCGTTTATTCTGGCTCTGATACTGCTGATGGCTTACATGTGCGCCGTCTACGGTATGACAGCCGGCATGATAGTAAACGGCGCGCTGGTTTTGAACATCTTCTTTACAATGGGTATCCTCGCCTCATTTAATGCGGTGTTGACGCTGCCCGGTATTGCCGGTATGGTGCTGACGCTGGGTATGGCGGTCGATGCGAACGTGCTGATTTACGAGCGTGCCAAAGAAGAACTGCGCACCGGTAAAGCCTTGCCGAAAGCCATCGCGGACGGATATAATAACGCATTCTCTGCCATCTTCGATGCAAACCTGACAACGATTATCACCGGCGTCGTGTTGCTGGTTGTCGGCACAGGGCCTATCAAGGGATTTGCCACCACGATGATTATCGGTTTGATTGCATCGTTCCTGACGGCCGTATTCCTGACGCGTCTGCTGTATGAATATCTGCTGTCGAAAGACAAAGTGAAAAATCTTACATTTACAACTTCCCTGTCAAAGAACATCCTGACCAATCCGAGAATTAATTTCCTCGGCCAGCGCAAGACAGGCTATATTATTCCGATAATTATTATCGTGCTGGGCAGCGTGTCGATGGCAACAATCGGACTGAATACGGGCATTGATTTCACGGGCGGGCGAAATTATGTCGTCCGTTTTGCCGACGCAGTAAATACGGAAGATGTCCGCGCGGCGCTCGAACCCCATCTGAGCGGCGCCGGCGTAATTACAATCGGCCATGCCAATCAGGTACGCATCTCCACAAACTATAAGTATGACGACAATGATTCGAGCGTCGACGGCGAAATCGTCAACAAGCTGTACAACGGACTGCAACCGTTCCTGACCGAAGGAACAACCCTGGCGCAGTTTGAAGAATCGTACATCAAAAGTTCGCAAAAAGTGGGTGCAAGCATGGCCGACGACATAAAGAGCCGTGCCGTGACGGCCGTGATACTGTCAATGATATTCATGGCCCTGTATATCCTGATACGGTTCAGGGACGTGGCCTTCTCGGCGGGCGTATTCGTTTCCGTACTGTCTACCACTTTATGTATTATTGCATTCTACACGTTGCTCTGGAAGATACTGCCGTTCTCTATGGAGGTCGACCAGACGTTTATTGCGGCGATACTGACCGTCATCGGCTATTCCATAAATGATACTGTGGTGGTGTTCGACCGTATCCGCGAGACAATCAGGAATTATCCCAAACGAGACCGTTATCAGGTGATTAATGACGCATTAAATTCGACGCTGACACGTACGTTCAGTACGTCTCTCTCGACACTGCTTGTGGTACTTGTCATCTTCCTCCTGGGCGGCGCAACGATTCGCAGTTTCACGTTTGCCATCTTGTTGGGCGTGATAGTCGGTACCTATTCGACCCTCTATGTGGCAACGCCGATTGCATACGAAATCCAGAAACGCAAATTTATAAAGCGCGGAATAGCAATAGAAACAGCAAAGCCATAACTGTTTTTTTAGTTAGTAATAACATCATTTGAATTGAAAAAGGCAGGGGAGTGATCTTCTGCCTTTTTTCGTTATATGCCTTCGGACAGACTGAAGAAAAGGAGATGCTGTGCCACAGCATTAAATTATGTTATAAAGCATGTTTTTCCCGTTTAAACGACTGTGTTTATGAAAAAACGCATTAATTTTGTGCCGGTTTAAAACGGATTCAATGAGAAAGCGGAATATGTTTTTTATTATTACAGGTTTGGGTTTAATTCTAACGCTTGTGGCTTGTGCAACACCTTGCGGTTGCTGATGGGAATGATTTTATATTACATTCATATTTTAAATTTTAAAGACAATTAAGATGATTAAGGTAGGTATTAACGGTTTCGGCCGTATCGGGCGTTTGGTTTTTCGTGCAGCTCAAAAAAGAAACGACATTCGGATAGTAGGTATTAATGACCTGATCAGTGTGGATTACATGGCATACATGTTGAAATACGACACGATTCACGGTCAGTTCGACGGAACGATTGACATCAAGGATGGCAATCTGATTGTAAACGGCAATACTGTTCGCGTGACGGCTGAAAAAGACCCGGCAAATTTGAACTGGGGCGCAGTCGGCGCCGAATATGTGGTGGAATCGACCGGTTTGTTTCTGTCGAAAGACAAAGCGCAGGGACATATCAACGCCGGCGCCAAATACGTGGTGATGTCGGCGCCGTCGAAAGACGATACCCCGATGTTCGTATGCGGCGTGAACCTCGATGCATACGTAAAGGGCACGCAGTTTGTATCCAACGCATCCTGTACAACCAACTGTCTGGCGCCCATTGCCAAAGTATTGAACGACAAGTTTGGAATCGTAGACGGCTTGATGACGACCGTTCACTCCACTACCGCTACGCAGAAGACGGTAGACGGCCCTTCGATAAAAGACTGGAGAGGCGGCCGCGCAGCGTCGGGCAACATCATTCCCTCCTCAACCGGCGCGGCTAAAGCGGTCGGTAAGGTGATTCCCCAGCTGAACGGCAAATTGACAGGCATGGCATTCCGCGTTCCGACGCTGGACGTTTCCGTCGTCGATCTGACGGTAAATCTTGCCGCACCGGCTACGTATGACGAAATCAAAAAGGCCATGAAAGAGGCTTCGGAAGGCGAACTGAAAGGAATACTCGGATATACGGAAGACGACGTGGTTTCTTCGGACTTTATCGGCGATGCACGTACCTCCATTTTCGACGCAAAGGCAGGTATCGCTTTGACCGACAAATTCGTGAAAGTCGTTTCGTGGTATGACAATGAATGGGGTTATTCGAATAAAGTATTGGAGCTTATTATTCATATGAAAAAAGTAAACGGATAATAGTTGGGTTTTCTGATAATTAGTTGTTTGAAAGCTGTTCTCTTCCCTGTGAAGAGAGCAGCTTTTTTTTATCCCTGCGCGCCGGGCAGTCCTTATGCTTGCGGCGGGGCGTTTTCCGGGAATAAGTTTGCTTGCGATCCGAGCGGTTTTGTTTATTTCCGAAGGGGGATAGGTGTTTTCCGCAGCTGCGGATTCGGTGCAGAAATTGTAAAATCATTTTCCGCGGCTGCGGATTTGATACGGAAATCGTAAAATCATTTTCCGCAGCTGCGGATTTAGTGCGGAAATCGTAAAATCGTTTTCCGCGGCTGCGGATTTGATGCGGAAATCGTAAAATCGTTTTCCGCAGCTGCGGATTTGGTGCGGAAATCGTCGGAGCGTTTTCCGCGGCTGCGGATTTGGTTCGGAAATCGTCGTGGCGTTTTCCGCGGCTGCGGATTTGGTGCTGAAATCGTCGGGACGTTTTCCGCGGATGCGGATTTGGTGTTGAAATCTTCGGGGCGTTTTCCGCGGGTGCGGATTTGGCGTGAAAATCGTTGGGGCGTTTTCCGCGGGTGCGGATTGGGTGTGGGGTTTTTTATGGGGGAGGGAGAGGTGTGTTTTGCGGGTGTGCGGGGGCGGGGGGCGGGGTGAAACGGGGTTTGTGTTTCGGGAGATGGGTGCGAGGGGGTGAGGATGGGGGTGATGTGGGGGGATGGTTTGTTAATGTTTTTGTGCGTAGATGCGTTGGATGATGTCGACTACTTTGAGGCCTTCCATGACGTTGGTGGCGATGGTTTCGGAGGATTTTCCGGAGAGTACGTTTATGACGTTGCGGATGACGAGGTGGTGGTTTTGTGCCGATCCTTTGTATGTGCCGTAGTCGTTGCCGGGGCTGGTGGGTGCGAGTGGGGGCATGGTGTAGTTTTTGACGTGACATTCGAGGACTTCGTTCATGTATTGTCCTCCGATTTTGATGCTTCCGTATTCGGCTGTGATTAACATGCTGCTTTCGAGGTTTCGGTCCCAGACGGCGGTGGAGTAGCAGAGGCATCCTGTTCCGCCGTTTACGAAGTTGAAGGTTATGGCGCCGGAGTCTTCGAAGTCGGTCAGGGTGGCGTGGTTGAAGTTGTCGAAGCGTGCCTGTATGTGTGTGATGTCGCCGAAGAGCCAGTACATGATGTCGATGAAGTGTGAGAATTGTGTGAAGAGTGTGCCGCCGTCCAGTGCGGCTTTGCCGTGCCAGCTGTCGGGGGTGTAGTAGCGTGCGTCGCGGTTCCAGTAGCAGTTCAGTTGTACCATGTATATCTGCCCCAGTTGTCCGGAATCGACCAGTTGTTTTATCCATACGGAGGGTGGGGAGTAGCGGTTTTGCATGACGCAGAAGACTTGTTTTCTGTGTTTGAGTGAAGCGTGAACGATCTTTTCGGCGTCGACGACGGTGAGGGCCATTGGTTTTTCGATGACGACGTGCCGGCCGGTTTCGATGGCGCGGATTGCCATCGGTGCGTGCAGTCCGTTTGGGGTGCAGATGTTGACGACGTCGAATTCCGTTGTGCTGTTCAGCATTTCGTTGTAATCGCGGAAGAAGGGTGCGTGGAGGGATTCGATGCCGAGTTGTTGTCGCGGGAGGATGTCGCAGATTGCGGCAGGCGGGGCGCCTGTTTCGCGTGTAATCATTTCTGCGTGGCGTTTGCCGATGTGTCCGCATCCGGCTACGGCGAAGCGTATGTTGTTTTGCCGTGCTGTCATGTTTTGCTGAAAAAGCGGGCGAGGGTTTCGATGACGCGGTCTTGTTCTTCGGTTGTCATTTCCGGGTATATCGGCAGGGATATTACTTCTTTGCATAGTTGTGAGGCGACGTCGGCGCTTCCCGATACCCGTGCGATCCATTTGTAGGCTTCCTGTTCGTGTACGGGGAGGGGGTAGTATATGGCGGCGGATATGTGGTGTGCGTTCAGGTAGTCGCGGAGTGCGTTGCGGCGTCCGTCTTTTACCCGGAGGGTGTATTGGTGGAAGACGTGTGTGGAGCATGGCGCCTGTCGTGGGAGGCGGATGGCGTCCAGTGTTTTCAGCGCCCGGTCGTATCGTTGGGCTATTGTTCGTCGGGCTTCGGCAAAGGCGTCCATGTGTTTTAGTTTTACGTCCAGGATGGCGGCTTGGATTGTGTCCAGCCGGGAGTTGGAGCCGACGATTTTGTGGTGGTATTTTTCCGTCTGTCCGTGGTTGGCGAGCAGGCGGATGCGTTCGGCCAGGTCGTGGTCTGCGGTCATTGCGGCTCCTCCGTCGCCGTAGCAGGCCAGCGGTTTGGTGGGGAAGAAAGAGGCGGTTCCGATGTGCGCTACGGTTCCGGCTTTTTTTGTGCTTCCGTCGGAAAACAGGCATTCGGCGCCGAGCGACTGTGCGTTGTCTTCGATCACGGGGATTTTGTATTTTCCGGCGATTCGCATGAGTGTTTCCATATCGCAGGCTTGGCCGAAGAGGTGTACGGCAATGATGGCTTTTGTTTGGCGCGAGAGGGCGCTTTCGAGCAGTTGCATGTTCATGTTAAAGGTATCGGGTTCTACGTCGATCAGTACCGGTTCGAATCCCGACGCTACGACCATTTCTACGGCGGCGATGTAGTTGAATGCCGGGAGTATTACTTCGTCGCCGGGTTTCAGTTCAAGCGCTTTCAGTGCGAGGCGGATGGCGTCCGTCCCGTTGCCGCAGGGTATGACGTGTGGGGTGTTGAGGCGGTCGGCGAGGTGTGCGCAGAACGTTTGCACCTGGGGGCCGTTGATGAATCGGGCTTCCGCCATTGCGTGCAGCACCGCTTCGTCTATTTCGTCTTTCAGTTGCGCGTACTGCCGCCGCAGGTCTGTCATTGGAATATCCATCGGTATAATTCGTGTGAGTGTGTATCTGTTATTTCACTTCGCTGCCCGGCTTCACGATTTTCTCCGTCGTAATCACAACCGTTTTGCCGTCGGCGTCTTCGGCCGAGAGAATCATTCCTTCGGAGAGGATGCCTTTCATTCGCCGCGGCGCCAGGTTGGCTACGAAGCAGACTTGTTTTCCCGTCAGCGTTTCCGGCGCGTAGCTTCCGGCTATTCCGGAAACGATGGTGCGTCCGCCCAGGCCGTCGTCTATTTTCAGGCGCAGGAGTTTGTCTGTTTTGGGGACTTTGGTACATTCGAGGACGGTGCCTGTGCGGATGTCGAGTTTGGCAAAGTCGTCGAACGAAACGGTTTCGCGCACCGCTGTGGTTTTGTGTTCCGCCGCTTCGTTGTTTCGTTTCGTATCCATCAGTTTTTGTATCTGCCGTTCGACGGCGTCGTTTTCTATCTTTTCGAAAAGCAGTTCCGTCGTGCCCAGCGCGTGTCCTTCTTTCAGCAGGTTTGTTGCGCCCAGTCGGTTCCATCCCTGCGGTGTGAGGTTCAGCATCCGGTTCAGTTTCTCCATGCTGAAGGGCAGGAATGGCGCGAAGACGATCGAGAGGTTTGCCGTGATTTGCAGCGCTACGTGCAGTATCGTAGCTACGCGCGGCATGTCGACGGCGGCCAGTTTCCAGGGTTCGGTATCGGCCAGGTATTTGTTGCCTGCGCGCGCCAGATTCATTGCTTCCCTCTGCGCGTCGCGGAAATGGAAGGAGTCGAGCAGGCGTTCCACTTCGGCTTTCACGTGTGCCGGTTCGCGGAGCGTCGCCCGGTCGTATTCCGTCGGTTTTCCGCACGGCGGGGTTTTGCTGTTGAAATATTTGCCGGTCAGTACGAGCACCCGGTTGACGAAGTTGCCCAGCACGGCGACCAGTTCGTTGTTGTTCCGTGCCTGAAAGTCTTGCCACGTAAAGTCGTTGTCTTTCGTTTCGGGGGCATTTGCGGTGAGGACGTATCGGAGCACGTCCTGCTTGCCGGGGAATGTGTCCAAATATTCGTGGAGCCATACCGCCCAGTTGCGCGTGGTGGATATTTTGTTGCCTTCGAGGTTCAGGAACTCGTTGGCGGGCACGTTTTCGGGGAGGACGAACGAGCCTTCGGCCTTGAGCATGGCTGGGAAGACGATGCAGTGGAAGACGATGTTGTCTTTGCCGATGAAATGGAGGATTCTTGTTTCGGGGTCTTTCCACCAAGTTTCCCACGAGTCGGGCAGGAGTTCGCAGGTATTGGAGATGTATCCGATGGGAGCGTCGAACCATACGTAGAGCACTTTTCCTTCGGCATTTTCGACGGGTACGGGGATGCCCCAGTCCAGGTCGCGGCTCACGGCGCGCGGTTGCAGCCCCATGTCGAGCCAGCTTTTGCACTGGCCGTAGACGTTCGGTTTCCATTCCGTGTGTTCGTCCAGAATCCACCGGCGCAGGAAAGGCTCGTAGCAGTCCAGCGGGAGATACCAGTGGCGTGTTTCGCGCATGACGGGGGCGCTGCCGCTGATAACCGATTTGGGGCGTATCAGTTCGGTGGGGCTGAGAGACGTGCCGCAGGCTTCGCACTGGTCGCCGTAGGCGCGTTCGTGGCTGCAGTGAGGGCATGTGCCGGTGATGTATCGGTCGGCAAGGAACTGTCGGGCTTCTTCGTCGTAATACTGTTCGCTTGTTTTTTCGACGAACGCGCCCTTGTCGTAGAGGGTTCGGAAAAAGTCGGAAGCCATCCGTCGATGCGTGGGGGAGGTGGTGCGCGAGTAGATATCGAAGGTGATGCCGAAGTCGGCGAACGACTTTTTGATGATGCCGTGATAGCGGTCTACGATGTCCTGCGGCGTAACGCCTTCCTTTTTTGCCTTCAGGGTGATGGGGACGCCGTGTTCGTCGGAGCCGCCGATCAGCAGCACGTCTTCCCCTTTCATTCTCAGGTAACGCGCGCAGATGTCGGCCGGGATATATACGCCCGACAGATGGCCGATGTGCACCGGTCCGTTGGCATAGGGCAGGGCGGTTGTGATCAGAGTCCGTTTAAAATGCTTTTCTTCCATGCAATTTCATTATTCAGCGGGCAAAGGTACACGATAAAAATGAATTTCGGATATGCGGGCGGGAAAAAGGTACGGAATGATAAGTGTATGAAAAGAAAAGATATTAATCGGATTATATTCCGAAAAATGCGTACCTTCGAACCTCAAAATTAATGCTTCGATATGAAAAAGAAATTAACTGTGCTTACAGGAGCCGGAATGAGCGCCTAATTAAAATTGAAATTAAAACGGAATAGAATTTAGAATCAGCAAATTTAAAATTAAAATGAACATGAACATGAAGAAATTTTTTACGGCAATGAAACTGAAAACGGTTTTATGCGGGACGTTGCTTGCGCTGTGTTCGGTCGCGGCGAAAGCGGATTATTGGACTCCTTCGAATTTCAGCTTTAAAGACATCGGTGGAGGTGCGGCGGCAATAACCGATTACAAAGGAGCCGGAGGCGCTATAACTATCCCCGGCACGGCAACCTTTACAGATACGGACATCAATGGTAAAATTATAGATGTCAAGTATTATACGGTGACGACGATTGAGGGTTACGCTTTTTTCGGTTTATCTCGCCCAATGTCCGTAACCGTCGGCGCCTCGGTAACTACGATTGAGGACGACGCTTTTTCCGGTTGCCACGGCCTGACGTCCGTCATTATCGGCAACTCGGTAACGACGATTGGGGACAACGCTTTTCGCGATTGCGAGAACCTGACGTCCGTCATCATCGGCAGCTCGGTAACGACGATTGGGAATAATGCTTTTTACGGTTGCAACAACCTGACCGACGTTACCGTCAAATGGACGACGCCGCTTTCGATTGGCGGATATGAATTTTTTTACGACGCGGACTTATCATCCCGTACCCTGCACGTCCCCGTCGGCACAATGGCGCAATACAGGGAAACCGACGGCTGGAAAGACTTCGGGACGATTACCGAACAGGGTAGCGGGCAGGCAAACATCCGCGTCGAGTCGGCGGAGATTGTGTATGCCGGCGGCGCGCTGTCGGTAAACACGCCCCGGGGGGAAGTTGTGGAAATCTATTCCGTCTCCGGCCTGTTGCTCTACCGTGCGCGGAAAGACGCGGGACAGGCCGCCTTCGACCTCCGCCACTTACCCGGCGGCATACTAATTGCCCGCGGCAGCAGCGGATGGGTGAAGAAAATCGTCGTCCGCCGTTAGTGGCAAAGCGGTTTCTTAATTATCGAATTGAGGAAAATACGTACCTTCGAACTTCAAAATTAATGCTCCCACATGAAAAAGAAATTAACTGTACTTACAGGAGCCGGGATGAGCGCCGAGAGCGGCATCTCCACCTTTCGCGATTCCAACGGACTATGGAACAACCACCCCGTATGCGAGGTGGCTACGCCCGAAGGCTTCGTCGCCAATCCGCAACTTGTGCTCGACTTCTACAACGAGCGGCGGCGCGAACTGCTCAATGCGCAGCCGAACGACGGGCACAGGGGACTGGCCGCTCTGGAAAAAGACTATGACGTGTATATCGTCACCCAGAATGTGGACGACCTGCACGAACGCGCCGGCAGCACGCGCGTAATCCACCTGCACGGCGAACTGATGAAATCATGCGCCGTCAACAACCTGAAAACGCCTTACGACATTCCGCCCGACAGTCCCGACCTGCACGTGGGCGACACCGACAATGACGGCTACCAGTTGCGCCCCTTCATCGTATGGTTCGGCGAGGCCGTCCCTATGATAGACCCTGCCATCGAATGGGTTAAAGCCGCAGACATATTCGTCATCATCGGCACCTCGCTCAAAGTCTATCCCGCAGCGGGATTGCTGAACTACGTCCGTAGCGGGAAACCCGTCTACCTGATTGACCCGAAGGAGGTGCAGACGTACCGAAGTGACGTGCAAGTCATAAAGGCAGGCGCTTCGGAAGGCGTGAAACGGCTCGCGGAGATACTCGTCCGATAAGACCGTAACGGAAAAGAAATACACTTTTCCGCATTTTTCCGTAACAAACAGGAGAGTCAATACGTCTTTTATTTGAACTTTAAAATTGAACGGATATGAAAAGAATTTTATTGACTCTCGCGGCGATCTGTCTGTGTTCGCTTGCGGTTGATGCGCAGACAGTCGACCGGTTATTTGCCGACGGCGTGAAAGAAACGGGCGTGGAGCGTGTGAAAATCGGGAAGGCGGGAATGTGGTTAGCCGGACTTCTCGGCAACACAATAGGGGTAAAAGGTATAGACGTGCTGGAGTTCGGCCGTTGCCATCCTTCGGTCAGAGAAAAGCTGAACCGGACGATTCGCTCCCTCAACGACCCGAAATATGAATTGCTTATGACGGCAAATGACGACGGCGAATATGTCCGCGTGCTGATAAGGACCAAAAAAGGCAACATTCGCGAACTGGTGGTGCTCACGACAACGGCAAACGACGCGACAATAGTCCGCATCAGAGGAAAAATCAACCTGTCCGACCTCAAACAGTTTATCAGCCGTTGAACCGGATGGATGCAAAGGAATTTATGACGCGGTTCTATCCCTTTCATCCCAGGCTCTATCGTGTGGCCTGTGCGCTGCTTGACAACCCCGACGATGCCGAAGACATCCTTCAGGATGCGTACTGCCGACTGTGGAACATGCGAAACGAACTGTCGGAACTCCGCCGGCCGGAGGGCTTTTGCGTAACGCTGATTAGAAACCTCTGCATTGATTTCATGCGCTCCCCCTCCCGACGCCGTACGGACGACGAAACCGACGACTCGCTGCAAATCGGTACGGACACTACGCCCGAAAGCGAATTTCTCTCCGACGAAAGCGTCCGGCGAATCGAAACCCTCATCTGCCGCCTGCCCGAAAAGCAGCGCATCGCAATGCAGATGAGAGCCTGCGGCGAATGTACGTCGGAAGAAATCGAAGCCGCGACGGGCGAAAACGCCGCCAATGTGCGGGTATTGCTTTCGAGAGCGCGCAAGACATTAAGAGAGTGGCTGAACAATTAGAAAAACGAACCATACGAAAATGAACATAAAACAATTACTCGATAAGTTTTACGCCGGCGATACCACGCCGGAAGAAGAATGCAGGCTGGCGGACTATTTCCTGAACTGCGAATGTGCGGACGAAAACCTGAAAAAAGACCAAGCCATGTTCCGGGCGCTCTGCGGCAAACGGCATCGGACGCCCCTGGGCGTATCCGTCCGCCTGCAAGCAACCCTCCGGCGCCTGGACGAAAGCGAACGCAGGACGCCGCGCACGCACGCCATGTGGTGGTATCGCGTCGCTGCCGTCTCCGCAATAGCGATACTTTGCACGGGACTGTTTTTCGCCACCCGCACGCACAGCCCGCACACTGTGGCCGATACTTGCGACCGCCCGGAAGATGCCGCCCTCGTGGCCGAACAAACGCTGCTCTACGTGTCCGCAAAACTGAACAGAGGCATCGAACAGACGCGCATGGCGGAAGAGGAACTGATAAAAATGAACGACGTATTAGAGAAAACATTTAACACAACCATCCAATTATACACGAAATGAAAGCAAAACATGTTTTTTTACTGATTGCAGGCTTAATAAGCGCGAGCAACCTCTGTTTCGGACAGCAGCAGAAACTGTTCGACAGGTTTGCCGGACAGGACGGCGTTTCGTCCGTACACATTTCCAAGGCCATGTTCGACATGCTCCCCTCCCTCGGAGACGCAGGCGGCGTGAAACTGAGCCGGCTGAAAAAAATCGACGGCATCCACTTACTCTCCACCAAAAAGGACGGCGTAAGAGAAGAAATGCGCGCCACATTCAAAAAGTTGATTACCGAAAAGCACGAAGAACTGATGCGCATCCGCGACGAAGGCGGCGACGACGTCACCTTCCACGTCAGGAAAAACGGAACAGACATCGAAGAACTCGTCATGCTGGTTGACGGAGTCGAAGAGTTTACGGTAATCCTGATACTGGGGCATTTCACCCTGGAGGACATTCGGGACGTCGCATCCAAAGCATCCAAACACATAAAATGACGGCGATATGCCCGAAAACTTTTCGCCTGTCCCGGATACGCAACCGCGCGTTTCCACGTTATACGGATAAAATATTTCAATCAATATAATGACAGCGAAAAGAGAACGCATCCTCTGGGCAGACGACGAGATAGACTTGCTCAAGCCCCACATACTCTTCCTGCAGGAAAAAGGCTATGAAATCGTGCCCGTCATCAGCGGGCGCGATGCCATAGACTCTTGCCGGGAACAGACCTTCGACATCATCTTTCTGGACGAAAATATGCCCGGACTGACGGGACTCGAAACCCTCTCCGCCATCAAGGAAATCAACCCGACCGTGCCGGTAGTGATGGTCACCAAGAGCGAAGAAGAGAGCATTATGAATCAGGCTATCGGGAACAAAATCGCCGACTACCTGATTAAACCGGTTAATCCGCACCAACTCTATCTTTCCATCAAAAAAAACCTTCACAAAAGCGACATCATCCAGACCACGACGACCGAGTCGTACCAGCAGGAATTCGGACGCATCGGGGTTCAAATCAATGATTCGCTGACGACGGATGACTGGATTGACGTATACCGGAAGATTGTCTACTGGGAACTGGAATTGCAGGAAGGACAGACGCAGATGCTCGACCTGCTCTGTATGCAGAAGCGCGAAGCCAACAGCATCTTCGGCAAATTTGTGAAGAACAACTACCTGCAATGGATACAAAACCCCGACCTGCGCCCGCTGATGAGTCCCGATCTGTTCAAAAAGAAAGTCTTCCCCCTGCTGGACAGCGGAGAAAAAGTGTTCTTTATCCTGATCGACAATTTCCGCCTCGACCAGTGGCGCGTGGTGAACAACCTGCTTGCCGACTATTTCACCTTCGACGAGAGCTTGTATTACAGCATCCTGCCCACCGTCACCCAGTATGCCCGCAACGCCATATTTTCGGGACTGATGCCTGCACAGATCGAGAAAATGTTTCCCGAACTGTGGGTAGACGAAGAAAGCGAAGAGGGGAAAAATATCAACGAAGAACCGCTGATACGGACGCAAATCGAGCGCTTCAGGAAAAAATACCTCTTCTCGTACCACAAAATATACGACTCGCAGTACGGCGACAAACTCCTCAACAACTTGTCGACGCTTTCGCACAACCAACTGAACGTAATTGTAATCAACTTTGTCGACATGCTCTCTCACGCACGTACGGAAAGCAAGATGATACGCGAACTGGCGCAGAGCGAAGCCGCATATCGCAGCCTCACCCGTTCATGGTTTCAGCACTCCACCGCGCTCGAACTCTTCAAAAGTCTGGCCGAAAAAGGATACAAAGTGATTCTCACCACCGACCACGGTACCATCCGGGTCAACACGCCCATCAAAATGATCGGCGACAAAAACACAAACACCAATCTCCGCTACAAGGTCGGGAAAAACATGAGCTGCGACTCGAAGTATATCTTCGAAGTCAGAGAACCGGCCAAAGCCGGACTGCCCTCGTCCAACCTCAGTACGAAATATATCTTCGCAACAAACGAAATGTTTTTTACCTATCCGAACAATTACAACTACTACGTTTCGTACTATCGGAACACATTTCAACACGGCGGTATCTCGCTCGAAGAAATGCTGATCCCGTTCATTACGCTGCATCCCAGATAGCGCCCGGTCGTATCAACAAACCGCGACGGCCCCAAAAAAAAAGAAAGCCGGACTCAAATGTTTGGCTTTCTAATTTGTCTATATTTGTCTGTCTCAGATTCGTGATAGACTGATAAGATCCCTCAATCTTTTTACCTTGTGACGCTTAATTTCTTTTGTCGGGATGACAGGATTTGAACCTGCGACCACACGCCCCCCAGACGCGTACTCTACCGAGCTGAGCTACATCCCGCTTTTGCGGCGCAAAGATATGTATTTTATGCTAACCGGAAACAACACACAGCCGTTTTTTCGGGGCAACCGCATCGAGAATATATCCGCGAGGTGAAAATATTCGGGATTATTGCCGGGAAATAAAAGACTTAATACCCTAAGTGGAGCTGGAGAGATTCGAACTCTCGTCCAAACGAGGAACCGATTTGCTTTCTACATGCTTATCTTCGCCTTGGTTTTCGAGCGGCAGCAAGACCGAAGCCACCAACTGTCGCCTTATTCCCTTAATTTTGCCTGAAAAACCGGGACTTTTCTTCAGACTGTCTCCGATATTGCCGTACCACCGATTCGGATAGCTTCGGAGCAAGAGCATCCGGGTGGTATCTCGTCCGAACGCCTTGCGTAAGGATTAAGCATTAATCTACTATTCTTCGATTAAGCAGCGAGAGCGTAGTTGTTTTCGCCAGTTAATAATTCGTCATCCTTGATTATAGTGCCGGGCAACGAGGCACTGCATGCTTACAAACCCTTTCTACCCGCTGTCAAAACCGGTCAGCCCCTTTGTTTATGCAACAGATTGAAATCTGCCGCAAAGGTACGGATTGTTTTCAAGATGTCGGACGCAGGCCGGATGTTTTTAACATGGTTTTACGATAATGTCTTCTTCAATAATATGTCCCGCTGACGAAATCGGGAGGGTGTTTTTGT
>JAISNP010000064.1 GCA_031276175.1 Tannerella sp.
GTTAACTCCGCGTGGGTTTGGAGTTAACTCCGCGTGGCTCGGAGCTAACTCCGCTCGGCTCGGAGTTAACTCCGAGAGGCGCCGAGTTAAGGCATCCGGAGTGGGTTTTATCTTCGCACCGCAAGCGTAAGGCTATGAAAAATAAATCCTTTCCTGCTTATCAGGCGTTGAGTACGACATTCGTTAAAAACAATCTCACGAAAGATGAAACCCAAAAACCGATTTTTGAAAACCGTTTCACGAGAGATGAAAAAATCTCCTGCATGTTTTTTCATCCGTACGCCCGAAAAATGCGGTCTCACGGTTGCCTTTGTCCCGGGCGTTGTGGTGCACGGCGCCATCACGGAAGGCGTGCTGTCCGGCGTGCGTCGCGCTTCCGCATGTATATAAAAAGAAGATGCAGGGTTTTAACCTGCGGACTGAGGCTGCTTATCCCTTGCGGACGGCGCCCACGCCGCGCCGCCCGTCAATAAGGACGGTGAACGGACGGGCGAAGCGTACCCAGCGTACATGCGCCGTCTCCTGCTCGGCAGGGCGGTTGTTGAGATACGCTTCGTCGAAGAGGTCTTTGCCGAGTGCGGGGTTCACGGTGAAATATCCCACGCCGTGCGACGTCAGGTTCTGGAAGAAGTGCGTGCCCTGACTCGGCTCAATGCGGTAGTTCTCGAAGCTGCACTCGGCAATTATGCGCGCGCGGCTGATGTGCGGCCACTTCACGGGGATGCCGAGCCAGGGGTCTTCGCTGCCCCAGCGTCCGGCGCCGATAAGGATGTAGCCGCAGTCCTGTTCGTCGAAGAGGCGGTTTATCCGCGCGATTTCGGCGGCGATGGCCGTGTTGTGCGCCGGGTCGAAGCCGCGGCTTTTGACGTAAACCACGTCGTACATGTTCGACGACACGCCGTGCCCCAGCGCGGAGGTAGAGTAAAGCAGCATTTTGCGGCGGGGGATCAGTTCGGGGCTTTCGTCGATCACCTCGTTGCGGCTGACGATGGGGCGAATCTGGAGGAAATAGAATGCCGTTTCTTCGTTTTTTGCAAGTGGAATGTCGACGGCAAATTCTATTTCGACGGGTCGTCCCATCTCGCTTTGTCCTATTTCCAGCAGTTCGCCGAGCGTGTCGGCCAGCGGCAGCCCGTCGTGTTCGAGGATGTGGGCGAAGGTCAGTATTTTCCGTCCTTCGGGATAATATCCGGGGCGAATGACCTGTTCTCCGGGGTCGTAGGTAGAGGACACGCGCGCCAGCGCGCCGTCGGCTTCGGCATCCTTCAGCGTCAGGCGCAGCAGGTTGAACGCATCGTCTACCTCCGCCTCGCGGAAGCGGTTCTCCAGATCAAGCGCGAGGAACTGCCGCTGCGTTTCCTTCAGCGCCATTTCCGTCGAACTCAGTTGCAGGATGTGATGTGGTCGCTTGGGCGAGAATCGCAGTGCGATGCCGCCGTCTACGATATACTTGCCCAGCCCCAGGGCGATGTGGGCGATGCCGTCTTCCGCCCGTTCGTTTCCCGTAGGGTAGAAGTTGAGCGAACGCGCCACGCCGCTCAGCAGCGGATAATAGCGGCTGCCGAACTGCCTGCCGACGGTTTCCTGAAGCACTACCGCCATCTTTTCGCGGTCTATCAGGTTGCTCGTCGCCTTCATGTACGCCTTGCTGTCTTTAAAGAAAACGGAGGCGTAGACGCCCTTCACGGCGCTGCTTACGGCGCGCAGCATCTCTTCTTCGTTCGGCAGGCAGGGCATCATGTATGTAGAATACACGCCGGCGAAGGGCTGGTAGTGCGCATCTTCCAGCAGGCTGGACGAGCGCACGGCCAGCGGTCGCTCCACCACGCGCAGGAAAGCCCTCAGGTCGGCGTTCAACGCTTCGGGCAGTTCGGCGCGCCGGAAATGCGCAAGTATCTCCTCGTCGCCGGCATCGCCAAGCGCCACGGGATACAGTCCGTTCATCTCCATGAACAGGTCGAACATATCCGTGCACAGCGCCACCGTCTTGGGGATGCGGACGGGGAAGTCTTCCCTGTCGAGCGACGGATTGCGCTTCAGCATCGCGTCGATAAAGGCCAGTCCGCGCCCCTTGCCGCCCAGCGAGCCTTCGCCGATGCGGGCGAAATGGCTGTACTTGTCGAAACGCTCCGGATGGTAGACGGCAACCGTGCCGTGGTTTTTCATCCGGCGGTAGCGCAGTATGGTTTCAAAAATAAGCCGGCGCGCCTCGTCCATGCTTTCATACTCGTCCACGTTGATGTCTTTCAGCAGTCGCGCAGGTGGAAACATGGCGCGGGAGTAGAAGAAGCGCGAGAAATGATCGCGGGTCAGATGCTCGCGCAACGCATCGTCCGGTATGTCGAACACCTTTTGCTGCAAATCTTTTAAATCCCTGATGCGCATGAGTTCCTTTCCGTCTGCCGGATTGACGATCACGAAGTCGCCGAAGCCGAACTGCTCCATCACCTTCCTGCGCATGTCTTCCTGATAGCTTTCGGAAAGTTTGTTTACAAACGAAACGCCCAACTCCGCCGCAAGCCTTTCGCAGTCGGCCTCCGCCGATTCCATGATGACCGGTATCGTAAGCGCCCTCCCGGACGCCTCTCGCCCGTCGTCTGCCGGACGTGGAGCGCGCACGTGGCGGATAAACCGGTGTCCTGCCAGCGGATCGTCCTGCCCTTCCCGCGGAAAACCGAAATCGGAAATAATCCCCAGGAGGTTATTCCCGTACCGGTCGAATATCTCCACCGCCTCTTCGTAATTGCGCGCGAGTTTGATTTTAGGCCTGCCGCGCTTGCGCAGCATCTCCTGATGGGCGTTCAACGCCTCCTTCGAGAACTCGCGGCTCTGCTCAAGCACAAACTTGTAGAGCATGGGCAGCAGCGAGGAATAGAAGCGGATGGAATCTTCGACCACGAGGATGATCTGCACCCCGGCGGCCGTATCGTACGGCATGTTCATATCGTCTTCTATCAGCTTGATGATGGCAAGCAACACGTCGGTATTCCCCAGCCAGCCGAAAATGTAGTTAATGGCGCTGGTATCTTCCTTCTCGATGCGTTTCGATACTTCTTTTGAAAAAGGGGTAAGCACGACGATCGGGATTTTCGGATACTGCGCCTTTATCATGCGCGCCGTCCCGAAGATGTCGCTGTCCACCATGTTCGGCATGACGATGACCAGTTCGAAGTTAATCTCCTTCATCCGCCCGAAAGCCTCTTCCACGGTCGTCACCTGCGTAAAGCGCGGCGGGTGGCGCAGGTTCAGCGTCACATACTCGTTGAAAATCTGTTCTTCCACGCGCCCGTCGTCTTCAAGCGTAAACGCGTCGTATTTGGTTGCTACCAGCAGCACGTTAATTATCCGCTGGTTCATCAGGTCGTCAAAAGACGTATCCCTGAACGCCACTTTCGTCAGTTCCTCTATCCTGCCCATTCCGTATACTATTAATAAATAATGCAGCTCAAAAATAATGAATAATTTTTCCCCCGCATGAAAAATCGCCGTACATTTGTCGACATAAAACAAACAGAAAAAAACACCTGCATGAATACCAAAACAATATTATCGGCTTTGGAAACAAAGCACCCCGGCGAGCAGGAATACCTGCAGGCAGTCCGGGAAGTATTACTCTCCATCGAAGAAGTCTACAACCGGCATCCCGAATTTGAGAAGGCGCGAATCATTGAGCGCCTGGTTGAGCCGGATCGCGTAATCATGTTCCGCGTACCGTGGGTAGACGACGACGGCAACGTACAGGTCAACCTTGGATACCGCGTACAGTTCAACAACGCCATAGGCCCCTACAAGGGCGGCCTGCGCTTCCATCCCTCCGTGAATCTTTCCATCCTGAAGTTTCTCGGCTTTGAGCAGACTTTCAAGAATGCGCTTACCACGCTCCCGATGGGCGGCGCGAAGGGCGGCGCCGACTTTGCCTTCCGAGGGCGCAGCAATGCCGAAATCATGCGCTTCTGCCAGGCCTTCATGCTGGAGCTTTGGCGAAACATCGGGCCGGACACGGACGTGCCTGCCGGCGACATCGGCGTAGGCACGCGCGAAGTAGGCTACCTGTTCGGAATGTACAAAAAACTGTCTCGCGAGCATACCGGTACCCTCACCGGCAAGGGACTGACATACGGCGGCTCGATACTGCGCCCCGAAGCGACGGGGTTCGGAGGGCTGTACTTCGTCAATCAGATGCTGAAAACGCACGGCATGGATTTCGAGGGGAAAACGGTCGCCGTCTCCGGCTTCGGCAACGTAGCCTGGGGTGCAACCATCAAGGCGACCGAGCTTGGCGCCAGAGTAGTGACGATCTCAGGCCCCGACGGCTACGTATACGATCCCGACGGCATTTCGGGGGAAAAGATCGACTGTATGCTGGAGCTTCGCAATTCGGGCGAAGACATTGTAGCGCCTTATGTGGAAGCATTCCCCGGCGCCGTGTTTTATCCCGGCAAACGTCCGTGGGAGCAAAAGGTCGACATTGCCCTGCCCTGCGCCATCCAGAACGAACTGGATGCTGCGGACGCGCAACGGCTGATTGACAACGGCACGCGCTGCATTGCGGAAATCTCCAACATGGGATGCACGGAAGAGGCCGTCGAGTTGTTCATCCGCAACAGGGTGCTCTACGCCCCCGGAAAGGCAGTGAATGCGGGCGGCGTAGCCACGTCGGGGCTGGAGATGACGCAAAATGCGATGCACCTCTCGTGGACGGCGGCCGAAGTGGACGAGCGGCTTCATCAAATCATGCGAAACATCCATGAGCAGTGCGTGATGTATGGCAAGGAAGACGGCTATATCAACTATGTAAAGGGTGCAAATATTGCGGGATTTATGAAAGTCGCGCAAGCGATGATGGCGCAGGGTATTGTTTGAGTGCAGGTCTTACCCTTCCGCGCATCATTTATTTTTAAACGATTGAAAATATTGGAGTAATACGCCGAACGACCGCTTGCAGTCTATTTCCCGCAAAACAGACGGAGAAAGAAATTCCGTCTGCCGGAATCTATTTTCTGACTTTATCCGGATGCTTGGAAATAAAGTCTTTCCAGTTTGTGCAGTCTTTTCCCGCTTTGGGACGGTTGATTTGCAAATAGTGACAGTAGGCGGCGGCAAGACCATCGGTAGCGTCCAGTTGCGGCAGCATATTTTCGTCGGGAATACGCAGGATGTGCTGTAACATGCCGGCGACCTGTTCTTTGGCGGCCTGTCCGTTTCCCGTGATTGCCATCTTGATTTTCAACGGTGCATATTCGAAAATGGGAATATCGCGGTTGAGCGCGGCGGCGATGGCTGCCCCCTGGGCGCGTCCGAGTTTGAGCATACTCTGTACGTTCTTCCCGAAAAACGGCGCCTCGATAGCCAACTCGTCGGGATGATATGCATCTATGAGCGCAAGCATCCGCTCGTAGATACGGTGGAGGCGCGTGTAATGATTGTCGAATTTGTTGAGAGACAGCACGCCCATCGTTTCAATGCGCGGCTTGTTGTTTTCAACGGTCAATATGCCGTAACCCATCACAATGGTGCCGGGGTCGATACCCAATATAATACGGTCGCGAACCATCTGTTCAATCGGATTTTTGTTGTCAATAATTCGAACAAAGATAAAGTATATATCCGTAAAATCATTTATCTTTGCACGCGAAAAACAAAAATCGGGGTATTAGCTCATCTGGCTAGAGTGCGACACTGGCAGTGTCGAGGTGACCGGTTCGAGTCCGGTATACTCCACCGCAATATGACTTTCCGAGAGAAAATACACGCCCAAACAGTCGCCTGCAAAATCCCATGTTTATAAACCAAAAGCCGGAGAAGATGTCATTCGGAATAATGTATATTTTTGCAACATGATTATAGCCGAACAGAAAAGAAAGGAAAATATCGTGGAATACCTGTTTTACATGTGGCAGGTAGAACACTTGATACGCGCCTGCGGATTTGATATTGAGACTGTCAAGCGTTCCGTTATTGACCGCTACGACCAGCCTGAAGACGTCAAGAGGCAAATCGTCCGCTGGTACGAAGAACTGATGGAGATGATGCGCATCGAGGGAGTGAAGGAAAAAGGTCATATTCAACTAAACAAAAACATATTGACTGCGCTTTCCGAACTTCATCTGCGTCTGTTGAAAGATCCGAAGGAAACGACATACGGCGCACTTTATTACCGGACTCTACCCTGCATCGTACAATTACGTGCAAAATCCGGAGGAATAGAAATGTCCGAAATCGAGACCTGCTTCACTGCCGTTTACGGATATTTCCTGCTCCGCCTGCAAAAAAAGGAAGTGACTCCCGAAACGCTGAAATCCATCAAGCAAATCAATACCTTCCTGACTTTCCTGGCCGGGAAATACAAGGAAGCAACAGAAACGGAAAGCGAACCGATTCAATAAACCTCCGTATAATCCGTTTTTAAGCCGGATTCAAATGCTTTTTTGCAGACAAGGTATTGCGTATTTGAAAAAATAGCTGTACTTTTGTCCCGCATTTCGGAAAAAGTTGTCTTATTTTCTTCCTTAGCTCAGTTGGTTAGAGCATCTGACTGTTAATCAGAGGGTCCTTGGTTCAAGTCCAAGAGGAAGAGCCTGCCGCGCAGATTTCCTGCAATAAATGTACTTAATTCTTGTTTTCGCGATTATCCGTATTTTTTCTTTTCTGCGACAAATTAACAAATATACCACTCCATAATCTACAAATTTGCTGCATCATAGATTATAACAAACGGTCGCCGAATGGATCTGCCATACAAGTATAATTTCCAAAAACTACTGCTTATAAGCATACTAAGCGCTGTTTTTATCATTTATCCCAACATTGCCTGCCTCTCGTGGGAGTTGAGCCAAATGGATAAAACCGTGCACCCGGTGCATCTGTCTTTTTTCGTCTTCAGGCTATTTTTCTTTACGGCATTGATATTTATAATCTTAAAATACAATCTGGAAAAAATCAAAACCGTCAGTTTCAAGAAACGATTGATAAAAACTTTTGCGGCGGCAGTCCTGGCTTATTTAATATATGTATGTATTTCGCATCTTTTCAGCATCAAAGCCGATTGTTTTACGGGGATATTGCTTTTCCAGTTTTTTGTTGTGGGGATAGTGTGCACTTTTGCAGGGCATGTTTTCTTGCTGTATGCCGTGCAACTGAAAAAAGAACAGGAAATCGAACAATTGAAAATTGAAAACTTGCAAAGCCGTTATAACGCCCTTACCAATCAGATTAATCCTCATTTTTTCTTTAATTCGCTGAACGGACTGTCCGCTCTCATCCGGAAAAAGAACGAAGAGGATACGCTGGCGTATGTAAACAAACTGTCGGACGTTTTTCGCTACATACTTCAGAGCGAAAAGAAAGAACTGGTCTCCTTGAGCGAGGAACTGGAATTTGCAGAGGCTTTCCGTTATATGATGGAGGTGCGTTTTGCCAACAAACTCGTGTTTAACATCGTCGTCGCCAAAGATAAAATGGGATTGAAACTGCCTGCCCTGTCTTTACTTCCGTTAATAGACAACATCGTAGTGCACAATGTCATCGACAGTCAGCATAAAATGGTGGCGGACATCTGGCTGAACGAACAGACGGAACTGGTCATCTCCAATCCCGTTTTTCCGAAACACACGTCGGCGTTTACCAACGGAACGGGGCTTCGGAATCTTGAGCATCGTTTTGCCCTGCTGATGAACAAGCAAATCCGTATCGAACCGGGCGAAAAAATATTCAGGGTTTATTTACCGCTTAAACAGCAAAAAGATGAAGATACTGATTGTTGAAGACGAAACGGTTGCCAGTGAAAATCTTGTGGCCATGCTTGAGGAAGCGGACTTTCGCGTCGAGATAGCAGGGATTACGGAAAGTATCGAGCAGACCGTTTGCTGGCTCCAAGCCAATCCTTCTCCTGACCTTATTTTTATGGACATACACCTGTCCGACGGCGCGGCGTTTACCATCTTCAATACCGTCCTGATAGAAACGCCCATCATTTTTACGACGGCTTACGACGAGTATGCCCTCGAAGCGTTTAAGGTGAACAGCATAGATTATTTGCTTAAACCTATCAAGGCGGACGATCTGAAGCGTGCATTAGACAAGTTCGGCAAGCTGACAAACGCCGACCTGTTGCAATATCTCTCGCAAATGATGCATCTGGCGCCTGCGCCCAACAGTTACAGGGACAAACTGCTGATACCGATCAAGGACAAATTATTGCCGGTGAGCATCGACAATGTTTCGTGTTTTTATACTACGGACAAGAATACGCGCGTATACCTGAAAGACGGGAAGTATCATCCTTATAACAAGACGCTGGAGCAGGTGGTCATATCGTTGAATCCCGCCCGTTTCATTCGTGCGAACAAGCAGTTTGTAATTGCGCGCAACAGCGTGAAGAACATCACGGTCTGGTTTGACAGCCGTCTGCTTGTCACGCTTGACGTCGAAGTGCCCGAACGGATTTACGTCAGCAAAAACAAGGCGGCGGAGTTTAAGCTGTGGATGACAAAGGGACGATTCTGACCTTATAATCCCGGCAGCGTGTGCGTATCCGTTACAAACCGACGGTACATCGCACGTTGCTGTTCCGACATCCCGATAGTGTCGGCTACCTGTTCGGGCAGGATGCGGTAGCCGGGCATCAGTACCCATACGGGGATGGGGGTCATCCGGATAACGGGAGGATTATCGCTTTCTATCTCGACGTCGAGCGCGACGGTCAATCCCCCGTCCGAATAGCGCCACCGCTGGTTGGATACCAGATTTCCCATTGAATAAATTGTTACGGCACGGGTAATGCTGTCGGCGTCGATATGTGCTTCCAACGGTTGTATTGTATGCGGATGGCTGCCTGCAACGATATGCGCGCCTCTCCGGCGGCAAAAGGCGGAGAGATTCCGCTGCCCGTCGTCGGGACGGCGCGAATATTCTTCCCCCCAGTGAAAGAAAACGATGATGCAGTCCGTTTCGCTGCCGTCAATCCGCGCGAGGTCGGCAGCAATTGTTGTCGTATCTATCAGGTTGACGATTGTTTTCCCGGGAACGGGCATACCGTTTGTCCCGTAAGTATAGTTCAGCAGGGCAAAGCGGATGCCGTTGGCCTCGAAACGGAGCGGATGCCGCGCACGGTATTGGGCGCTGTCGGCAAAGACGCCCGTAGAGGCTATGCCGAAAGAGTCCAGACAGGCAAGCGTAAAGGAGATGCCCTCAAGCCCGTTGTCGCAGATATGATTGTTTGCGAGGGCGACGATGTCGATTCCTATATCTTTCAGGGCGCCGGCAATATGTACCGGCGACCGGAAGCGCGGGTAGCCCGTGTAAGGTTCGCACGGCGCCAGTGTAGTCTCGAAATTAAGCACGGCCACGTCGGCTTCGCCGAACAGGTCTCTTACGTACCGGAATGAGCCCGAATAGTCGAACGAGCCGTCGGCAGTCCGGGCGGCATTAATCTGCGTCGTGTGCTGCATCAGGTCGCCGGCAAAGACGAGGCGCGCACGACGGACGGCGAGCGTATCGTCCGCCGGCATCTTGCCGCCCGTCGTCGCGCAAAACTGCGGAGCAAAATACAGTAAGGCAAATATGAGCAGAAATGCGATTCCGCCGGCAACGAACGCCGACAATGCCTCGCGTTTCACGATTCGTCGCCGTTTTCGTACCACGATGCGTACATGTGATAGTTACGGGCTATTTTCCGGTTGATTTCGCTTGCCTGTTCGGGCGCTACTTTCTTGACGAACCGGGCAGGGACGCCGGCATAGATGCTCCCCGCTTCTACCTGCGTACCGGCGAGCACAACCGAGCCGGCCGCAATAATCGCGCCTTCGCCCACATCGGCATGGTCGAGCACCACGGCGCCCATGCCGATCAGCGCGCTGCGGCGGATTTTGGCGCCGTGCACGGTCACATTGTGCCCGATTGATACATCGTCGCCGATTTCGACGGTCGACTTTTCATATAACGTATGCAGCACGGAGCCGTCCTGTATGTTCACCCCGTTGCCGATGCGGATGGAATTTACGTCGCCGCGCAACACTGTGCCGTACCAGATGCTGCATCCTTCGCCGATCACTACGTCGCCTATAATTACCGCATTTTCGGCCACGAACGTGTTTTCCCCTATTACGGGAGTGTATCCTCTGAGAGATTTGATCAGTGCCATAAACTCATTGTGTACTTTGTGAGACGGGGCAAAGGTATGAATTATACTTCATGCGGCACAATTTTGTGAGATGTTCCCATGTTCAAAAAGTCGAAAATTCAGAGACAAAAGGATGAAACCTTCCGCTACCGTTTCTTTTTTCCATCTCACGGCGCTCATCACTCATCCCTCATCTCTCATCGTTCATAGTTTATAATTAATCGTTCACAGTTAATAAAAAAGCCCCTTCTTTTTCGTCCGGATTAAAAAAAATTCCTTACTTTCGCCCCGAATAAAAACAACACCCGATCAACGACGCAACCATGTGGCCGCATTTAAAACACATCCTCTCCTTCCTCTCGCATCTCGCGGATACGGGCGCACGGTTGCTGCGCCCCGACAGTGAACAAATGTATATGCGCGTTAATTTACCGGGGGGGGCAAATCGCTTGTTTCCAATTACTTAAAACAATACTTTCACATACCTTCCCCATTGCCGCAAAAACGCCGCCGCCTGCCGATGCGCAGACGGGGGCGTTTTCTGTACGCACAATCGTGGCCGTTGCCCCGACATGGCCGCAGCCTGCGTCCCCGGCAGGTTGCGGAAGATGCGCCCCCGGCGCGTGGGGAACAACAATGAAGTAACGCGGTAATGCAATAATCGGCTTACCGTCGACAACAAACGAGTTTCTGTCGACAACAAATGAGTTTCTGTCGACAACAAATGAGTTTCTGTCGACAACAAATGAGTTTCCGTCGACAACAAACGAGTTTCCGTCGACAACAAACGAGTTTCTGTCGACAACAAATGAGTTTCTGTCGACAACAAACGAGTTTCTGTCGACAACAAATGAGTTTCTGTCGACAACAAATGAGTTTCTGTCGACAACAAATGAGTTTCTGTCGACAACAAACGAGTTTCTGTCGACAACAAATGAGTTTCTGTCGACAACAAATGAGTTTCTGTCGACAACAAA
>JAISNP010000041.1 GCA_031276175.1 Tannerella sp.
CAATTGCTACTATCACCGGCTTCACAGAAAGACGGATATATGACATTTTGAATAATGGCTGACTTACGTCGAACTTGCGTTTCTCAATTCATCAAAGCGGCGCACAAAAAAAGGATGGGTATTTCGCCCATCCTTTTTTATAAAAAATCACTCAATCAATCACCATCCCGGAGGTTGTTTGAGATTAGGATTCAGCACGATTTGACCTTTAGGAATCGGAGTGTAATAACATTTCGGTTCATCAAATTTGCGTGTTTGGTCGTTTTTGATACGAATAAAACCCGAAGCATCGCGATATATCTCTATATCCGCAGCGTCTATGTCGTACCATGCCACCGCCGGGTCATCAGTATGTTTGGAAGCCGTTTCGGCTACGCCCTGGTCGGGTATTCCGTCGCTGTTTGTGTCGTACGCATAAGGCAGAGACGGTGTATAGATGCCCTGTTGTGATATTTCGGCTTCGTACAGTTTGCCGGCTTTCCAGCGATAAATATCCTGTTGACGCAGACCTTCGCCGGCAAGTTCAACGCGACGTTCGCGACGAACGGCGAGAATATTGACATCGGAGACGCCGGGATACAGCGACCTCAACGTAGCGTCCACTTCTACGGAAGCATTGAACGCAGGCATATTGACACGTGCACGCAACAGATTGATGCTCTTGCCAACGGCAGTAGCGTCCAACTGACCGAGTTCAGCCTTGGCTTCGGCATAATTGAGCAGCACCTCGCCATAACGAAACACAGGCAATGAAGTTGCTTGCCAGGTGTTGTCGGTTGACTTTAAACTTCCTCCCTTTGGAGTGAAGTATTTACTCTGCATATAACCGCCCACTCGGGGAGGAACTGCCAGAGGCGTTATTCCTTTTATAGCGTCTTCGTTGCCCAGCCCGGGCCATACAAACGTTTCCGCCATACGCGGGTCTCTGTCCGTAAACACGTCCTTATATTCCTTTTTGTCGTAATCTGCGACCGTCGAAAACGGTTTGCCGTCCTTAGTCAGAAAACTCTCCTGCAAACTGCGATTCAGCGAATATATGATGGTCGATGCTGCCGTCAGGAAACATGCACTGTGGTCTTTCCGGTATGGAGACAGCCCATATTCACACCATTGAATGATTTCGCGATTACCGTCTAATGTTGCGCTCGAAAATAGAGCGCGGAAACCGGCAGAACCTGTAATGCCCGGAGCGAGTTCTTCGGTACCGATACCCGTGAGTTCGAAATTGCCGCTGTTCATGATTTCTTCGCTTGCCGACACTGCACGTTCCAGAAAACGGTTTGCCGTTCCGGTCAGTTCGAGTTCGGTGTGATATTTGCGATACGTGCCTTCGTAGAGAGCGAATCGCGACAGTTCTGCCAGCGCCACATACTTGTGTACTCGTGTACGGTTGCCCATGTCGGGCTTGATGTTGACGACGGCAAACTCAAGGTCTTCCATGATTTTATCCACAACGAACGCACGCGGGTCTTGAGTCTTATACAAATCCTCGTCCGTTGTTGTGAGTTCCTTATCGTACCATGGTACATTCGAATAAGTTTGCACCTTTTCGATATAGAAACGCGCACGCAAGTATCGCGCGATTCCGACGTAATGGTTGATTTCAGTCGCCTCGCCGCTTACCTCGTCCAGATTGTTTAACATCAGGTTGACATTGCGCAGAAACGCCCAGTCCCAACCGCTGACATTGTCGGGCGTAAGCCTGCCGTAAAGCATACCGGAATAAGGCTCGACATCGCGTGCGAAAGTCACATTGTCGGATCCCGGATCGTAGTACTTTGGAGTAACGCTGTACAGTCCGTTGACATAGAGTTGAAGGTCGGAAACCGACTTGAAGAAAGTGGGAACGGCAACACTCGTTTGCGGATAGCGTTCCAAAAACTCGTCGTCGCAGGCAAAACATCCGCAAATCATCGCTGCTACGAGCATCATTTTTATATATACATTATTTCTTTTCATGTCTTTATTATTTAATTAATTATTAAAATCCAATATTCACTCCGAATGAAAACGTCCGTTGGAACGGATAATAGATATTGCCGCCGAATTTTTCGGGGTCGTTTCCTTTCACCTCAATATGATGGAAAGTCAACAGGTTTTCCCCGCTGAAATAGACTCTCAGATTTCGGATTTTCACTTTCTGTAGCAACTGCGAAGGGATAGTATATCCTATCGTCACATTTTTCAGACGCAGATACGAAGCGTCCTGCAAGTATTTCGTCTGTGTTTTTGCTAACTCGCCGCTCATGGCAATTGCGGATTTCAGACGCGGGAAGTATGCATCGGTGTTTTCGGGCGTCCAGTTATCCGCATTTTTGGTATTCGGGTTACACCATGGCGTGGTGTATATGCCCCAAAAATGCAAACCGTCGTGAGTCACATTCGGATAGGCCTCGCGTTTGCCGATACCCTGAAAGAACAGTCTCAAATCGAAACCTTTCCATGCGGCGCCGGCGTCAATAGAATACGGCAGACGTTCGCGGTTGTTGCCGATAATTTTCATATCGCCCGGATCGTTCACCGTATTGTTTCCGTTCGTGATTTTGCCGTCATTGTTCAGGTCGGCAAATTTCAAATCGCCTGCTTGAAACGAGTAGTTATTTTGCGAATTACCAAGAGCCGCCTGATCTGCCCATGCGTTAGCCTCCGCGTCGTTTGCGAAATAGCCCAGAGTGGTGTATCCCCAGATTTCGCCCAGACGCTGACCTTCATAATAGTTGCCAAGGTTTTTGGTGGGATTGTCGAAATGGGTAATCCACGATTTATTGTCAGCAAGCATCACACGGATGTTGTACGACAGAGGCGAACCGCCTACTTCTACAGCGTCGTGCCACCCGACGCTCAATTCCCAGCCTTTTGTTTTCAGGTCGGCGGCATTGGCTTGCGGCGAGCCGGTTCCATACACCGCGGGCAAAGTCTTACTCTGCGTGAGCATACCTTCCGTGTAGCGGGTATAGACGTCGAACGTCAAGTCCAATCTGTTGTTCAGGAATCCAAGGTCGATACCTCCGTTGACGGTGCGAACTGTTTCCCATGTCAGCGACTCGGGCGCCGCGCCGGGAGCTTGCATTCCTCCGGGTCGCGAGCTGTCGAGAATGTATTCTATTTGCGAGAGGTAATTCATAGTGGAAATGTAAGGATAAAATATTTCATTACCGTCCTTGTCTTTTATCACCTGATTACCCAGCGAGCCGTACGAACCGCGCAGTTTCAGGTTGTCGAGCCGTAACGTTTCTTTAACGCCGTCCATAAACCTTTCGCGCGACAGAACCCATGCGGCGGAATAGGATGGGAAAAATCCGAAACGACTTCCTTTCGAGAAACGCGAACTGCCGTCGTAACGTCCGTTGACTTCAAAGATATACTTGTTGTCGAAAATGTAGTTGACACGTCCGAATACGCCGCGCAGGGCATAATTTTCGAGTTTTTGAGTGTAGCTGCGATTATTCAGCGCCATCTGTACGTCCGGCAGCGTTTCGGTAATCAACTTGGATCCGCCTACAGACTGATTGTTGTACATATAATATTCCTGATTGTATCCCAGCGTTGCCGATACTGCGTGTTTATCGGCAAACGTCTTGTTGAAACTCGTGTACAGATTGTACACCGTCAGACGGTCGTGATTCGACTTCTGTTCCACACCCGGATCATTCTGACCGTTCTGTTTGCCGGGTTTGTTCTGATACGGCGTATGAATATTTAATCTGTCTTCGTTTTCGAAGCCCATCCTGAAAGTAACATCTCCATTCAGGCTCCATACATCTTTCACAATATCGTATTTGGTGTTGAACGACAGTTGTGTCTCGTCGCGTATGGTCTGTACATAAGCACCAGACAGTGCGCTTCCCACGTTGCAGCCTCCATCCTGAGTGTATGTTCCGTCGGGATTGTAAATAGGCTGAGTGGGATAGTTGCTGTGCAGACGGAAGAACCAAAATTCATTTTCTCCGGATGCCAGACTTGAGTTATAATCCTGTCGATTGAAAGCGAGGTTGGTTCCGAATTTCCATCGGTCGGTCATGTTGTACGTAGCGTTGCCGCGAAAGTTGAACCGTTTCAGAACATCGTTACCGTAGGTGAGCATACCGTCTTCTTTATAGAATCCTCCACTCGCCGAGTACGCAAGTTTTTCGCCCCTCTGCGAAATGCGCACGTTGGCTGTTTGATTTGGCGACACATTTTTCAGCATGACGTCGAACCAGTCATAGATGCCGTAATATTCCCATTCGCCATCGTTACCCAGTCGGTCGTTGACACCTCCGTTTGCAGCTCCGGGACCAAGTATTTCGGGTAACGATGGGTCAGCCATACGTTTCCTTCCATACTCAATGGCAGCGTCGTTGAAGCGGTCGGGATTTTGCGACATGATGTTCGCCAGACGCATGTATTCCGCAATATCCGTCATCACTTCGGGAATATTGTCGAACTGTCTGAGTCCGTAGGTATAGTCGGCATCGACCTGAATCTTTTCGCTCTTGGCGGTTTTGGTCGTAACCAGCACCACTCCGAACGCGGCGCGTCCTCCGTCGATTGCAGCAGACGAAGCGTCTTTCAACACGGATACGCTTTCGATGTCGGCGGGATTGATGCGCGAAAATTCCGCCGCTGTTGTCGGCACATTATCCACAAGGATAAATGCGCTACCGCCGTTGATAGACGTAAATCCGCGGATGTTGATTTCCGGCGGCATGTTTGCCATTCCCGAACGACGGGTAATGTTCAGGTTGGGCGACAAACCCTGAAGGGCTGTGTTGGCATTGGTCACCGGACGGTTTTCAATCGCCTTTGCCGAGATGGTGGCAACCGCGCCCGACAGGTTTACCTTCTTCTGCGTGCCGTAACCCACTACTACCACTTCTTCCAGCGCCTGCGCGTCTTCCTGTAGCGTGACGTTCAACACCGTCTGATTGCCCACCGCAATATCCTGCGTCACATACCCGATAAAGGATATTTGCAGCACGGAAGCGTCGCCCTGTACCGTCAGGTTGAAATTGCCGTCCACATCCGTAATGGTACCGTTACCGGTGCCCTTTTCCATCACATTGGCGCCGATGACGGATTCGCCGCCGGCGTCGATCACTTTACCGCTCACCCGCTTCTGCGCAGCGGCAGCCAGTGAGCATCCGAGGATACACAACAGACACAGCGCCTTTCGCCATGTGTTTCCTCTCCGAAATAAAATACTTTGTTTTGTCATAAGAAATAAAGTTTAAATATTAATAAATACGTAATAGCCTTCCTCTCGTCCGGCATTTTTTTTTGATAATTCGGTTATCGGGCGGATTCGTCCGGCGGTCGACACAACCGTCCCCTGTCCGTCGGGAATAGCATGACCCGAAGGATACGGTCAATCTCAGGGAAAGGGACAGCGTCCTTCTCTGAGATTTCGTACCGGATTGAATGTGGTGAATGATGTTCCGCCGGAAGATTCCTGTTTCCGACGGATGAATAAGGAATTGTCCGTCAGGCAGCAGGGAAGGCAGAGGCGACAGGTGGGGAAATCCCCCCCCCCCCTTAACATTATATAACTTGTGTGGCGGATTTGTTCGTGTTTATTAACCGTTATGCGGGCGCATGAATGGTTGGGCAAAGCCGTTTTTTTACAGTTACCGACGGATAATTCCATGTCCGGCAAACAGACATTCCGACCGTCGCTAATAAAAGAACAGGTGTCTCTTTCAAAGGTATTTTCCCGTTTTGTTTGCATTGAGAGATATATTCAATGATAAACCGTGACCAAATTTAACGCTTTCATAATTGGAATTTGACGACAAAATTAATTATTTTAAAACAAATCACACTATCCGGAATAAAATAATATGGAATAAAAGTGACGCGCTTGCCGGAAAAAGCAAAATCTCCGAAAAAACGACGGACGGGAACAGGTTGCAAACCCGCGTGCGGAACAGGCTTCGACCCCGAAGAGTCGGATCTCGTAAAGCAATTGTATCCATCCGACAAAAAATGCAGTAGCGACGAAACGGCCTCCATTATTGTAGAAAAGCATATCGGAAACTTCCATTTATTTTTACGCCCGTTTTTTTAACGTATAGCGACATCAGCGAATGACTCGCTGACATCAGCGAATGGCGCGCTGACATCAGCGAATGGCGCGCTGACATCAGCGAATGGTTCGCTGACATCAGCGGATGACGCGCTGACATCAGCGGATGGCGCGCTGACATCAGCGGATGACGCGCTGACATCAGCGGATGACGCGCTGACATCAGCGGATGACTCGCTGACATCAGCGAATGGCGCGCTGACATCAGCGAATGGCGCGCTGACATCAGCGGAAAGCGCGCTGACATCAGTAGAAAACTCTATTGCCTTAAAAATGCGAGTAATCCCAATTATACTGTACGCGGTATCGTTTTGTGCATTGCCCGTCAGGGCATTCCTGTCAATAGAAAAGCGCATCTGCCCACGCGCCTCATTGCCCGTCAGGGCATTCACCTGCTGTTTATGAATCCCCTGAACGGGGAACAGGGGAAAGCGGGGCGACAGATATTTCTATTGATATTCTTCCCCTGACAGGGAAGAACAGGTCTGCTTTCATGGCACAAAACCATGCCGCGTAAAGTATAAAACAGAAAAGCAGGGGGTAGAGTACATTGGGATTATATCCCTGAAAAAGACTCGGAACCGGCGCCGTGGATCGCCGGTTTCACGGCAGGTATAACCGGCACGCCCTCGTATTTACCGAAGTACAGCGCGGAAAAACGGTTTACGTGGCCGTCTGCCGGCAGAACAGGAAGGGGCAAAGAGGCGCTCGGCGCGAAATCGAAAGCGCCGTCGTGCCGCAAAACGAGCGAAGCAGAGTGCCGATTCACCGTGCCCGACAGTTTGGATACGGACGCTTTAAGAAGATTGCTTACGTTGCGTTCACGTGAATATAATTTCGTGTGTTTGCCTTAAGAAAATGTATTTTTTGTTTGTCAGTCCCGAAATTAACCCTAACTTTGTGCCCGTGAAAGTAAACAAAACGGCTCCGTGGCTCAACTGAATAGAGCATCTGACTACGGATCAGAAGGTTACAGGTTTGAATCCTGTCGGAGTCACAAGAGTTTGGAGGGTGAATGAGGCTGATACAGTGTATATTGTTCGGCCTCATTTTTTTTTATGCTTTCAGCTGCGAAGCAAGTTTTGAAAGGCAATCATCGGAAAACGATAGTATACGAACAAGCAATACTGAAAAGTTATGACATACAAAAAAGCAATCATTATTTCCGGTATTCTCTTCGCCTCCGTAATGACGGGGCTGTCGCAAAACCGGGCGATACTGAAGGGGCGCGTGCAGCCGGAAGCGGGCGAAGCGATCGACTTCTATACGCTGGCGCTGCTGTCGCCCGTCGATTCGTCGATTATGGCGCTGGAGATGTTTTTCGATACCGAATTTCAATTCGAGGGCATCCGCCCGCAGGCGTACATCCTCCGGCTTCGCGACGTGCAGTACATGCAGTACGACACGCTGATTACGGTTGTCGACGGGACGAACGTGCTGCCTGCGCCCGTCGTCCTGAAGCCGGTCGAACTGGGCGAAGTGACCGTCAGGGCTTCGCGCCCCGCCGTTTCGCACAGCAACGGTAATTTTACGCTGCACGTCGGCAATTCGTACCTGAAAGACGAGATCCGCATCGGCGACCTTCTGGGGAAACTTCCGGGCGTTGTCGTGGACAACGGGGCGATCTTGATGTTCGGCAAGGACAATCTACTGATTTATATCAACGGCAGCGAGGTGCGTGCGCAGGAGCAGATACGCTCGCTGCAACCGACCGACATCGACCGGATTGAAGTGATCCGCAACGTGGGTGCGGAATACAGCGCCGACGTGGATGCCGTGTTGAAAATATGGACGAAAAAGGACAGGGCGGAAAAAGCATTCCTCTCGATAACCGACAATCTGGAAATAAAGCGCTACGCGGAGAACAGTGTGAACCTGAGTTTGCATGTCAATTACAACGAAAAAGTCGCGCAGTACTTTACGTTTTCCAACGATGCGTGGAAAAGCCGGCAGTTCGACCGCTCATGGGTGCACACCTGGTTTGACGACTACCGAAACCTTAGCGCGCGCGAAGTTTTTATCCACAACAAATTCGGAAGCAACAACCTGTTTTATTCCCTGAACTATTCGACGGGCAGGGGCGGCGAACTGGGCGTGCAGTATAGCGGGAACTTTTCGGGAGGAAACGACCGCCAGCAGGGAAAGCAATTTATCTATCACGGCGAAACGCCGGACGAAACAGTGGATTTTGACAACCATGACGCACGGGATAGAAATTTTCACAACGTCAGCCTGAACTGGAAGCAGCAAATCAAAAACGGCGAACTGTCCGTCATCGCCGACTACGTGATCGACGACTCCGGCAATACAAACGACATCAGCGAATCGTCGATGAACGACGGCCGCGTCAACAAACTGCTAAACATTTCGGACGGCGATTTCCGCGTGTTTTCGGCCAGCCCCGAATACCGCCTGGCAAAGGGAAAAACAAACTGGGGATGGGGCGCAAAATATTCGTCCGTCTCCGGCAACACATCCATCGAATACCGTCCGTCGATGAAGACGGAGCGCCACAAAACCGACGAACAGACCACAGGCGCGTTTATGACATTCGACATCAAACTCCCGTTTGCCGACATAAATGCGGGTATACGGACAGAATACACCAGCACCGCCATCCGCTCCGACAACGGGCAGTACGATTTGAAGCGGGACTATTTCAACCTGTTCCCCAGCATCACTGTGAGCAGGAAAATAAACGAACATCTCGACGTCGCGACGTATTACCGTCGGCGGATACAGCGTCCTTCCTTTTCATCTCTCAATCCGGCGTTCACTTACCGCGATTCGCTTACCTACGTGACCGGCAACCCGCGCCTGAAACCTGCTATCATCGACAACCTCAACTTCAGCGTCAACTTCCGCAAGTTCAATTTTTCGACTACATATAATATATACAGGGATTACATCATGTTTGAAGACATACCCGACACTTCCAACCCGGACATAACCATCAGCACCTACGGCAACCTGAAAGACCGGTACCGGCTGCTGAACCTCTCGCTCTCGCACGCGTTCAACCATCCGGCGTTCAACAGCATGACGAGCCTCAGCCTCCGGAAGCCATGGCTGAAAATGCTTTTCAACGGGGAACAAATGAGCTTCAACCGGCCGCGCAGTTATTTCCAGACGTCGGGAAACGTCAACATACTGAAAAATACAAGCCTCGGCTATTCTTTTTCGTACAGCAGCGCCGGCGACGCGGGAAATCTCCGCTACAAGGCATTCAGCAACCTGACCGCCTCCGTCACCCAATACCTTATGAACAGGCAAATGATGATCTCCCTCGCGGTCAAAGATATATTCGAACAGAAGAGGAGCAACCGCTTTACATCATACAGCAGCCACATCACCTACGAAATGGACACCGACCCGATAGACATGAGGGCGCTGGTTTTGACCGTCCGCTACAACTGGGGCGTAAGCAAAAGCATCCGGAAAAAAACCTCCGATACCGACAGCATAAACCGCCTGCCCTGACATAATCTTCCCCTGTTTCCGGTATTCTTCTTCACTTCCGTAATCAGTAATGACGGAGCTGTCGCCGGCACCGCAAAAACAACCGTAACCATACTCCAAACTAAAGTTAGAACCGCAAAAACAAAAATAACCCCGCTTCTGCCTGTCCGAAGAGGGCCGCCCACTCCCATCAACGCTGCGGAACCGAAGAAACGCATCGCCGAACTTAACCGGGAAAACCGCAGCAAAGCAGAGGAGAAAGCCATTAAAGAATTGGAGAACAAACATCTTCCGAAACTCATGGAATATGAAAAACATCTTGGCCGATTCGGGCTATGGAAGCCTTTGTCAAATACAACAGTTTTCATAAGGAACAGACCGAAGCGTTCAAAAGCAACGGTTTTGCTGTACGGAATCTGTATTATAACAGGGAGAAAGACTGCTTCGTGTGTCCGATGGGACAACAGATGAAAAAAGTCGGGGAGAGCGCTCGCATCAGCGAAAGCGGATACG
>JAISNP010000142.1 GCA_031276175.1 Tannerella sp.
CCGCGGCGCGTCCGAACCCTTCGGGCAATGCAGAATATTAAATAAATCAATTATATAAGACAATGAAAACGATTAATAAAAAATTAGCGGTAATGATGTGTGCGCTGCTGCTCGGCGCGAGCGCTTCGGCGCAGGATACGGAGTTTTGGTTTGTGGCGCCGGATTTTTCAAGCGGCCATAATGACGGACCTGCCATGTTTGTGTTTACCAACCCGAACAGTGTTTCGACAAGAGTATATCTAACGATTGGCGTGACTCGGACTGGTCAGACTAAAGTGGATGCTTATGTTGACATTCCACCTGGAGAATCTCGCCAATTGACATATCCGGACAATGAAACCGGTGCTGCTGCGGCTGCTAATCTTTGGGAAAACGATCGCTTGACAGCCGGTCAGCCATCCGATAACGGGATACACATAACATCCGATCAACCGATTTTGGTATATTTCATGATTTATCAAGGTAATCAAAAAGATATTTTCTCATTGAAAGGAAAGGTCGCGCTGGGGAAAAAGTTCATTACTCCGTTTCAGAAAGGTAGCAGCACAAGCGACCATTTTTATCATAGTACTAATTATACTCCAAAAGGCACCGACCAGATTGATATTGTGGCAACGGAAGCTGGCACAACGACGGTAACGTTCACGCCGACCAGGAATTGCGTGGACGGTACTGGTGCCGTGATTTTTACTGCTGGTCAACAATACAATGTTAATTTGGCGTATGGACAAACATTTGCTTTAAGAAAATACACTGATGGCTCCTACGAAAATCAAGGCACGTTAACGGGGACGAAAATCACATCGGATAAATTAATAGCCGTTACCATTTCCGAAGATTGCATCGGCGGCCCTTCCGGAACAGCTAATGCCTCGTGGGATGTGGCCGGCGACCAGCTTGTTCCGGTGGATGCGGCCGGTACGCGCTTTGTGATTGTTAGAGGAAAATCAAATTTCGATGAACGGCTGGATTTTGTGGCAACACAGGGTGAAACGAATATCACGGTTTATTACAAAGGCGGTCAAACTAGAGGAACGAGTTTACCTTTGGCTGAAGGTGAGACATGGAATATTAAAATAGATGAGATTTCCGGGAATAACGATTCCGTTGTTTTTGTACAGGCAAACAAGCCTGTTTTGTGTTACCAGCATACGGCTTTTTTCGGTGAATTGGGCGGGGCAATTATCCCCTCGATGTATTCCATCAGTCAGAAGCAGATAGATTTTTTTCAGGTAGGAGGAAGCGGTATCAGTAACTTTATCTTTCTTGTTTTCAAAGAGGGTTGCGAAAATGACTTTAGTTTTACAAGAGGAGGAACCCCTATTTACCCGACTGTAAATCCTCAAAGCATACCCTTCCCACCCACCGTTTTGTCCAGCGACTGGAAATATGCCGTTATAGATTTAGGCATTAATGAAGGTATGGTTTCGGTTAAGAATACCTGTTCGGCCTTTTCTCTGGGATACTTGAGCGGCACCAGTTCCGGATCGGCCAGTTACGGCTATCTCTCCGGTTTCGGCAGTATGACCCTTCCCTTTGACACGCTTTGGATTTGCGGCGATAATCAGCAAATACATAGCGACCACTGCAGCGGCAATGATATTGAGTTGAAAACAGATGTCCTGATAGCCGACAGATGGACATGGAAACGTGATAATAATGTTATTTTTGACGATACGTATGATGGAACCATCTCCGCCAACATGTCGGGAGAATATACTGTGACTGTCGATCAGGACGGCTACAAAATGAAAGACACCTGCTGGGTGCTGAGCATGGTTTTCGACGCGAAGTTCGACCTGCGTCAGCCTGCCAAACCTGCCAAGGTAACGGTGCCGCAGGTATTCAATGTACGGTACGGCGAAGGTCGTCGACTTCCCGACCTCGCGGGAATGGGGCATTCGTGGCACGCCGACGGAGGCACCGTCGTATCGTCGGACGAGAATCATATCAAGGTAATATGGCATACCACCGGCCTCAAGCATTTGACGCTGCACCTTATGGCTGACGGAAAGGGCTGTCTTGATAACGGAACGTTTTATAACCGCACATGCGACACAACGCTTACCTACAACGTCCTCGTCCACGAAAAGAACCTCGGCTTCTTCGTCGACCAAAACGTGCCTTACGACCGCGAGCACAACGGCACGTACTGGGAGAACGCCTTCCCGACGCTTCAGCAGGCGCTCGCCCTTGCCAGCCAGGGCGATTACATCTGGGTGGCGGACGGCGAATATTCGCCGCGCGACAGCTTCCCGTCCGGCGTCGACACCTTCGAGGTATACACGGGCTATTACATGGTGGATTACGACAGCGTGCGCGTCTACACCGGCTCATACGTGATGGACTGGGACAGCGTGCAGGTATTCGGCGGGTTCAGCGGCTTCGGCGAAACGGCGGAAACGAATCTTTCCGAACGCGACATCAACGCATATCCCGTCGTGCTTCGCGGCTCGGACAACAAAAGCCCCGTGATAGAGGTCGACGGCAGCACGGTGTACACGCACCTCGACCCCGGCGGCAGTTTCCGCGGCGTGTCGAGCGCGGCGCGCTGGGACGGCGTGACGGTGCGCGACGGCCGGACGACGTCCGACGGCGCAGGCATCCTGTTCACCGGCGACGCCTCGTGCACAATCTCGAACAGCGTCGTCAAGCGCAACTCCACCACGGAGTCGGGCGGCGGGATATACGTCGGCGCGTCGGCAACGCCCCCGCTGATCTACGGCGTGGAAATCAGCGGCAACACGGCGAAATACGGCGCGGGGATATACAACGCAGGCAGCCACATGATGCTCCAGAACGTGACGGTGGGCGGCAATCTGGCTACGCTGCGCGGCGGCGGACTGTACACGTCGGGCGGCAACCCGGTAATCCGGAACACCATAATCTACGGCAACCGCGCGGACGGAGCGACGCCCAGAAGCGTCGCCGTGGGCGAAACGCGCGCCACAAGCGGGTACGGCAACGACATGTATGTCACCGGCGGCACGCCGTACATTGTGCACAGCGACGTCGGCGGCTCGATGCCCGGCAACACCTGGGATCCCGATTTCGGGACGAACGGCGGCGGCAACACGGACATGAATCCGGGATACTATGTGCCCGGCTTCACGCAGAACGGCAGCATGACGGAAGGCGACTACCGCCTCAGCTACATGAGCCGCAAGACGGTGGACGGCGGCTACAACAACTACCTGCGTATACGCTATCCTTTTTCGGTCGAGCTTTCGCGTCCTTCGCCGCGCAACACGGTTTACGGCGACTACCTCAACAGAGATCTTGCGGGCGACGATCGCATCATCTACGAGAATGTGGACATGGGCGCCTACGAGCATCGCGGGGAAGACATCCTGCCCTCGGTCGTTTACCGCGTGAAAGTGCCGGAGGTGGAAGGCGTAGTGACCGTGCCTCCGACGGGAGTATACTACGTCCCGGCACACGAAGATTTCGTCCTCCGCCTGACGACGCGCGAAAATTATACGCTGGCAAACACGGCTCTGCTGACCGGCGCATTAACACAGGACGAGCAGGGCTATATGGAAATCACGGAGAAGACGGATTATGCGAGGACGTACATCTTCCACGACATAATCGACCATCTGAATATACAGGTGACGGGCATAGCGCCGCTGGGCGCCGAAACCGTGGGCGAGGTATCCATATGGTCGGAGCCGGGACGGCTGTACGTACAGTCCCCGAAGGAGGGCGGCGTGCTTCGCGTCTATACGCCGACAGGCCGGCTGTATGCGCAGTGTGAGATACGCGCCGGCAAGACGTCGGTAGCCCTTGTTCCCGGCCTGTACATCGTGGCGACGAGCGACGGACGGCGGCAACGGGTGATAATAATGTAAAAGGACGTCGCCGCCTCGCCGCGCAGGGAGGCATTTACGGGATTGCGGGATTTTCGGGAATTACACGTCGTGTGAACCCGAAAATCCTGCAATTTTGTTTTTATGTTTCCCTGCAAACTCCCAGATGGCGATTCCTGCGGCGACGGCGACGTTGAGCGAGTGTTTGGTGCCGAACTGTGGGATTTCGATGCAGCAGTCGGCCATGTCGACAACTTCCTGCTGCACGCCTTTCACCTCATGGCCGAGTACGAGCGCGTATTTTTTATCGTTTTCGGGCATGAAGCAGTCCGGCGTGATGCTTCCTTCGGCCTGTTCGAGGACGCAGACCGTATATCCGTCGTCTTTCAGCCGTCGCACGGCGTCGCGCGTGTCGGCAAAGTAGAGCCATTCGACGGCGTCTTCCGCGCCGAGCGCCGTTTTACGTATTTCGGGATGCGGAGGCGTAGAAGTGACGCCGCAGAGATAGAGGGCTTCGAGGCGGAAAGCGTCGGCGGTACGAAAGATGGAGCCGACGTTGTTCAGGCTCCTGACGTGGTCGAGGACAACGATGAGCGGCTGTTTCCGGCTCGCCCTGTACTGTTCGGGCGTCAGGCGGTGGAGTTCCGTGATTTTCAGCTTGCGCATCGGTCAGCGTGCGCTTATCGTGCGTACCGTCCGAATCAGTTCGTCGGCCAGCGCTTCGGCTTCGGCGCGGGTGCGGGCTTCGGAATAGATGCGGATGATCGGTTCGGTATTGCTCTTGCGCAGGTGAACCCACTTGTCGGGGAAATCTATTTTTACGCCGTCGATGCAGGTCGTTTCGTATCCGGCAAACTGCGCCTTTACGGCGTCGAGCACGGCGTCCGTGTCAATGTCCGGCGTGAGTTCGATTTTTTTCTTCGCGATGAAATATGACGGGTAGGTAGCCCGCAGCTCGCTTGTTTTCAGTCGGCTTTCGGCCAGATGCGAGAGGAAGAGGGCGATGCCCGCAAGGGCGTCCCGTCCGTAATGGCAGGCGGGATAAATCACGCCGCCGTTGCCTTCGCCCCCGATTACGGCGTGCGTTTCCTTCATCTTGTCTACGACGTGCGCTTCTCCCACGGCCGAGGCGTGATACCGGCCGCCGTGGCGGAGCGTCACGTCGCGCAGGGCGCGCGTCGAACTGAGGTTGCTCACCGTGTTGCCCGGCGTCCGGCTCAGGATGTAGTCGCTGACGGCGACGAGCGTGTATTCTTCGCCGAACATCTCGCCGTTTTCGCAGACAATGGCGAGGCGGTCGACGTCGGGGTCGACGGCAAAACCGACATCCGCCTTGGCCTGCGTCATCAGATGCGAAATCTCCGTCAGGTTTTCGGGCAGCGGTTCGGGATTGTGCGAAAAGTTGCCGTGGGGATTGCAGTGCAGTTTGAAAATTTCCTTTACGCCCAGCGCATACAGCAGGTCGGGCAGGACGATTCCGCCTACCGAGTTGACGCAGTCGATGGCCACGCGGAAGTTGGCGGCGCGAATGGCGTCCGTATCTACGGCTTCGAGCGAAAGTATATGTGCGATATGGCGTTCCTTGTAGCGGTTGTCTATGATGATTTTGCCCAGACGGCCTGTTTCGACGTAGGCGAAAGATTCGTTTTCGGCCGATTCGAGCACCTGAGCGCCGGCCTGTACTCCCAGGAACTCGCCTTTTTCGTCGAGCAGTTTCAAGGCGTTCCACTGTTTCGGATTATGACTGGCGGTGATGATGATGCCGCCGCAGGCCTTTTCCGTCACGACGGCCAGTTCGGTCGTCGGCGTAGTGGCCATCCCGATGTCTACCACGTCGAACCCCATGCCTGCGAGCGTGCCCGCCGCCACGTTGCGCACCATCTCGCCGGAGATGCGCGCGTCGCGGCCTATCACGATCCTGTTACCCTCTGCCGCCGAACGGTTACGGATATATGCGGCGTAGGCCGATACGAATTTCACTATGGACAGGGGATTTAACCCTTCGCCGGGACTGCCGCCGATTGTCCCGCGAATACCCGATATTGATTTGATAAGTGTCATGATTCTACTGTTTTTGATGTGCAAAGATATACATTCTTCTCTGTAAGTGAAGGATCAGGCAAATGGGGGAGTGAGTTAAAAATTGAATATTCAAAAAGCCGGTACGGGATAATCACTAAATTTGCGAACAATTTCACAAACAGTATCAAGATGAAGACAAATCTCCGTATTTTGTGGGTAATAGCCTTGTGTGTCGTTTGCATGTCTTCGTGCAACAATAGCGTGTCATATGCCGACCTGAAAAAAGCACAGGAAAGGGCGATTAATAAGTTTGTTGCCGAAAAAGGATTCGAAATATTAAAAGATTATCCGGCCGACGGCGTCTTCGGCGAAAACCGGTTCGTCAAACTCGACAACGGCATATATCTGAATGTAGTAGATTCCGGAAACGGAAACAGGGCTGTGATAGGGAAAACTACGGTCCTGATACGCTTCAAGGTGATTGACATTACGCGCGAAGGAGATGCGGGCATTGATTTCTTCGACAACGGCGCAACGCCGCTGGAATTTCTCTACGGCAATGCCGAATATATTGTGGCAATGAACCAAGGGAATATCGGCAGCTATTATTACAGCTATTTCGGTCGGGGGATTGAATCCATACTGCAATATGTGGGAGAAAATGCGGTTGTGAAGGTGATAATACCCTTTGAAGAAGGAAGTAAGGCGCAGGAGGCGTATGGTACGCCTCTCTATTTCGAGAAACTCAAATTTGTATATTATTAAAAAAAGTGTCGCCCCTGCGGGGCTTCCCTTGCAGTAGCTGCCAAGTCCCGCAGGGATGGCATTTGATTAACCGTATGCTTCAGCTTACGGTAACAAGGGAACGCGCACGTGCCTTCGCGAACGGTAAACAGGAATCGTTTGCATACTGAAATCTGCGAAAATCCGTCCGATCTGCGCCATCGGCGTGCTTTTGATACAGCCGCTGTTGTATCCGATATACATAGACATTGCGGATAAAACTGCTTTAATGAAGATCGCTTAGATCGAACTCACGCGAATTGTTTCGGAAGCCCTGCACAGGGGGAAAATTTTCTACGTGGAAAGTTTTAATTTTCTACGGGGAAAGTTCCAACTTTCTACGGGGAAAGTTGGAAAGTGCTACGGGGGGACTTGCAGATAGACTCTGAGAGGATAGACTTGACGAGATAGAATCCCGTCGGAACGGCGGGACGGCGTGAATAAGGTATTGCAAGGCGCATCAGGATTCACGGTCTTTCATCAAATCCGGTCTGAGGCGCATGGTGCGTTCCTGCGCTTGTTTGAGCCGCCATTCGGCGATATTGCGTGCGTGCCCGGAAAGGAGGATTTCGGGGACTTGCCAACCTTTGTAGTCGGCCGGTCGCGTGTAGACGGGCGGGGCCAGCAGTCCGTCCTGAAACGAGTCGGAAAGCGCGCTCTGTCCGTCGCCGATGGCTCCGGGCATCAGCCTCACGATGGCGTCGGCAATCACGGCTGCAGCCAGTTCGCCGCCCGTCAGGACGTAGTTGCCGATGGAGATTTCGCGCGTAATGAGGTGTTCGCGTATACGTGAGTCTATGCCTTTGTAGTGTCCGCAGAGGATAATCAGGTTGTCGAGCATGGAGAGGCGGTTGGCGGCGGGCTGGTCGAACATTTCTCCGTCGGGCGAGGTGTAAATCACTTCGTCGTAATCTCGTTCGGCTTTCAGCGCCGTGATAGCCCTGTCGACCGGTTCGATTTGCATGACCATTCCTGCTTCTCCGCCGAAAGGATAGTCGTCCACGCGGCGCCATCTGTTTGCGGAAAAGTCGCGCAGGTTGTGGAGGTGTATTTGCACTATATTCCTGTCTTGCGCCCGCTTGAGGACGGAACAGTTGAGGCATCCCTCGATCATTTCGGGCAGAACGGTCAGAATATCAATCCGCATGAATATTACGTTTAATTTTACGGCAAAAATAGAAGAAAAGCGCGTGTTTTGCAAGCGCGGGGTAAAAATGGGGAGATTCGGTTGCGCCCGCTGCCGTGCCGGAAGTGCAAGCGCCGCCGGCTTTGCGGTTTAAAATAATGCACTCATGCTACGCGGGATAAAAAAAAATGCTATCTTTGCATCGTTTTTGAAAAACAGGATAAAATGGTGAGGATAGCTCAGTCGGTTAGAGCATTGGATTGTGGTTCCAAGGGTCGTGGGTTCGAATCCCATTCTTCACCCGTTTTTATTACTTCCGCTCAATTGCAAAAACAGACTCCGTAGCTCAGTTGGTAGAGCAAATGACTCTTAATCATTGGGTCGTGGGTTCGAGTCCCACCGGGGTCACCGATAAAGAGGCGGTTGCCGAAACGGCGACTGCCTCATTTTTTTTGCGTGCAAGGCGGGTTAAAATCAAACAACGGGGATGTTGCCGTAAAGGCAAGCATCCCCGTTGTTTTGATTTCCGGGCTTTTGTTTATCCGTTCATGGAAGCCAGAAATTCGATATTATCGCTCGTGTTAGTCATCTGCTTCTTCACAAACTCCATGGCTTCGATGGAATTCATGTCGGACAGGTATCTGCGCAGAATCCACATGCGGTTGACGATTGTTTCGTTTTGGAGCAAGTCGTCGCGCCGCGTGCTGGACGCCACAATGTCTACTGCCGGATAAATCCGCTTGTTGGACAGTTTGCGGTCTAACTGCAGTTCCATATTGCCTGTTCCCTTAAATTCTTCGAAAATCACGTCGTCCATTTTCGAGCCTGTTTCGGTCAGCGCAGTTGCCAAAATGGTGAGACTGCCGCCGTTTTCAATGTTTCGTGCCGCGCCGAAGAATCGTTTCGGTCTTTGCAGCGCATTGGCGTCGACACCCCCCGAAAGGACTTTGCCCGAAGCCGGCTGTACGGTGTTGTATGCCCGCGCAAGCCGTGTAATCGAATCCAGAAGGATGACCACGTCGTGTCCACATTCTACCATCCGCTTTGCTTTGTTCAGGACGATGTCCGCTATTTTGACGTGACGTTCGGCCGGTTCGTCGAACGTCGATGCAATCACTTCGGCATCGACGCTTCGCGCCATATCGGTCACTTCTTCGGGGCGTTCGTCTATCAGCAACACAATCATGTATACTTCCGGATGATTGACGGCAATGGCATTGGCAATATCTTTAAGCAACATCGTCTTGCCCGTTTTGGGCTGTGCAACGATAAGCCCGCGCTGCCCTTTGCCGATGGGCGAGAACAAATCTACGACCCGTACGGAGATGTAATCAAATATTTTAGGCGAACGTTCTCTTGTGAGCATGAATTTTTCTTCGGGGAAAAGCGGGGTAAGATGGTCGAAAGGCACGCGGTCTCGCACTTCTTCGGGAGAACGTCCGTTGATGCGATCGACTTTTACCAGCGGGAAATATTTTTCACCTTCCTTAGGCGGCCTGACGGGGCCTTCTACCACGTCGCCGGTTTTAAGACCGAACAGTTTGATTTGCGATTGAGACACATAGATGTCGTCCGGCGAAGACAGATAATTGTAGTCCGACGAGCGCAGGAATCCATATCCGTCCTGAATGATTTCGAGGACGCCCGTCCCGATTAATATACCGTCGAAATCATATCCTTTCTCCTGTTGTGCGGCATTTCCGTTACGCTGCTGCTGCGCGTTATTGTTTTTGCCGTGATTGTTTTGCTGCGGACGCTGCTGCTCGACCGGTTGTTTCTCCTGCGGTTTCGGCGGTGCGGGCTGTAAGGGTAACACCTGATCCAGTACGGAATTGGTAGTTGATCCCGAATGTCTGAAAATAAGGCGTTTTGCATTTTCCTTCGCCTGTGTTTCCTGAGTTGTCGACGATTCCGTTCCGGGAGTTTCTTCAGGCGCCGGAGAATCGGCATTTGCGTTCGATTTGGACGTTGCGGGGAGGAGTAAAGCCGGAGGCTCTGCTTTTTTCGTTTCTTCCGTGTGCGGCGTCTTTGCGGAAAGTTCAGGCAATTTGATTATGTCCGGATGCTCTTTCCGAATGTTTTCCGGAGGAGTAACTTCTTTTTTCGACATGTTCGTTTCGATAGCAGTTGCTTCCGTTTTAGTTTTTTTAGGCGGACGGCCGGGTTTGCGGCGAGGTTGTTCGCCCGAAGGCGACGATGCGGCAGGCGAAGAGGCAGGCGAAGTCTTTTCGACCTTTTCATTCGTAACAGAAGCCTCCGCAGCTTTGGTCTTCCTGCCGCGCTTTTTGTCTTCCGTTTTACGCGCTCCCTTCTCTTTTTCCATTTGAAGTCCCGCAAATGCAACAGCCTGCTCATCAAGAATTTTGTAAACCAAATCCTGCTTTTCAAGCGTTTTGCTTTTTTTAATTCCTAACTCCTCCGCAATTACCTGCAATTCGGGAAGCTGTTTTTCATTAAGTTCGATAATGTTGTATTTCTGCATACTTTTTGAAAAAGGCAAATACGTCGTAACAGTATATCATTATGTATTTAGGGATTGTAATGATATTTCCTGTTCGTATTTGCTACGTTATTAATAAATTAAGTTCATATAATATGGATTGTTTCTCCAGATTTCGGAATTTTGTTTTATCCTTGTGGATTAAGACACGACAAAAGTACATATATTTTCGATAAGTAAAACATGCATCAGTCAAAAAAAATTGCAATTAGCGCCGTTTTCGTTTTTTCGGTAATTTTATAACGTTCGTCGATACGCTCTCCCAAAATCCAGACAATGTCTTCACCATTACAGAGCAGCCAGGTTTGTTCTTTTTGTATTCGACTGAATTTATGATCGGTAAAATAGTCGCTCAGTTTTTTTCGTCCGTGCATTCCGAAAGGAATAAACCGGTCGCCCGATTTCCATTTGCGTAAAATCAGCGGGAAGGTAAGTTTGTCGCAGTCGAGGCAGGCAACCGTTTTTTTCTTTTCTATCCGGAACGAAGCGTCGACCGTCTTTTGCTGCAAATTTAACCTGACCGGCTGCAGGAGGGATTCGTTGGCATAAATCCGATAAACGGGATCTTCTTTTTCCGTTTGAGATACAATCAAAAGACAGTCGCGATCTTTTACGATTCGATACGACGATTCCGCTGCATAAAATATTTTTCCCGGTTCGCCTTCCAGCGATTCGAAGATGGCGCGTGCAAGTGTGCGCGTAAATCCGTACGGCTTGATTAATTCGTATAAAACAGTTTGAGGCGCAGCAGACAGCATTAGTTCTCCGATGTCTATTCTGCCTTTTTCAGGCGCGATGCGTGCGCGTTCCTTTTCCATCAGGTCGGTGTAAAGTTTCTCCACATCCGAAAGGTGGGCGGCAGTACGCGCGACGGCATCCCTGACCGAAGGATTCAATTCTTCCAGTAAAGGTAAAACACGTAAACGTATGAAGTTGCGCGCAAACTTATCCGAAAGATTGCTGCTGTCCGTACGGTATTCAATCCGGTTTTCCGAAAGCCATGTAAGGATTTCATTTCGTCCGAAAGGCAGTAATGGCCTGATCACATATCCGTTCTTCGGGCGTATACCGATTAATCCGCGGATGCCTGTCCCGCGTACAAGATTATGAATTACGGTTTCGATACTGTCGTCTCTATGATGTGCTACGGCAACGGCCCGGGCATGATGTTCGGCACGCAATCGTTCGAACCACCGGTAACGCAGTTCACGTGCAGCCATTTCAATGGAAATGTGATTCCGGAGAGCATGATTTTGTGTGTCGAAATCGACTTTGTAAAAGGGAAAATGCAACGTATCGGCTGTTTGTTTGACGAAGACTTCGTCGCAGTCGGATTCGTCACCCCGTAAATGGAAATTGCAATGCGCTACGATGCAGGCATAATCCGCACGCGCCAGTAAGTGTAGCAACGCCATGGAATCGCCGCCGCCGCTTACGCCTGCAATTACAATATCACCCGGTTTGAGTAGTTTATGTTTCTCAATGTATTTTCTGAAAGTCCGAATCATCAGCTACGAAATTCTTCCGGATTATCCGCGCCGTCCTGTGTGATCCGGCAACCGGCGGACGTCATTTCTGCTATATCGACTGCGTCAGGTCAGGGTCAATCATGATGCGACCGCAGTATTCGCACACGATGATTTTTTTCCTCAGTTTAATATCCATCTGTTTTTGAGGCGGGATTTTGTTGAAGCATCCGCCACATGCATCCCGTTGAATATCCACTACGGCCAGCCCGTTGTGCGCGCCTTTGCGAATACGTTTGAAGGCTGTCAGCAAACGAGGTTCTATTGTTTCTTCCAGCTTTTTCGCTTTTTCGCGCAACTTTTCTTCTTCATGACGGGTTTCGGAAATGATTTCTTCCAACTCGCTCTTTTTCTGTACTAAATCACCTTTCCGACCCTCCAGAATTTCTTTACTTTGCTTGATTTCTTCTTTTTTCTTGTCGATTACGGCATTGAATTCTTTGATTCTCTTTTCTGCAAGTTCGATTTCAAGCCCCTGAAATTCGATTTCTTTGGATAAGTTATCAAATTCGCGGTTGTTGCGTACGTTGTCCAACTGGGATTTGTATTTTTCGATTAAACCGGATGATTCGATGATTTTATTTTTTTGTAATGCCACATCCCCCTTGTTGGTATCTATTTCGGAATGATAGTTTTGAATGCGCGTTTCCAGTCCGGCAATTTCGTCTTCCAGGTCGGACACTTCCAGAGGCAATTCGCCACGGAGTGTCTTTATTTTGTCAATCGCCGTCATGGTGACCTGCAACTGGTACAACGACCTGAGCCGTTCTTCGACGGTATATTCTTTTTCCGCTACTTCTTTCTTTTTAGCCATCTTTTATAAATATTTGACTGGGTTTGAATCCGTATTTGAAATTTGAAGGGCAAAGGTAGGGAATTTTTTTGATATGGTGTCAAAGAAAATATCTTTCGTACATATCTCCGTCTCGTAGTGACCGATAACTGCCAGCAGAATTTTGTCTTCCACGTCGTAGAAATCATTATATTTCGCTTCTCCGGTAATGAAAATGTCGGCGCCCGACGCAATAGCTTCCGGAATAAGGAAAGCGCCGCTACCGCCGCATACGGCTACTTTGCGTACCGGCTTTCCGGTAAAGGCGGAATGTCGTATGCCGTCGGCACGGAAAAGCGCTTTGATACGCAACAGAAAATCGCGGGCATCTTCGCTTTCAGGCAGTTTCCCGATAATGCCCGAACCGGTTGTCGTCCACGCATTGCTTAACGGATAAAAGTCAAACGCCGGCTCTTCGTACGGATGGACGGAATATATGGCACGGGTAACGGCATTTTTTCGGAAGGCAGGCAGAATCGTTTCGATGCGTATTTCCTTCTCGCAGTGCAGATGGCCGATTTCGCCGCAGAACGGGCGGGAGTTTTCGCCGGCACGGAAAGTACCTTCGCCCGCCAGATTGAAACTGCATGAATCATAATTGCCGATATGCCCGGCTCCGGCTCCGAACAGCGCGCGCCGAACAGTTTCGGCACAGGCTTCGGGTACAAATACGACTAATTTCAACAATACATTTTTCTGCGGACTAAGAATGTGTATGTGCTGAAGCCCGATTTGTTCGGCCAACCGGTAATTGACCCCGCCATACGCATTGTCGAGATTCGTATGGGCGGCGTAAATCACAATGTCGCGTTTGCAGGCTTTTATCAGGCAGCGTTCGATATAAGTCTGTCCGGCAAGCGACTTGAACGGTTTGAAAACCAACGGATGATGCGAGATAATCAGATTACATCCTTTAGCCGTAGCTTCATCTACAACGGCTTCCGTCACGTCTATACATAACAGCGCCCCGGTAGCCTCCCGATCCGTATTGCCGACTTGAACTCCCGCATTGTCGAATCCTTCCTGCAGGGGTAAAGGCGCAAGTCGTTCGATTTCATTCAGTATATCTTTTACTTTCATGGATAATCGTGTTGTAGTTGACTTTTCAGGATAATTGATATTTACTTGTCGGGGTGAAAGGATTCGAACCTTCGACCCTCTGCTCCCAAAGCAGATGCGCTAACCTGACTGCGCTACACCCCGTTTACTCAAATTCACCGATTAAACAGTAAGTTTATTCACACATATAGAGATATTGATGCGCACAAAGATAGTGTTTTTGCATGTATCACAAATAAAAGCCGGGAAAATTGTTTGAGAAGCGTTACGAAATCCTTGCCCGAAACGTGGAAGTACGAAAAGGCAAAGTAAAACGATTACCGATGAATTTTAAAACGGTAACTACCGTTTGATGAAACGATAGTTATCGTTTTGTCAAGAGATAGTTACCGTTTGATGAAAAGGCGGCGAGAAATTGATACGACGGCAGTTTAATGCACAACTATATGAAAGTAAAATAATGGATGTTTCCGTCATCGTACGGGACAGGCCGGAAGAAGTAAATCACCGTCAATTTGCCGACAGTAAAGAAGGGCGTTGGGACGGGGTTCTACCCCGTTCGATCTATCCGTGCGGAGGGAAACCGGCGGATAAAAATAAACCGCAGGCTGAACCGCTAACGGGAAAAAGCACGTGAGAGACTCACCTCGGAAGAAAGACGGATGCACAGCAGTCGGCGTTCGGTGAAACCGGAAGCCGTCTTCGGACAAGCCGAATCCAACAAAGGCTACAGTCGCTTCCGCCATTTTAACAATACCGAATCGGATAAAGTCATGCCTGACTTTGCCGTATTCGCCGTTGCCTTCAATTTGCAGAAATTACACCGCAAGCGTAAAAATACGGGACAAAATCCGCCCGGAATGCAACAAAGCGCGTTTTCCCGTATTTCTTCATTGTTTTTCGTTCAGGTTGCCGAAAATATAGAAAACTCAACACTCCGGACTGGGAAACCGAGGCTTGCGCCGCCTGAAAATATAAATGAAGCTGCTGCGTTTTGGGACAGCCCCATTCAGTTGGAAAAAGAGCAACTGCCTGTTTATATCATAGCAGGCAAGTGTTTGTTCAAGGGCTTTATCGTACCGAAACTCATCCTGCCTTAAATTGACAAGAATTAAAGAAACGGGGT
>JAISNP010000056.1 GCA_031276175.1 Tannerella sp.
GCGCGGCGTCCGTCATCCGAAGTCGTCGAAATGCAGCATTTCGCGCGGGACGCCGAGGCTGTCGAGCATCCCTTCAACAGCCCTGGCCATCGGGCCGGGACCGCACATATAGTATTCAATATCCTCCGGCGCTTCGTGGGCGGCGAGGTAATTGTCGTGTATCACCTGATGGATGAAACCCGTGTAGCCTGTCCACTTGTCCTCCGGACGCGGTTCGGAAAGCGCGACATGGAACTTGAAATTGGGGAAATCCCGTTCGATGGCGCGGAAATCTTCCTCGTAAAAGACCTCTATCCTTGAGCGGGCGCCATACCAGTAGGACACGTTGCGCCCCGTCTTCAGCGTCTTGAACAGATGCAGCAACTGCGCGCGCAGGGGAGCCATGCCGGCGCCGCCGCCGATGTAGAGCATCTCGCGATCGGTATCGAGGATATGGAAATCGCCGTAAGGCCCGGACATCATGACCCTGTCTCCGGGCTTGAGGTTGAAGATGTACGACGAGCCGATGCCCGGCTTCACGCCTGCCTTCCACGTACCGGCGCTGCGGTCGAAGGGAGGCGTGGCGATGCGGACGTTCAGCGTGATGATGTTTCCTTCGGCCGGATAGTTGGCCATCGAATAAGCGCGGATGGTCGGCTCATCGTTCCTGCACGCCAGACTCCACATCCCGAACTTGTCCCATTCGCCCCTGAAACGGGTATCGACATCAAACTCCGTAAATTTCAGGTCGAACTTCGGGATTTTGATCTGCGCGTAGCTGCCCGGCTTGAAATCCATCCTTTCGCCTTCGGGCAGACGGACGGTAAATTCCTTGATGAACGAAGCCACACTCCGGTTGGAAACCACGGTACATTCCCATTCCTTCACGCCGAAAACCTCTTCGGGCACAATCACCCGGATGTCGCCCTTCACCTTTGTCTGGCATCCCAGCCGCCAGTAGCTGTTGATTTGCCTGCGGTTGAAGAATCCCGTTTCGGTAGGCAGGATGTTTCCGCCGCCTTCGGGGATTCGGCAACGGCACTGGCCGCAACTGCCGCTCCCGCCGCACGCGGAAGAAAGAAAAATACCACGGCTTTGCAGCGTGTTCAACACCGTCCCGCCCATAGGCACCTCATACGTGTTTTTGTCGTTTACTACCATTCGGACGTTGCCCGACGGTATCAGTTTCGTTTTGGCAATCAGCAGCACGCTTACCAGCAGGAGCGTGATGGTCAGGAATACGACCGCTCCCGCAATAATCGTAAGTCCGCCGGACATTAATAGTGTCATCGTCTATGTAACTGTTTTAATTATATACTTAATCCGGAGAAACACATGAACCCGATGCCCATCAGTCCGGTAAGGATGAAGGCGATGCCCAGTCCGCGCAACGGCTTCGGGATATTCGAACAGGCCAGCTTTTCGCGGATGGCTGCCATGCCCGCAATGGCCAGCAGCCAGCCGATGCCGGAGCCAAGCCCGTAGACGGTAGCCACGCCGGCGTTGGCAAACTCCTTCTGCTGCATGAAGAGCGAGCCTCCCATGATGGCGCAGTTGACGGCTATCAGGGGCAAAAAAATACCCAGCGAAGTATACAGCGCCGGGAGAAACCGTTCGACCACCATCTCCACCAATTGCGTGAACGAGGCAATCACGGCGATAAAAAGAATGAAGGCGAGGAAACTCAGGTTGACGCTCTCGAATTGAACGCCCAGCCAGCCCAGTGCGCCTTCCTTCAGGATATAGTTTTCGAGCAGGTAGTTGAGCGGCAGCGTGCAGACGAGCACGAACGTGACTGCAATGCCCAGCCCGATGGCCGTCTTCACGTTTTTGGACACGGCCAGATAGGAACACATTCCCAGATAGTATGAGAATATCATGTTTTCAACAAAAATCGACCGCACGAATGTGTTTAATGCTTCTTCCATATAATATTCGGTTCTTTTTTATTTGTTTGCCGGGGTTAATTCTTTTCCTGCAGTTCTCTGTTGCGCGAGCGGTGTATCCAGATGATAACCGCCACGAGGATGAGCGCCATCGGGGGCATAATCATCATGCCGTTGTTTTCGTAGAAACCGCCGTTTTTAATGTACCATGCTTCGGGGATGATGCGGATGTCCAGAAGTGTGCCCGACCCCAGCAGTTCGCGGACGAAAGCGATAATCACCAGGATGACGCCGTATCCAAGCCCGTTCCCTATGCCGTCGAGAAACGATTCCCACGGACGGTTGCCCAGTGCAAACGCTTCAAGCCGACCCATCAGGATGCAGTTCGTGATAATCAGTCCCACGTATACGGACAGCAGTTTGCTCACGTCGTAGGCAAACGCTTTCAGTATTTCGCTGACAATCGTCACCAGCGCCGCCACCACAACCAACTGGACGATGATGCGTATGCGGTTCGGGACAGTATTTCGCAGGAGCGAAATAATCACGTTGGAAAACGCCACAACCGCCGTTACGGACAGCGCCATCACGATGGCCGGCTCCAGTTTGGCCGTCACCGCCAGCGCCGAACAGATGCCGAGCATCTGTATGATTATCGGGTTATTCCTGCTCAACGGGCCTAAGAGGATACCCCTGTTCTTTTCGTTTAAAAGTCCCATGCTCTTTTTATTTCGATTTTAAAAATTCGGTATAACATTCCAGACTCTTCAGCAGCATGTCGTTTACGCCGTTGCTCGTAAGCGTGCCGCCCGAAATGCCGTCCACGTAATCCTGTCCCGCCGCGCTACGGCCGGGCTTGACGACGGCGATGCTGCGGAGCGTGCCGTCCTTGAAAATCTGTTTCCCCGGAAACTGCGAGGTAAATGCCGCCGCAGTGATTTCGGCGCCCAGCCCCGGCGTTTCGCCCGAATGGCTGAAGTCTACGCCGAAAACGGTGTTTTTATCGTCGTTCACGGAGACATATCCCCAGATAGCGCCCCACAGGCCTTTACCTCTCAACGCCATGACGTATTTCGTTTCGCCGTTCACGGCAGCTACGAAGACGGGATACGTATGCTGTTCAAAGGCTTTTACGGCATCAACGGCAAAAGCGTCTCCTTCCGTTTTTTCGCCGGCGTCGTTCACGAGATAGGCTTCCCTGATCAGTTCGTTGTACCGGGCTTCGGTTTCGCCGCCCGATACGGATACGCGGATCGAACGGAGGATTTGCTGTCTCCTGTCGGTATCTTCGTTCAGCTTCTGCCTGCTTTTCAGCGCTTCGGACGTGAAGGCAAGCACGATTGCCACCAGCGCCACCATGACGGAGGCGTACAGGATGGTGTAACCATTACTGTCTCTATTCATAATGCTTTATGCTTTTAGTCTGTTATTATTGGCAACCACTCTTTTCAGGCGGCGTTTCACGTTGCTTTCGACCACGAAATGGTCGATCAGCGGCGCGAACGTATTCATCAGCAGGATGGCAAGCATCATGCCTTCGGGATAGCCCGGATTGAGCACGCGGATGACAATCGCCATCGCGCCGACAAGTAAGCCGAAGATGTATTTGCCCGTTTCGGTGCGCGCCGAAGTGACGGGGTCGGTGGCCATGAAGACGGCTCCGAATACAAATCCGCCCAGAATCAGGTGTTCGAGAGGAGAAACGGTCATCGCGACGGTTGTGCCGATCAGGTTGAATCCGAATACCGCCGCCGCGCCGCCGGCAAATACGGAAAACATCGTCTTCCAGCTTGCCACGCCTGTGAACAGCAGAATGGCGGCGCCGATCAGGATGGCTATGACGGACGTTTCGCCGATGGAGCCGGGAATCAGCCCGACGATCATGTCCATCGTCGAAAGCGGCCGGTTCAGCGCATCCGTAACCTGAAACGACCCGATCAGCTCTTTCGATGCGGTAGCGATTTGTCCGAGCGGCGTCGCGCCGGTGAATCCGTCTACCGGCGTTCCTGCGCCAAGCCCGAATATGTCGGCCGTGCGGACAAACACCTTGTCGCCCGACATGGCTGCAGGATAGGCAAAAAACAGAAATGCGCGCGTCACCAGCGCTACATTAAATATATTGTATCCCGTTCCGCCGAACACTTCCTTGGCGAAAATCACGGCAAAGGCCGTCGCCACGGCTATCATCCACAGCGGCGTGTCTATCGGCACAATCATCGGGATGAGTATTCCCGATACAAGGAATCCTTCCTGTATCTCTTCTTTCCTGATCTGGGCGACGATGAACTCGATGCCAAGCCCGACGGCATACGAAACGACGATTTTCGGCAATACGGCCAGCAGACCGTAGAGGAACGTCATCACATGCGTTTCCGCGATGCCGATGGCGAGATAGTGCTGGTAGCCGGTGTTATACATGCCGAAAAGCAGGGCGGGTACCAGCGAGAGGATGACGACCGTCATGGTACGTTTCGAATCTATGCTGTCGTGGATATGTACGCCCGATTTGGAGGTTTCGTTCGGGACAAACAGAAATGTCTCGATGCCTTCGAATACGGAACGCAACGCCGACAGTTTCCCGCCTTCCTCAAATGCAGGCTTAATCCTGTTGAGAAAATTCCTTAGCGATTTCAATCTGATTGTATTTTTAAGAAGTTATTAATTCATTTCCCTGTACAGCAAATCCAGTCCGTGGCGGACGATTCTTTGCAGCTCGATTTTCGACGTATCCACAAACTCGCACAGCGCAAAGTCTTCGGGAGCCACTTCGTAGATGCCGAGGTTTTCCATCTTTTCGATGTCGAAGGCGATAATGGCTCTCAGCAGGTATTCGGGCAGGATGTCCATCGGGAAGACCCTGTCGTATTCGTTCGACATGATCATGGCTCGCCGTCCGCCCCGGATGCGCGCGTCGATCACATATTCTTTGCCTCTCCCCGTCAGCCAGGCAGGATAGGTACGGCTGACGCTGTATTTCCCGAATCCGGGCATTCCCCAGCCCAGAAACTCGTCCGCCTCGTCGCCTTCGGGGATGGCTGTGATTTGGTTGTCGTATGCGCCGAGCCAATCCGACGGCTCGACTTTCGTGCCGGTCAGCACATTGCCGCTAATCAGACGGACATGCCTGTCGCCCGGCATTATTTTACCCTTCGTCAGGCTTTGGACGGTACATCCCGAAATGACTTTCGCATATCCGCGCACGGTCATCTCCGAACCTGTAAGCGCCGTCAAGCGGCTGAAGTCAACCACGCCTTTGCGCATCAGTCGCCCGATAAACAGCACGTCCGCCGCGTTCAGCGTCCACACGACTTCGCCCCTGTTCACCGGACGGATGTGATTGATCATCACGCCGACGTTGCCTGCGGGATGCGGGCCGTCCAGTTCGACGACTTCCACGTGCTGAGGCCGTATGGCTGCGCCTTTTTTTATACCTGCATACACTTTTCCGGGAGTCAGCGCGGCCAGCGCATCCAGTCCGGCCTGAAAGGCATCGGTTTCGTCGCGTGCGATAAAGTCGAAATCGGGAGCCAGAGGCGCCGAGTTGAAGGCGCTCACAAAGATGTCGCGCGGCGTCGCGTCCGGCGCGGCCACGCGGTCGTAAGGACGCTGTTTGATATACGGCCACATGCCGGCCTGCAACAGCAGTTCCCTGATTTCCGCTCCGCTCATGGAGGAAAGCGCTTTTACGGGAAACGATTCGTATTCGGCCTCCCCGTCGGGTTTTACTTCGATACTCAACACCTTGCGTTTCTCCCCGCGGCGAACGGCCGCCACTTCCCCGCTTACCGGCGAAACGAACCTGATTTCAGGAAAACGCTTGTCCGTCATCAATACCGACCCCGCTTTCACCCTGTCGCCCTGTCGCACCGCCACTTTGGGCGTAATGCCCGTATAATGGTCGGGAACAATCGCGTAACTGTCGGATTCCACGGCTTCCGTCAATACTTCCGGGGCTTTACCCTTAAGATTGATGTCCAAGCCTTTCCTGATTTTAATCACAGTTGCCATGTTTATACTTCAAAATAATCTTTTAATTTGGCCGCAAATGTACGGCTTTTTCCGATTTATGAAACAGGATTTGCGGAGAAATGAAGAAAAATATCTTTATTCGGAAA
>JAISNP010000059.1 GCA_031276175.1 Tannerella sp.
GCGCTTTTGCGGCGGCGGGGTATGCTTTGTTTGCCGCATATGGCGCTTCGGCGTGGGAAACGTATTCGTATTTCGATATGCGGACATCTGCATTTTCTTTTTTTTGGCGAAAAAATGTATTCGCACCCGGTTTTATTTGCGCGGAGGCGAGGGTGTTCCGCCGAGATTCCATCTCGGCGGGTCTATCGCCGGAGATTCTATCTCTGATTACCGGAGCGCAAACGGTATGTACGAACGGTCTCACACAGATAGGATATGTGAAATAGATGCGGCGCGATGGAATCTCGGCGGAGCGTGGGGATTGACCGTTTGCTGCGCATCATTTTTCGCCGGTTACGGATTTTTTTTATAAGTTTGCGCCTTGATTTCCTCAAATATAATCTGTGGTTATGGTTGGTTTCCGTAAATATGTGTGCTGTACGGTGTTGTTCGTCCTTTTGCCGGCGCAGCCGGGTGTGTGTGATGCGCAGGTTTCCGAAAAGGTGTTCCTGAGGACGTATCGGATTGATTCGCGGCAAAACAATCGTTTGTTTGCCGAGGTCGATAATGTGAGTTTTTTCAGGAATGTCGAATCGCCCGGTATTATTGTCCCCGGTTATACGTTGCCGGGGCTTAGATTGCAGGCAAAGGCGGTTTGTTATCCGGTTTCGGGCATCCGGTTCGAGGGCGGGATACATTCGTTGTGGTTTTGGGGCACGGGTACGTATCCGGCTTCGGCATACGGTTCGCTTGCGGGGCACATCGACGGGCGTCCGGACAATACGGTGCATGTATATCCGTTTTTCAGGGCGCAGGTCGAATTGTCCGAACAGTTGCATATCGTCATGGGCAGCCTGTATGGCGGGGCAAACCATCGGCTTGCGGAGCCGCTGTATAATCCCGAATTGAATTTGATTGCCGATCCCGAGACGGGGCTGCAGTTGCTGTATGACGGTCGAGGGTTGCATCTCGATACGTGGGTGAACTGGGAGACGTTTATTTACAGGATGGATACGAAGCAGGAGGCTTTTTCGTTCGGCATATCGGCGCTGTTCGACGTCAACAGTTGCGAATCGGCATGGCACGTGTATTTCCCGGTTCAGGCGCTGGCGCAGCATCGGGGCGGTCAGATAGATGCGACAAGTCTTCCGGTACAGACCGTACTGAACGGTTCGGCGGGCGTCGGGCTGGACTGGAATGTGCGCGGCAAGGTGTTGAAAAAAATGCGCCTTGAGCTGAACGCGCCGGTCGGTTATCAACATGCCGGCAATCTGTGGCCTTTGAAAAGCGGATACGGGGTGAGCGCGTCCGCAACGGTCGACATCATGGATTTCCGCCTCGGGGCGGCGTATTGGGCGTGTAATGATTTTATTTCCATATACGGCAATCCGCTGTTCGGCGCGCTGTCGACGTCTGTTCCCGATGCGTATTTCATACGTCCCCGGATGTATTCGTTCGGCGGGGAGTATACCCGTACATTTGCGCCGGGTTATGCGCTGGGTGTTGATTTTGATTTCTATTTCAGGCCGTCGTGCCTCATAAACGACCCTGCGGCGGGGATTTACGGCGTGCCGTCGAAAATATGCTATTCCTATGGCGTCTGTTTGCAGCTGAATCCTTCCTTCCTCGTCAAGTCTTTCGGCGCCCGGTGAGCGTTGCCGTATTATCGGCGGAAAATGTTTTTTTCAACACCTCATCATTTTATCCGGTTTTTGTATTGTTGTATTTACAAAAAGATATACATTTGCAGCGAAATAAGACAAAAAGAAAAGACGAAAAGATGACACGAAAAATACGCTTCCACAAGATGCACGGGGCAGGAAATGACTATATATACATTAATAATGTAATATACCCGGTTTCACGCCCGGACGAATTTGCCGTGAAATGGAGCGCCCCCCACACCGGGATAGGCTCCGACGGACTGGTTTTGATAGACGAATCGAAGGTTGCCGATTTCGGGATGCGCATATTCAACGCGGACGGCTCGGAAGCGAAGATGTGCGGAAATGCCTCGCGGTGTATCGGGAAATACGTGTACGAGCAAGGCCTTACGACGGAAACCCGCGTGACGCTCGAAACCTTGTCGGGGATTAAAGAACTCCACCTGTCGGTAAAAAACGGCAAAGTAGAAGAAGTCACCGTAGACATGGGAAAACCCTCGCTCGAAAAACAGCCGGCGGAAATCGAAGCCGGCGGAAAGAAATATACCGGCACGATCGTGTCGATGGGCAATCCGCATTTCGTCATCTTCACGGAAGATGCGGAATCGGTCGACCTCTCCGCCGTCGGCCCGTCGATAGAACGTCACCCTCTTTTTCCCGACCGCACAAATGTGGAATTTGCGCAGGTACTCCACGGCGGCGAAATTCGTATGCGCGTATGGGAAAGAGGATCGGGCATTACGCAAGCCTGCGGCACCGGAGCGTGCGCCACACTTGCCGCAGCCGTAAATGCCGCGAAGACGGAACGAAAAGTAATCGTCCGGGCAGACGGCGGCGCGCTGACAATCGAATGGGACGAGCGTACAGGCACGATACGGATGACAGGCGGCGCCGTCATGGTATACGAAGGAATAATCGACATCACGGAATAAACAGATAAAACAACAAAGAAAGAAAATGGCTTTAGTAAACGAACTGTTTTTGAAATTGCCGGGCAACTATTTGTTCTCGGACATCGCAAAAAAAATCAATACATTCAAAACGTCGCATCCCGACGCCAAAGTGATCAGCCTTGGCATCGGCGATGTGACCCGCCCGTTGCCGCAGGCTGTACGCGAAGCTATGCACAAGGCAGTAGACGAAATGGGCGACGCCTCTACTTTCCGGGGCTACGGCCCCGAACAGGGTTATCCGTTCCTCATAGAAGCAATCATCAGGAACGATTACGCATCCCGCGGCATATCGCTGGATACGGACGAAGTGTTTGTAAGCGACGGCGCAAAAAGCGATACGGGGAATATCGGCGACATTCTCCGGCGCGACAATCGCGTGGGACTGACCGACCCCGTCTATCCCGTCTATGTCGATTCGAACGTGATGGGCGGACGCGCCGGCGAGTTGCTCGACGGTAAATGGAGCAATATCGTATATATCCCCTGCACGGAAGCCAACGGCTTTGTTCCCGAAGCGCCCTCCGAACGGATAGACGTCCTCTACCTTTGCTACCCGAACAACCCGACGGGCGCGTCGATCACAAAGGCCGCGTTGCAGAAATGGGTAGACTATGCGCTTGCCCACAAGGCGCTGATTCTTTACGACGCGGCATACGAGGCGTATATACAGGATCCCGAACTGCCACATTCCATCTACGAAATAGAAGGCGCAAAGCAAACGGCCATCGAATTTCGCAGTTTCTCGAAGACGGCGGGCTTTACCGGCATAAGATGCGGCTATACGGTGATTCCGAAAGCGCTGCACGGATATACCCCCGAAGGCAAAGCGACAGCTTTCAATCCGCTGTGGAACCGTCGCCAGTGTACGAAGTTCAACGGCGCAAGCTACATCACGCAACGCGGCGCAGAAGCCGTATACAGTCCCGAAGGCGCTGCGCAAGTGAAAGAAACGATACAATATTACATGGGTAATGCCGAAATCATGCGCAAAGGACTGGAATCGGCAGGGCTTAAAGTCTACGGCGGCGAGAATGCGCCTTACCTGTGGATTAAAACGCCTGCCGGCGTTTCGTCATGGCAATTCTTCGAGCAGATGCTTCACGGCGCATACGTAGTCGGGACGCCCGGAGTCGGTTTCGGGCCGTCGGGCGAAGGCTATATCCGGCTGACTGCTTTCGGCACGCGCGAAAACAGTATCGAAGCGATAGACCGGATATGCCGGTGGTTGAAATGAACGCCGCCGGACGCTTGGAACGAGGAATGAAAAAGAACCGGCTTGTAATCCGCGCATAATTTAAAGCAAACAGATATGAAGAAAATTGAAGCGATTATTCGCAAAACCAAATTCGAAGAAGTGAAAGATGCCCTTCTTGCGGCAGACATCGAATGGTTTTCTTACTACGACGTAAGAGGCGTAGGAAAAGCGCGTCAGGGACGTATATATCGTGGCGTGGTGTATGACACGAGTTTTATCGAACGGACGCTGGTATCAATTATCGTGCGCGACAAGAATGTGGAAAAGACCGTAAAGGCCATTCTGGAAGCCGCAAAAACGGGCGAAATAGGCGACGGGCGTATTTTTATTATCCCGATCGAAGATTCGATTCGTATCCGCACGGGTGAGCGCGGTGATATTGCACTGTATAACGCGGAACTGGAAAAGTAATTTGAAACACGGATATGGGTCTAACAAATTAAATATATCGCTGTGAACAGAAAATTATTACATCGTACCGTCCGTCGCTGCACGGCGGGAATCGCATTGACTGCGCTTTTTACATCGGGAGTTTTTGCACAGGATGCGGTTGCAGACTTGAGCGCAACGGTCGAAAGCAATGCCATATCGCTCGATACCGTATGGGTATTGCTTGCGGCTATGCTGGTGTTTTTCATGCAACCGGGATTCGCCCTTGTGGAAGCCGGTTTTACCCGTACCAAAAACACCGCCAACATCCTGATGAAAAACTTCCTCGATTTCATGCTGGGGGCGTTGCTGTTTTTCTTTGTCGGCTTCGGCATCATGTTCGGTTCGGACGGCGCCGGATTTTTCGGTATGCCGAACTTCGGCGATCTTTCGTTTTTCAATCACAAAATGCCTGTCGAAGGATTCCTGATTTTCCAGACCGTATTCTGCGCCACGGCGGCAACTATCGTATCCGGCGCCATGGCCGAACGTACCAAGTTTCACATGTATTTGGTCTACACTGTTCTTATCAGTGTGCTCATCTATCCCGTTTCCGGACACTGGACGTGGGGCGGCGGATGGCTGATGGCCGAAGGCGGATGGCTTGATACGCATATCGGCGCCAGATTCCACGACTTTGCCGGTTCGACAATCGTCCACTCCGTAGGCGGATGGATTTCTCTCGTAGGCGCCGCCGTCCTTGGCCCGCGTATCGGGAAGTACGGGAAAGACGGGAAATCGAAAGCCATTCCGGGACATAACCTCACCGTCGCCGCGCTGGGCGTATTCATCCTATGGTTCGGATGGTTCGGTTTCAATCCCGGCTCGCAGCTGGCGGCTTCGGGCGAAGGCAACCGTACGGTGATTTCGCACGTGTTCCTGACGACGAACCTGGCCGCATGTGCAGGCGGTTTCTCTTCGCTGATCACGGCATGGATAAAGTATAAAAAACCGTCGCTCTCGCTTACGCTTAACGGCGTACTGGCGGGATTGGTCGGCGTCACGGCCGGTTGCGACGCCGTATCGCCCGAAGGGGCAATCCTTATCGGCGCCGTTTGCGGCATCGTGATGATATTCTCCGTCGAGTTGATCGACAAGGTATTCAAGATTGACGATCCGGTAGGCGCATTTTCCGTACACGGCGCCTGCGGAGTAGTCGGCACGATATTGACCGGTCTGCTGGCAACCGATGGCGGCCTGTTCTACGGCGGCGGCACGGCGTTGCTGTTCGCGCAACTGTTCGGCGCGGGCGTAATCGGGTTGTGGGCTGTCGTCATGGGCTTCATTATCTTCAAAGGCCTTGACGTGACGTTCGGCATCCGCGTCTCCAAACGCATAGAAGAAGAGGGGCTGGATATTTACGAACATGGCGAAACGGCCTATAATTAACTTTGAAATGAAAGTTTATATCCCGGAAAATTACCGGCCGACCCTGCCTTCCGAAGAAAGGGAAGAGGCAATACGAAAACTCAAACTGTCGTTTCAGGACGAATTGGCCGAATCATTGAATCTGCGGCGTATCACGGCGCCCCTGTTCGTCCTGTCCGGGACGGGAATCAACGACGATTTGAACGGCACGGAGCGTGCGGTATCCTTCCCCGTAAAAGACATGGGCGGACGCGAGGCCGAAGTCGTTCATTCGCTGGCAAAATGGAAACGCCTGAAACTCGCACAGTACCGGATTCCGCCCGGTAAAGGCATCTATACGGACATGAACGCCATCCGCGCCGACGAGGAACTGGACAATATACATTCGCTCTACGTCGACCAGTGGGATTGGGAAAGAACCGTCCGCGAAGAAGACCGGAATCTTGATTTCCTGAAAAGCATTGTGGAAAAAATTTACGACGTGGCGAAGTCCATCGAGAAACAGACTTGTGCATCCATTCCGCCGCTCGAACCGCTTTTGCCGGAAAAGATCACCTTCATCCACTCCGAAGATTTACAGGCCGCGTATCCGAACCTTTCCCCGAGGGAAAGGGAACGCGAGGCCGCCCGCGAATACGGCGCGATTTTCGTCGTCGGCATCGGAATGAAGCTTGCCGACGGACATAAGCATGACGGACGTGCGCCGGATTACGACGACTGGTCTGTGCCGACAGGCAACGGACACTATGGACTGAACGGAGATATCATATTCTGGAACCCGACGCTCGACAATTCGCTCGAAATGTCATCAATGGGTATCCGCGTAGACAAAACGGCGCTGTTGCGCCAACTGGAATCGGAACACTGCATGGAACGGCGCTCGCTCACATTCCACAAAGCCTTGCTGAACGACGAACTCCCGCTCTCCGTAGGCGGAGGCATCGGGCAGTCGCGACTGTGCATGTTTTTCCTGCGGTGCGCCCACATCGGCGAAGTGCAAGCCTCGCTGTGGCCTGAAGAGATGGCGGCAAGTTGCAGACAAAACGGGATTATTTTAAAATAACACTTTAATTTATTGTAACATGAGTACATTACGTTTTAAAGCAGTAGAAGAAGCTTTCAAGAAAAAAGCAACGAAGGTAACTGCGCCTTCAAAATTTGTTTCCGATTTTTACGGAAAGTATGTGTTTTCAAACACAACCATGGCCAAATATCTGTCGAAAGACACGATGAAGGCCATCAGGAACGCCATTGAAAAAGGCGAGACGCTGAGCAGGAACGTGGCCGACGACGTGGCCGCCGGAATGAAAATGTGGGCAATGGAACTGGGTGCAACCCACTACACGCACTGGTTCCAGCCACTGACGGACGGAACAGCGCAAAAGCACGACTCATTCATCGACTACGCCGGCGCCCCGGGCGAAAGCATCGTCGAAGAGTTTTCGGGCAAACTCCTTGCACAACAGGAACCGGACGCCTCAAGTTTCCCCAGCGGCGGCATCCGCAGCACCTTCGAAGCGCGCGGATATACGGCCTGGGACCCCTCGTCGCCCGCCTTTGTGATGGACGATACGCTCTGCATCCCTACCATCTTCATCTCCTACACCGGCGAAGCGCTCGACTTGAAAGCGCCGCTCCTGAAAGCCCTGAACAGGGTCGACAAGGCAGCCACCGCCGTATGCCGCTACTTCGACCCCAATGTCCGGAAGGTATATTCCTATCTGGGATGGGAGCAGGAATATTTCCTGATCGACGAAGGCCTGTACGCCACGCGCCCCGACCTGGTATTGACCGGACGTACACTGCTCGGACACGAATCGGCCAAAAACCAGCAGCTGGAAGACCATTATTTCGGCGCTATCCCGACGCGCGTAACAGCCTACATGAAAGACCTGGAATTTGAAGGATACAAGTACGGCATCCCCCTGAAAACGCGCCACAACGAAGTTGCCCCCAACCAGTTCGAACTGGCGCCCATTTTCAACGAAACCAACCTGGCCGTCGACCAAAACCTGCTCATCATGTCCATCATGAAAAAAGTAGCCCGCCGCCACGGTTTCCGCCTCCTCCTGCACGAAAAACCCTTTGCAGGCATCAACGGCTCGGGAAAACACAACAACTGGTCGCTCGGCACAGACACAGGCATAGGCCTGCTCACACCCGGAAAGACGCCCGAAGAAAACCTGCAATTCATCACCTTCCTGGTTAACATCCTCATGGCCGTCTACAAAAACAACGCCCTGCTGAAAGCCTCCATCATGACTGCCCAGAACGCGCACCGGCTGGGCGCAAACGAAGCCCCGCCCGCAATCATCTCCGTATTCCTCGGAACGCAGATTTCAGGCATCCTCGACGAACTGGAAAACAGCACGTCCGAAAAAGCAATCGTGGTAGAAGACAAGAAAATCATCAGCATCGGCATTTCACATATCCCCGAAGTACTGCTCGACAACACCGACCGCAACCGCACGTCGCCCTTTGCCTTCACCGGTAACCGCTTCGAGTTCCGCGCCGTAGGATCCTCCGCCAACTGCTCGTCCGGCATGACCGCCCTCAACACCGCCGTGGCCGCACAACTGGAAGAATTTAAAAACACCGTCGACGGCAAAATTGCAAAAGGATTGCCGATGGGAAAAGCGTTTTTTGAAGTGATTAAAGAATACATCAAGGAATCGAAACCCATCCGTTTCGACGGCAACAATTACAGCGACGAGTGGAAAAAAGACGCAAAAGCGCGCAACCTGGACTGCGAAACCTGCGTGCCGAAAATCTACAACGCCTACACGAGTCCGGAAAGCGTCGCCCTTTTCAACGGCGTAATGAGCAAGAAAGAACTCGAAGCGCGCAACGAAGTAAAATGGGAAATATATACGAAAAAAATCCAAATCGAAGCCCGCGTACTCGGAGACCTCGTCGTCAACCACATCATCCCCATTGCCACGCGCTACCAGTCGCTCTTGCTCGACAACGTACTGAAGATAAAAACGATTTATCCCGAAAGCAAAGCCGCCGAACTCTCCGCGCTCGACGCCTCGCTGGTAGAAGAAATTGCTGCGCACGTGGCCACAATCAAGAAAAATGTAGACGACATGATCGACGCCCGCCGCGTGGCCAACCGCATTGAAGACGCTTACGAGAAAGCGCTGGCTTATCACGACAAAGTACTGCCGTATTTCGACGTAATCCGCTATCACACCGACAAGCTCGAACTCATTGTGGACGACGAGATGTGGACTTTGCCCAAATACAGGGAATTGCTGTTTATTCGATAACTAATTATTTACAGTTACATCCGGAGAGGCGTATCATGAGATGCGCCTCTCTTTTTCGTATCCGCACTGTCGTAACGAAATTTTAACCAAATCGCGCTAAATTGTTAAAATATCTGCTTCTCAAGCCGAAATTTTTACTTCTTAAAGCAAGAATACTCCTTCTTAAGCTGAAATATTTACTTCTTAAAATAAAAACACTCCTTCCTAAACTGAAATATTTACTTCTTAAAGTAAGAATACTCTTTCTTAAACTGAAATCATTACTTCTTAAAATAAGAATACTCCTTCTTAAACCGAAATATTTACTTCTTAAAATAGGAATACTCCTTCTTAAACTGAAATCTTTACTTCTTAAAGTAAGATTCTTACTTTTTAAATTGAAATATTTACTTTGCATCGGCTCAGTAAGTGTCAGCCGATTACAACCTGTTCCGCCTCGACGGCCCTGTTCAGGAAGACGGAGGCTGTATCGGCAAAGTTACGGACGGTTTCCGTCGTCAGGAAACGGCTGCGGCCGTGTTTTGTCAGCCGCCTGTCCATATCGGGATGGCGGCGCAGGTAGTCTTTCAGGCTTGCCGCCACTTGCGCGCCTTGCGGGAAGACGGTGATGCTTTCGGGCAGGAAGCGGCGTATCTTGTCTATCAGCAGCGGATAGTGCGTGCATCCCAGAATGACGACGTCTATCCGTTCATCCTGTTCCAGCAGGCGGCTGATGTGTTTTTCTACAAAATAATCGGCGCCGGGAGAGGCGTATTCCCCGTTTTCGACCAGCGGCACCCACATCGGGCAGGCTTCGCTGCGGACGGTGATGTGGGGAAACAATTTGGCTATCTCAAGCGTGTACGACCGGGAGGCGACGGTTCCCGTCGTACCCAGGATACCGACATGTTTGGAATAGCTCAGTCGGTCAACCATTTCTACCGTCGGTCGTATGACGCCCAGCACGCGCCGCGAAGGGTCGGTTCGCGGCAGGTCGTACTGCTGTATGTTGCGAAGGGCTTTGGCTGAGGCCGTATTACATGCCAGAATCACCAGAGGGCATCCTCTGTCGAAGAGATAGAAGACGGCTTCGCGCGTAAATCCGTACACCGTTTCGAAGGAGCGCGTACCGTAAGGCGCGCGTGCGTTATCGCCCAGATAAAGATAGTCGTATCCGGGCAATTGTTCGCGTATCTTTTCAAAGATGGTCAGACCGCCGTATCCGGAGTCAAAAATGCCGATAGGGGAGTGCATGGGAAGGGAATGTACGGACGGGCGGATACGAAAATGTGGGAATGTGAATTTTCCACATCCCCACATTATGTTCACGCAGCCGTCTCCGGCTCATTCTTTTTATTTAATGCCTAACTTTTCTTTTACAAACGGAGTGGCGTCTATGGCGTTGTCGCTCCTGTAAAGCAAGGCCTGGGGGTTAAAGATATATGTATATCCTCTTTCTTCGCCGACGGCTTTAATGGCGTTCTGCAATTTTTCCTGAATGGGAGCCAGAAGCGCTTCCTGCCTTTTTTCTATTTCCTGCTGGGCTACGGGGACGTAGTTCTGGATGCGTGTCTGCAAACCCTGGATGTCCTGCTGCCTTCTCAGCTTGATGTTTTCGGTCAGTGAGTCCTGCTGTGCGATGTATTCGGAATACTTTTTCGTATATTCGTCTTCCATCACCTGAAATTCTTTCTGATACTGTGCATTCAAGTCGGCTATCTGTTTCTCCATTTCCGCCACTTCGGGCATCAGGACGATAATCTCGTTTGTATTCACAACGGCAATTTTAACTTCCTGAGCAAATAGAGCGAACGGAAGGAGCATAAAGATTGAAACTAAAAGTTTTTTCATTTTTCGGTCGTTTATTGTTTTAATTGATATTTCAAATCAGCGTGCAAATGTACACAATTATTTCGAGTAACCTAATTTTATCAGTATTTCATTGCTGATGTCAATCTTGGGAGATGCAAAAATGATGCTCATGGCCGAAGCCCGGTCAACGATTGCCTGATAGCCCTTTTCTTCGGAAATCTCTTTTGCCGCCTCGTAGATTTCGTCCTGTATGGGTTTCATCAGGGCGGCACGTTTTTGATGCAATTCGCCTTCGGCTCCGAAATACTTCCGTTTCAGTTCCTGCGCTTCCTGTTCTTTCTTTACGATATCTTCTTCGCGTTTGGTTTTCATTTCCGCCGAGAGGAATACCAGCTCGCTTTGATAGCTTTTGTACATGTTCTGCGCTTCCTGCTGGAGAGCTTCCACTTCGCCCTGCCATTTCTTCGACATTTGCGACAACTGTTCGTTGGTCATTTCGTATGCCGGGATGTTTTTCAAAATGTATTCCATGTCAATAAGGGCAAACTTCTGCGCCATCGTTGCCACGGATATACTCAACATCATTCCAATTAATAAAACACTTTTCCGTTTCATAATCATCTAAATTTTATAGTTACGTTTCTTTTGACTGCAAAAATACAAGAGAGTTTTATTTGTGTGCAAGAAAATGCGTTAAATCAACATTAAAATTCTTGTCCTAAAATAAAGTGGAAATGACTTCCGCCCTTATCGGTTCTGCCGAACGGCGTGTCGAAACCGTAAGCCCAGTCGATTCCCATCAAGCCGATCATGGGGAGGAAGATGCGTACGCCCGCTCCCGCCGAACGCTTCAGGTCGAAGGGATGGAAGTCGCGTATGGAACCCCAGGCATTTCCCGCTTCGGCAAAGACCAGTCCGTATATCGTCGAAGTCGGTTCAAGGATAAACGGATAGCGCAGTTCCATTGATATGCGCGAATAGGCATATCCGTAGGGCACATGCTGGTTCCCGCCTTCGCCTGCCAGCGAGAGGTTTTCGTATCCGCGCAGGCCTACCATATCGGATGCGTAATAGCTCGAATATCCGCTCATCATGTCTCCGCCCATCTGGAAAGCCTCGAACGGGGAAATCTTGTTTTTGTTGTAATATCCGAGGAATCCGTATTCTACGCGCGACATCAGCACCGGCGTACGTTTCGGGCCGTTGTTAACCGGCAGCGGGGCAAGCGGGAAGAACGCTTTGCCCTGGAATTTCCATTTGTGATACTCAATCCATTTGTGCTTTTCGCCCGCATTGGTGATGGCGGCGTAATCTTTGCCGTCGAACAGAGAATAAGGCGGCGTAACCGACAGCGACGCCGTGAACTGCGAGCCGTAGCGTGTATACAGGGGATTGTCTATCGAACTGCGTTGCAGCGACAGGTCGAGGCTGATTTTATTGCAAAGGCCGTCGCTGACGATAAAGTATTCGTACCAGTTCTTCATTTTGTATAACTGATAGTTCAGCGTCGCCATGAAATAGAAATAGTCGTCCGGCCACTCAAGGCGTTTGCCGTAGCCTGCCGAAGCGCCTATCATCACCATGTGTTTGCTTGGGTCGTAGGCGTTTTCGTACAGCGAATTGTCGCCGTAATATCCGCCGGGATACCCGCCGTTATACCCTCCCATTCCGTAATAACTGTTCATATAATAACTCGACTGTTGGCTGTTATAAAAACTGGCGTTGATTCCGGTCATTTTGGCGTAGTAGATGCTTGTGGAAAAGGTGTTGGGTCGTTTGCCTCCAAACCACGGGTCAAGAAACGAAAGGCTGTACGACTGGTAGTATTTGCCGCTCGTCTGTCCGCTGATGGTGAAAGTTTGTCCTTCGCCCTGCGGCAGTATGCCTTTGTATGCCCCGCCCCGACTGAAGAGGTTACTCATGGAGAAGTTCGTAAATTTCAAGTTTATCTTACCGATAATGCCTGTCGGCCCCCATCCGGCAGAGAGTTCAACTTGGTCGTTTGCCTTGGAAACGAGGTTGTATCGAATATCGACCGTGCCGTTTTCGATGTCGGGGACAGGTTCGGGATTCATGTTTTCGGGATCGAAATGTCCCATTTGCGCCAGTTCGCGCGCCGACCGCATAAGGTCTTCGCGGCTGAACAACTGTCCGGGCTTGGTACGCAGTTCACGGCGGACAATGTCTTCATACAGACGGTCGTTCCCGTTAACCACAATTTTATTAATAGTTGCCTGCGGCCCTTCCTGTATGCGTATTTCCAGTGAGATGGAATCGTTTTGCACGTCTACTTCGACGGGATCGGCGCCGAAGAACAGGTAGCCGTTGTTATAATATACGTTCGAAACGGCATCTTCGTCCGAAACCAATCGTTCCATCAATTTCTTCTGGTTATAGATTTCGCCCTGCTTCATGTTCAGCAGGGTTTCCAACTGTTCGGACGGATATTTGGTATTGCCGACAAACAGAATGTTTTTGATGTAATACTTTTGTCCTTCTTCTATTTTCAGATGGATATTGACGTATTTGTCGTTGATGTTGTATACCGAGTCCGAGACGATGACGGCATCGCGGTAACCAAATTCGTTGTATTTGTCGATCAGGTTTTTCTTGTCGTTTTCATATTCTTCGCTGGTAAACTTCTTTGTGCTGAATAGTTCCAGTACGCTTGTTTTTAATCTTTTGGAGAGGTCGAACTTTTCGTTCGTTTTTTTCATAGCCTGTTTCAGTATAAAATCGGATACCTGCGTATTGCCTTCGATGACGATTTCCTGTATTTTGGTCTTCTGGTTTTTATCGATGTTGATGTCGACAATGATTTCGCCTTCATGGGCGAGGTCGTCTTTCTGAACAATCTCGACATCGACATTTTTGAAACCTTTGGCATCGAAATGTCTTTTTATTAATGTCTTGGCGCGATCTTCCACGTTCGGCGTAATGGTATGCCCCTTTCGCAGGCCGAGTTTTGCTTCGAGGTCTTCGCGTTCGCTTTTTTTCACGCCGTTATAGCGTATTTCAGAAATGCGGGGGCGCTGCTTCAACTGTATTTCGAGCCAGATTTTTTTATTGTTGTCGAAAACACGTGTTGCCCGGATTTTGACGTCGGAAAACAGTCCCTGTCGCCAGAAGCGTTTGACTGCTTCGGTAATTTCGTCGCCGGGGACGGTAATCTCATCGCCGACAGCAAGCCCGGAGAATCCGATCAATACGTAATCCGCGTAATTTTTTACGCCCGTCACGTAAATACTGTCGATAACGTATCGTTTGGGAGACAGGGAATAAGAAATTTCTGGCACTTCTTCGGGAGGAATGACGTTCTGTTTCGGAATCGAGTCGTTTATTTGTGCATATCCGTTCCAGACGGTCACTCCCACTAATGCGATCAACAAGCGTATTCGTTTATACATCATATTATTGTCTATCAATTTAACTGTTCACTCGTCTTACCGAAGCGGCGTTCGCGCTGCTGGTAACACAAGATTGCTTCATATAATTCGTTTTCCCTGAAATCAGGCCAAAATGTATCCGTAAAGTAAAGTTCGGCGTACGAAAGTTGCCACAACAAGAAGTTACTGATGCGCTTTTCTCCGCCGGTACGTATCAGCAAATCGGGGTCGGGTAATCCGCGGGTCGACAAGTATTGCGAAAAACGTTCTTCCGTAATCTCGTTCGGATCTGTTTTCTTGTCGACCACGTCTGCTGCAAATTGTCCGGCGGCATGTATCAGTTCCCATCGCGAAGAATAGCTTAATGCCAGCACCAGCGTGGTGCCCGTATTTGCGGACGTTTGGCTGATACAATCCGTCAATGTCTGCAGCACGTCGTCTTGCAGGCGTGATAAATCGCCGATGACACGCAAGCGAATATTGTTTTTCATCAGATCGGGCGTTTCGCGATGGATGGCGGAAACCAACAAACTCATCAAAGCCTGTATTTCCGTATCGGGGCGATTCCAGTTTTCCATTGAAAACGTGTAGACGGTGAGATACTTCAATCCGATAGCAGTTGCAGCTTCGACCACTTTGCGTACGGATACGACGCCTTCGCGGTGACCTGTATTGCGGTCGTAACCGCGCGTTTTAGCCCAGCGTCCGTTTCCATCCATGATGATTGCCACATGCTGAGGCAACCGTTGTTTATCTATTTTTTCTATCAACGACATAAAATGTCCAAAAACAATATTCATTCTGCGCTGTTACACTGTCGGTTGCGCGGACCGAAATCCCACGTTACCGAAATCAGCAATAACGAGTACCAGTCTTTATTTTTCATCATACTGCTACTGATTCCGTAAGGATTGTCCAGCAGTTTGTTACTTCCGTTCGTCACATCCAAACCGTCGCCAAACAATTTGCGTACCGAAAATTCGCACCCTATGTTCAGGCGGTTTTTCAACTTATACTTTACGCCTGCACCCAGCGGAAGATTCACACCGGCAAAAGTTTCGCTTCCGGGAACTGCGGTTACGCCGAGTCCGACAAGCAAATAGGGCGACAAGCGTTTGGTGTTCAGGTACGCAAATTTGTCACTGTACGGGAAGAAGTTGTATTCAAACTGTCCGCCCAATTCAAACAAGCTACGGCTGAACGAAGCCTTGGCATCGTTCGGAAACACATTTCCCGAACCGTCGGTAGAACCGGATACCGTAGCCCATGCCAGACTGCCCCTGAAGGCTATCCTGAAATTGGCATTGTAACGGAAAACAATACCTGCCGAGGGATTTAAATTCTTGAACAATGCCGTTTTATTCGCGTCTCCCATATAAAATGCACCACCGCCCATTCCCCCTATTTCGTACAAATATTCCTGTCCGTGAACCAGAGAAAACAGCATGTTAAGAAAACAAATTACGAACCATCGCTGAAAAAAAGCCGAAGACATATTGTTCATTTTTAATGTCACACCTTTTTCCTAACGCGGAAAAGCGTACAAAATTATATCCTCGCTTCAGTCTTTATACCCTAAACGATTGATACGGCCGCGCCACAGTTCGTCCGACATATTTGCTTCATTACGTTCTTTTCCGCCGAAAAGAAGTACAAAATTATCTTTATCCACCAGCATGGAAGCGAAACCTCTGCCTTGATACGTTTCGGGTAAAAAGGTCAGCGAATCGGCCAAAGCCCATGTTACGCCTTTGTCTGCCGATGTGTAAATATCTTTCAATCCCTGATTCGAGGCATCGATGCCGCCTGTCAGATAAAATTTGTCGTCATAATCCGCCAGCATGAGGCCCTCTCTTTGGGTAAAATAGTTTTTCCCGCTACCGGTCAGGCAAATCCATGCAAGCCCATCCATCGTATCCCAACTTTTGTTGCTCAGCCCACCGTTCCGGTCTTTGCCCGCAACGATGACCAAATGGCTGTAATACATTTGGGTGTAGGAATTTGAAGCAAACCCGGTTATGGGGAATCCTTCAGGTACTTCCTTTCCCTTCTGCCATTGTCCGGATATGTTCATTGCCGCAAACAGCCACGCATCGCCATCTCTGATAACAGCCGACAACGCCGACGGACGCTTCAATTCCGGTGCGACACAAACCGTACCAGGCAAGGCTACGATTTCCGGCGTATTTTCCACCCTCGTCCAATCCTGTCCTTCGGCAGAACAGTATAACGCTCCGTCCGACGAGGGAAGGTATAAATTGTCTTCGTATTCGGTTATCTGCGAAAGCGTGAATGTCTTGTTGTCCGAAAGTCCCGTCAACGGCTGTTTTGTCCAGTTGTTTGCATCCGACACGCGCGACCGGTACAGTTCGTAACCGTCGGCGTTTTTCACGTACATCAGATAGCTGTCGCCGTGCAGGATGACTTTCCTGTCGGTCGCCCGGCTCGCAGGCAGGGGATTTTCGTCGCGCGACCATTCCATGAGGCCGGGATTCTGCTGATGCACGTTGAGTTTGGCCGTATAACTCTTGCTTTCCTTTCCGTTATATGAGATGATGTAAAAAATCACTTCGTCGGAGAAGTCCAGCGAGTCGCTTGCGTTCCAGTATTCTTTTTTGTCGATCGCCTTCTGATGAACTTCTACGGAAGTTATGCTTCCGGCGGCATATGTGAGCGTGCATATCACCTTGAAATTTACGTTTGTACCATAAGGCAACGAATCTTTGTTGAATATTAACCCGTTTACCTGATCGATGGTGAACTTCGTTGTCGACAAACCGGATATGGAATCGCACGACAAGGAAAAAGTGGCTATCTGGCAATTGGACAGATTCCGGTCATTCAACCCGATTTCGTCATTTCCAAGACATGACGACAAGATGAAGAGCAAGCCTCCGAACAACCATAAAGGTATCTTATTCTTTTTCATTCACACTGTTTGTTTTATTACAAGTGCACAAAAGTAGAAACAATTTTCGCGATACGCCGCAAAACGCCTCATTATTTATAAAATTTTAGATTCATCATGTGTTCTCTTTCATAAACGTCTGTGTGAATATACGGTGATTATGGTTTCGCTGAGTTTATCCGCACTCGGCGAATGTATACGGAGACGCTTTTTTATCTTACATTCTTCTTTTAATCGTATGTCGGCCGATTTTATGCCGTTTCCGAGATAGACGGGGACTGTTTCGATTTGCAGTTCGTCCCACATTCCCTCATTCAGGAAACTCCGGTGGAGACATGCCCCGCCTTCGACCAGCAGCGAATACAGCCGGCGTTCGTAGAGTTCGTGCAAGATTTGCGGAATCATATCGTCGCCGAAATCTATGCGGATATATTCCGTCTTTCCGCTGTTCGCATGTTTTTTTTCGGTAAAAACCAATGTCGGGACGCTTTCGTCCAACACATGATACGACGCGGGAACGGACAGGCAACGGTCTATGAAAACACGCACGGGAGAGGCGCCTACCCAGTGACGCACCGTCAGTGAAGGATTGTCAAGCCTGACCGTATTCGTCCCGACCAGAATGGCCGAGATCTCCGAGCGCAGTTTGTGCACAAGACGTCGCGAGGCGGCAGTAGACAACTGTACAGGCGCTTGCGCCACGCTCGTACGGACGCGGTCAAGGTATCCGTCCATGCTTTCGGCCCACTTTAATATAATGTAAGGCCGTTTTTGAGAATGGGCGGTTATAAACGCACAATTCAGCGCCAGCGCTTCGGATTTCATTACATCCGTTACGACTTCGACGCCTGCGTCCCGCAACATCTTTACGCCGCGTCCCGACACTTCGGGGTAAGGATCCGCACAGCCTATCACCACACGCGGAATATGCTTGCGAATGATCAGTTGTGTGCATGGAGGCGTTTTTCCGAAATGTGAGCAGGGTTCGAGGTTGACGTACAAGGTGGATTCGCGCAATAAAACTTCGTCGCGTACGGAAGCAATGGCATTTACTTCGGCATGTGCTTCGCCGTACCGCCGGTGAAACCCTTCGCCTATAATGCGTCCGCGGCAGACAATGACGGAACCGACCATCGGGTTGGGCGCTACGGACGAGCGCCCGTATCCGGCCAGTTCCAGGCATCGCGCCATATATTTTTCTTCTATCCGCATCGGTTTCGATTTTTTCCGTATCTTTGTAAATCACATTATGAACGAAACGGTTACATACATGCGCAAAACGCTCGGAAATCTGTATTCTGCGGAAGAAGTCAACAGCCTCGTCCGCCGGATTGTGGAGCACGTGTGTCTGATGCCGCTTCACCGTCAATTGGCGGACAAAGATAGGCAATTCCTGCAAACGGAGAAGGCACGCATCCGCGCAATCGTGCAGCGTCTTGAAAAAGCGGAACCGGTGCAATACGTTTTCGGCGAAACCGAATTTTACAATCTTACCTTCGAGGTGAATCCGTCCGTCCTGATTCCACGTCCCGAAACGGAAGAACTTGTCGATTTCATCGTCCGCACATTAAAAAAGAGTAACGGCTTAAAGATACTGGACATCGGCACGGGCAGCGGTTGTATCGCCGTCGCACTGGCGCGTTACCTGAAAGACGCGGAAGTGTATGCGCTCGACATCTCCGGCGATGCGCTGGAAACGGCGGCACGTAATGCGCGGCGCCACGGCGTCGGCGTCCGTTTTATCCGGGCGGACATCCTGAGGGAAATGCCGTCGTCGCTTCCGCCGCTTGACGTGATTGTCGCCAACCCGCCTTATGTGCGCGAATGTGAAAAGCACGGGATGCACGCCAATGTGCTGGCTTTTGAACCGCATGAGGCGCTGTTTGTGCCGGACGATGATCCGCTGCTGTTTTACCGGCGGATAGCATCGGCGGGTATCGAAAGGTTAAGGCCGGACGGACGGCTTTTCTTTGAAATCAATGAGGCGTGCGGCGACATCGTCGTCGAAATGTTGCGTGAAAAAGGCTACCGCGACGTCGAAATCGTCCGCGACCTGTCCGGCAAGGAACGAATTATATGTGCAAGGAGATGAAACAACCGAACGAAATTAAACTGCTACATTCGGCGGCATCGTACTGTTCGATCTGCGAACGCTGCATCAGCGACGTCAGTAAAAAACTCGTCGCGGCAGGCGCTGCACCGGAGATGGAAAAACGCATCATCGAGCGTCTTGTGAAAGAAGATTTCGTGAATGAATCCCGCTTCAGCCGCAGTTTTGCGAACGACAAGTTCAGGTTCAATCGCTGGGGGCGCATCCGTATCCGCTATGAACTGCAACGAAAAAGAATCCCCGAAGAATTGATTTCCGCCGCCCTCGACGAGATCGACGAAGAGGCGTATCAAGCGTCGCTGTCCGATTTGCTGAAAGACAGGAAACGCACCGTCAAAGGCAATTCGGAACGGGATGTGTTCTGCAAACTCTACCGTTTTGCCGTAGGACGGGGATTCGAGAGCCAACTTGTTGTCGGGAATCTTAAACCGTTATTTAAGGGCGATTATGCTGCGGACGTTTACGAATGATTTTGCGGAATTGTTCTATCCTTCGCTGTGCGTGGTTTGCGGCAGACGACTGACCGCTTCCACGCCGCACATCTGTCTGTCCTGCCTGTGCGATTTGCCGCAGGCGCGTTATCATGAACGCGCCGAGAATCCCATGATGAAACTCTATGCGGGCTTCCCGAATCTGCGGGAAGCGGCGGCGTTTCTGATTTTTGAAAAAGACGGCGTCGCCCGTAAAATAGTACATGATTTCAAGTATCATCACAATAAAAGTTTGGCCGAATTTATGGGCAGAATAGCCTTGCAGGCGCCGGACGCCGCCAAACTGTTTCGAGATGTCGATTTTCTGATACCCGTTCCGCTTCATCCCAAAAAGGAACGGCAGAGAGGTTACAATCAGTCTTACCACATTGCGCGAGGCATAGCCGCCGCCCGCCGCCTTCCTGTCCGCAACGACATGCTCTACCGGAAGATTTATACCCCGACCCAAACCAGCAAATCGCATTACGACAGGTATCTGAATACGGAAGATGTATTCGCCGTAAAAAACGCCCGTACCTGCGAGGGCAAGCATACCCTGCTGGTGGATGATGTGATTACCTCCGGCGCAACATCCGTCGCCTGCCTCTGCACGCTAAGCGCGATACCGAATATGCGCGTCAGCATATTTTCGATTGCGATAGTGCCGCAGTGATTGCCGTCCGGCGTCCCGCAGGGATTTTTTTGAGCTGCGCGGTGGTTTATTTGCAGAAAAAAACTTACACATCCCTTCCCTTTGATACGTTTTTTCGAACCTTGCGGAAATCCGTCCGATCCGCATCATCCGAGCGCCTTTAATACTGCCCCGTCTGTCCGCAAAATTCCGGCTCGCATACACAATATAAGGCTTAATGCCGACATTCCCCCCTTTCCTTCGCATTCTGAGCGACTTCGTGTTAAATTTATTCGGTAAAATGCAAATCCATAACGACTTCGGGAGTCCCCATAACAAGTTCGGGAGTTCCCGCAGAGAGTTCGGGAATCCCCATAGCAAGTTCGGGGGTTCCCATAGAAAGTTTGGGAATCCCCACAGTTACTTCGGGCGTTCCCATAACGAGTTTAGGAATCCCCAAACCGAGTTCGGGAGTTCCCTTAATAAGTTTGGGAATCCCCAAAGTCTGTTCGGGAGTTCCCAAACATGCAATAAATGCACATTCCGCACGATTTTGCGGAAAAAAATATGATGAAATACGGCAAATACGACCGGACGGTGCACAATCGCAAGGCGTTTTACGATCGGGTGGAGTCGACGGCGGACAGTATGACGGCGAAGGGTAACATGGAACCGGATGGCGCCGACCGGCTGCGGGACATGGCTGACGGAAACATTCGTGCCGGCGGCCTTCCGATTTTTTTTTGCGTATGTCGCGCCGTTCCGGCGAGATTGCATCCGTAAGATTTGTCTGCAAAAAAGAAGCGTGAAGCGCTTATGTACGACGCTTCACGCTTTTGTTGCGTGGTGATTCGATTATGTTCGAACTGCTTAATCTCTGAAATACGGCGGGAGGTTCCGCTGCAATTTGTCTATCGCATCGGATTTGACCGGGATGCGGGCATTGTCTTGAGCGGCATTCAGGGCAAACCATGCTACGAGGGCGGCATTGATGCGGAGGTCGTCGAACGACAGGCGTTCGTAAGTATCCATCAGCGTATGATACGTTCTTCCGTATTCAAGCCTGTCCTGAATAAACTGGTAGGCGGGCAGCCCTACGATGTTGAACGACACATGGTCGGTCGAGCCGGTGCGGCGCAGGCTCAGGGTTGTAAAGCCCAGCGATTCGAACGGTTCCATCCATGTTTTGAAGAAGGGAACGGCCATGTCGTTTTCTTCCAGATATATGCCGCGGAATCGTCCCGAGCCGTTATCCATATTCAGATACAGGACGAATTTGTCGTATCCGGGGAGTTTTTTGTTATTTCGTATATCATACAGCAGGTTTTGCGCGTAGCCTCTGGAGCCGTGCAGTCCCTGCTCTTCGCCGCCCCAGAGCGCGATGCGAATGGTACGGCGCGGCGCGATGCCGAGCGCTTTGATGATGCGCATGGCTTCCATCATGACGATGCAGCCGGAGCCGTTGTCCGCGCCGCCCGTGCCGCCGTGCCACGAGTCGAGGTGCGCGCCTATCAGGACGACTTCATCTTTCAGCTTGGGGTCGGTGCCCGGTATTTCGGCAATCACGTTATTCACAATCGTATCGCCGGGCGTGAACGTGTTTTTGATGTCCAGTTCCATTTGTACGGGGATATTCCTGCGTACCAGACGTATCAGGCGTCCGTGCGCTTCGATGGGGAGCGCCAGTTCGGGCGTCGGTTCGGGCCGGCCTGCGACGTAGTTGAGGCCGCTCGACATGGGTACGTTGAACGTGCCGCTGCCGACAAGCGTAGCGACGGGTTTTTCTTCCTGCAGGAATTTGTTGATCTTTTCGCGCAGGGCGGGCGACGCCATGGGCGGACGCATACGGAAGGGCATGGAGGAGGCGCTTCCGCGCGGGTCTTTGGCCAGTTCGTCGAGCTGTTCTTCCGTCAGTCGTGCAGCCAGCGGTTCGAAGCGAATCGTATAGCTCGTATCGCCCGGAAGCAGGAGTATTTTTCCTCCGATTTTCCCTCTGTACTTTTCCAGATCTTCTTCTTTTTGTACGTCGAAATAGACTACGTCGGCTTTCACCTGGCCGTTGGTGCTGCCCGACCAAGCTCGCGGGGTTGACGTAAAGGTGCAATAGTAGGGGCTTGTCATGGCCACATAGGTCTTTTCGTTGTCCCATCCGCCTCTGGTAAACTTGACGGCAAATTCGCGGCGGGCGTTACTCAGTCCCATTTCCGCCAGTTTGTCTTTCACCAGCGCTTCGGCACGTTGCCCGTTTTTGGAAGCGGTCAGTCGCGGGCCGAGGAAATCGGTCAGCCATTGAGACGTTTCTTCGATTTTTGAATTGGAGAATGCTTCTCCCTTGATTTTGTATGCAATCTCTTCCGGCAAACGTGTCTGTGCGCCGGCAGAAAGGATGATTCCGAGACTGCATGTGATTAAAAATAACTTCGTTTTCATTGTGTAAAAAAATAAATTAAGTAATTGTTGATATGTAATTATTAGAATCCTCTTGCAAACATTTTCCAGAACTCATCGCCCATTTCCTTCCACCGGAGTATGGTGGCGCCGGCAAAGTCGGCCGTATAACCGGTCAGGCAGGCTCTTGCGGCGTCCTCGCCTTTTGATTCCAGAAGTTGCGTATAGATGTGCTCTACGAAAGGCAGTTCGGTCTGTCCCTTTTCGTCGAAATAGGCGAGGGCGGCGTTTATTTTCCCCTGTGTCAGTCCCCATCTTACGGTGGCTAATTTATTGGTACGGCGGAAATGCCATACGGCGGCGTCTTCGCGGTAGCGGTGTTGTCCGCAGATGCCGAAGCAGTCGGGCAATGCGGTTGTTCCGCCGAAGATGGGGATGCGCGGGCTTTGTCCCGGATTGTCGAACGAGAGCCATACTATTCCGCCGATGTCGTCGGGCAACCGGTCGCGCAGTTGTATGACGGTCGAATACGAGCATTGCGGCACGGCTATCAGCCGGTAGCGGTAAACGGCGCCGGAATCCAGCGCGTTCAGCATCTCAATCATGTCTGCGCCCATCCAGGGGTTGGCCGACGGGCTGACGATTTTTTCTGCGTCGCTGCTGCCTCTTGCGCGGTTTTTTACTTTCAGGTTTTGCGTCATGTCCCATTTGGTGCCTTCGTAAGTCTGACGCAGGAAGGCAATCACATCGGTCACGCCGACGGGCTTTTCGGGTTTCACGCTGAACGGCAACTCTTCGGCATCGTATGAGAGGTTGAGCGACGGAGCAAGGCTGTTCAGGATAAAAAATTCGCGGATGTTGAACGCTTTTGTTCCTCCTCCGTAGGCTTTCCAGAAGCAGAAAGGCGTTTTTCCGTCCCAGTAGCCCAGCTTTCGCGCCACGTCGAACACATTGTCCGAAGCCATGTAACGGTCTTTGTCTTTCAAGTCGAGCGCGGAAATGCGCGGAATATTGGCCGATACGCCCACATGGTCGTCGGGGATGCGCACGGCAGCCCATACGCCGCCTGTCCTGTCCGTCCCTTCGCCGAAGACTTCGAAGTGCCAGACTTCTTTCGTATCGGCAATCGTGAGACATTCGCCTGCGTCGGCATAACCGTACCGGGCAATCAGGTCGCCCATCAGGCGGATGGCGTCGCGGGCGGTCGTACAGCGTTCCAGCGCGAGGCGTTCCAGTTCTTCGATCATGAACATGCCGTTGCGGTTGACCAGTTCGCGGCGACCGGTGATGGTTGTTTCGCCGATGCCGAGTTGTTTCTCGTTGAAACAGGGGTACGAAGTGTTTAGAAACCGGTAAGTGGCGCGCACCTGGGGAATTGTGCCTTTCACGACCCAGCGGCTCCGGTCGTTGACGTATTCCGTGTGCATCAAGCCGTCGTAAATCGCAGTTACCGTGTCGCGGTCGTATTTTGCGGCGGGGACGATGTTCATCCACGTGCGATAGTTGCCGTCGCACGTATGGCTGGTGATGACCGAGCCGTCTGCCGATGCCTTCTTTCCGACCATGATGCTGGTACAACTTTCCGGATAAGCATATTCGGTCTCCTGAGCGCTTATTCGCAAACCTATTCCTGCCAGCAGCACGAATGTGATAAATGTCTTTTTCATCTTATTTGTTTACTGTGTATAATGTTTGCAAATGTACACGGAATATTTCGAATCATGGACATATCGACAAAAAAAAATCTCATATTATTTCTCCGTGCCTGCAACGGTATCTTCACGCGAGTGCGGCGTAAAGAAAAGGTATAAAGCGCCGGAACTGTCGGCTACGGGAGGAAAACGGGAAAATACTCCTTTCCACGGACAAAACCATGCTCCGAGTCCTGCCTTTCAGGCAGCCGTGCCGGAGCGATTTCCGTGCCGGCGGTCGGCGACCGCCGGTTATGAAGATTGCGGCTTTCAGTCGATTGCGGTATCATATCCGATATACATTTAATTTTTCGTATCCGACCCGGTTGTCTTGAATACCTTGCAGAAGGTCGTCATAAGCAGGATGCAGAGGCCGAGCAATCCGACTGCGATATAGGCGTATTGCATGTTGAATGTTTTCGAGATGGCGCCGATCAGCGGAGGGGCAATCAGCGATCCGATGAAACCGATGCTCGACAGGATGGTGAGCGCCATTCCGACCGGGATTTTGGATTTCGCCCCGACAAGGCTGTATACCGTAGGCACCATGCACGAGATACCCAGTCCTACCAGCATGAATCCCGACGAAATCCCGACCACCTTCATCGTCATCGAGGCAAACAGGCTGCCGAACAGCCCGGATGAAACGAATCCCGTAAAAATAAGCAGGCCTGCAAGCTGCAACACGCGCTGCTTGCCCAGTTTGGCGTAGGCGTAATTGGTCATGAAGCGTCCCGCCGTCATCATCACCATGAATACCAGAAAACCTATCTGCATGGATTTGGGCGCCCGGATTACTTCTTCGAAATAAAGCCCGCTCCAGTCGAACATGGCGCTTTCGACAATCAGCGCAAACAGACTGACGATGCCGAGCTGAATCAGCAGCATTTCGGGATGACGGACAAAATCCGTCAGCACGGACGATGTTTTCTTCTCCATCGCCTTTTCGGGAGCGGGCGAAGCTTGCGTGGCGTCGTCTTGCAGGTATTTCCGCCCGAAAAGCACGATAAGGACAATTGCCGTCGCCACAATCGAAAAATGCCACATGGGAGGTACGTTTACCTGTATCATCAGGAAACCCGTCAGCGCGCCGAGACAGGCCGCCAGGCTCCATCCGCCGTGGAATGTGGCCATAATCGTACGCCCGAACAGCCGCTCGATGCCGATGCCCTGCGTATTCAGCGAGATGTCGCACAGATTCCAGAAAATACCGAAACAAAACAAACTGATGCCGAGTACGTAAATGTTCGACACGGCGCCGATGCCGAACAGCGCCGCCGCATATCCCAGTATGCTTGCCTGCACCATGATGCGGCTGCCGAGCCGGGATACGAGATAGCCCGCAAGCGGAATGGCGATAAACTTGCCTGCGGGAATCATGAACAGAATCATGCCCCACAACAGTTCGTCGCCGACGGAGAAAAGCAACTTTATATCCGGTATACGGCTTGCCCACGAAGAAAAACACAGCCCCTGGGCAAGAAAAAAACACAGCACGGCGAAACGGATACGCGCTTTTGTATATACATTTATATTATTCATAATTCATGTTCCTGAAAATTTATGGATGTGCAAAGTTAATACTTTATTTGTAACTATTCAGCCATGCCGAAAAAGTCGAAATTGAAGAACAGGCTTGGGGATTCCTTCCCGGAACCGTCGGGACGCTTTCGCAACACTGCGATTCCTTCCCGGAACCGTCGGGACGTTTTCGCAACGCTGCGATTCCTTCCCGGAACCGTCGGGACGTTTTCGCAACGCTGCGATTCCTTCCCGGAACCGTCGGGACGCTTTCGCAACGCTGCGATTCCTTCCCGGAACCGTCGGGACGTTTTCGCAACGCTGCGATTCCTTCCCGGAACCGTCGGGACGCTTTCGCAACG
>JAISNP010000080.1 GCA_031276175.1 Tannerella sp.
GGTGTTTACTTTATTTGAACGCATTGTTTGCGTTGCTTCGGGGGCAAAGATAGTATATGCTTATAAGGATTGGGGGGGGAGGGGGGAATTTAACCGAAATGTAGTAAGTATGAAATATAAGCTGTGAACTATGAGAGATGAGAGATGAGAGATGAGAGATGAGTGATGAGAGATGAGTGATGAGTGGGGGGTGGGCGCGTTACTCATCACTCATATCTCATATCTCATCACTTCTAAACTGTACGCTGTGGGGAATGACGTGAGGCGTGCCCTGCTTGCGGGCTTCAGCCCAATTCTATTTTATTGCCGTCTGCTTCAGCTGGCGGGAGAGAGGCGGAAGAACGGATGAGTTCGGAGAAGATAAGCGTCATTTTGTCGGCGGCGCGGTTGGCGGCGGCAATTACTTCGCCGCCGTCGTTGAGGTAATCGTCGTCGGCCCGGTATCCTTCGTTTGTGATGACGGACATGCCGAAGACCCTCAGTCCGGCGTGTCGGGCAACGATTACTTCGGGCACGGTGCTCATTCCGACGGCGTCGGCTCCGGCGCGGGCGTAGAAGGCGTATTCGGCTGGGGTTTCGAACGAGGGGCCTGTGAGTCCGACATACACGCCCTGTTTGAGCGCGATGCGGTTGTCGGCGGCGATGGTTTCCGCCTGCCGGATGAGTTCGCGGTCGTATGCGCGTGTCATGTCGGGGAAGCGTGCGCCGAAGCGCGCGTCGTTTGCGCCGATCAGCGGGTTGGGCATCATGTTGATGTGGTCGCGTATAACCATCAGGTCGCCTGTTTTGAAGGCGGGGTTGATGCCTCCCGCGGCGTTGGAGACGAGCAGGTTTTGCACGCCGAGGTATTTCATTACACGTATGGGGAAGGTTACTTCCTGCATCGAGTATCCTTCGTAGTAGTGGAAGCGTCCCTGCATGGCGAGGATTTGTTTTCCGCCGAGCGAGCCGAAGATGAGGTTTCCCTTGTGTCCGTCGGCGGTGGAGCGGACGAAGTGCGGGATTTCGCCGTAGGGGATGACCGTTTGCGCGTCGATGCGTTCGGCGAGCGAGCCGAGTCCGCTTCCGAGGATGATGGCCGTGCGGGGCTGTTCGCCCGTTCGCGAAGCCAGATAATCGGCCGTTTGGCGGTAAGCGTCGGTATTGTTCATCGTGCGGTTAATCGGAAGGCGAGGCGTTCTGCCTGCGTGAGTATTTCATCCTCTCCGTGGATTTTTCTGTGAGACATACGTATTTCCCCGTCGCAAATCACCGTGTGGACGCACCCGGCGTTGGCGGCAAAGACGAGGTTGGAGACGAAGTTGAAGTTGGGTTTGAAGGCGGGCATGTTGAGGTCGATGAGGCAGAGGTCGGCAAGGAATCCTTCGGCGATGCGTCCGGCGTGTAGTCCGGCGATGTCGGCGGCGGCTTCGGTTGCGGCGTAGAGCATTTCTTCGCAGGGGAGCGCTTCGGGGTCGTTGCGCCAGGCTTTGCCGAGGAGGGAGGCCAGCTTCATCGTTTCGATCATGTCGAGGTTGTTGGACGACGCGCATCCGTCCGTGCCCAGTCCGACGCGGATGCCTGCCGTGCGCATTTCTTTGTATTTGAAACGGAATCCCGAAGCCAGCTTCATGTTCGAAGCGGGGTTGTGGACGACGCAGGCGCCCGAGTCGGCAATCATCCGCACTTCGTCGTCGTCGACGTGGAGCGCGTGTGCGAGGACAAGTCGCGGGGAGAGGACGCCCAGTTTGTGGAGGTATCGCACGGGCGTCGCGCCGAAGCGTTGGATGCAGTCGTGTACTTCGCCTTCGGTTTCGGCCAGATGGAGTTGTACGTGCAAGTCGCGCTCCCGTGCAAAATCGTGCACCCAGCGTAGCAGATCTCCCGAAACGGTGTAGATGGCGTGCGGTCCGATGCTTGCGCCGATGCGTTCGCCGTATTGCGGCGGGGCGGCGAAGCGTTGGGAGATGATTTTTTTGCAGCGTTCGGTCAGTTCGGGTTTGAAATGGTCGAAGCAGACTTCGGCGAGGATGGCGCGAAGTCCCGTTTCCCGGATGGCAGCGGCAGCGGCGTCGGGTTTGTGATACATGTCGAAGAAGGTGGTGGTGCCGCTTTTGAGCATTTCCACACATGCGAGTTTCGTGCCCCAGTATACGTCTTCGTCCGTGAGTTTGGCTTCGTTCGGCCATATTTTTTCGTGGAGCCACGTCATCAGCGGCATGTCGTCGCCGAATCCGCGAAACAGGGTCATGCCTGCGTGGGTGTGCATATTCATCAGTCCCGGAATGACGGCCATGTTGCGCGCGTCGAGGCGCGTGTCGGCTTCCTCCGCGATGTGTGGGGCGATTCGGGCAATGCGGTTTCCCCGGATGAGGATGTCGGTCGGCTTGCCGTGCAGTGCGACGGATTGTATCAGGATACTCAAAGCGTTTTGCGGTTGAGGCGCAGACCGGGTTTAATGAAATACACGGTAAAACTCCGCGACGGCTTCGATTCCGCGGAAGAACATATCCAGCCCGAAGCTTTCGTTCGGCGAATGGATGGCGTTTCTTTCCAGTCCGAAGCCCATCAGGATGCTTTTTATGCCGAGTATTTTCTCGAAAGTCGGGATGATGGGGATACTTCCTCCGCGCCGTACGGCGAGCGGCCGTTTGCCGAAGGCGACGGTGAAGGCTTCTTCGGCCGCCCGGTAGGCTGGGATGTCGATGGGGCAAACGTAGGCCTGTCCGCCGTGATGATGGGTGACTTTTATGCTTACGTATTCCGGCGCGACGCGGTTGAGGTGCGCCATAAGCATCTGCGTAATCTTTTCGCTGTCCTGATGCGGTACCAGTCGGCACGATATTTTGGCAAAGGCTTTGGAGGGGAGCACCGTTTTTGCGCCTTCGCCCGTGTATCCGCCCCATATTCCGCAAATGTCGAACGAGGGTCGGCAGCTGTTGCGTTCGAGCGTGGAATATCCTTTTTCGCCGAAGAGGGCGCGCACGCCGATGGATTGCATGTACTTCTTTTCATCGAAGGGCACTTGCGCCAGCATTTCCTTTTCGCAGGGAGAGAGTTCTTCCACATCGTCGTAGAAGTGCGGGATGGCGATGCGTCCGTCGGCGTCGGTAATGTCGGCCAGCAGGCGGCACAGGACGTTGACGGGGTTGGCCACCGCGCCGCCGAAATGCCCCGAATGGAGGTCGCGTCCCGGCCCGGTGAGTTCGACTTCGCAGTACGACAGGCCGCGCAGTCCTGTGGTGAGCGAGGGCGTTTCGGCGTTTACCATACTGGTGTCGGACACGAGTATTACGTCGGCTTCGAGCAGTTCGCGGTGGTTGACGCAAAAGGCTTCGAGGCTCGGCGAACCGATTTCTTCTTCGCCTTCGAAAATAAACTTCACGTTGCAGCGGAGGAGGTCTTCGCGGAGCGCCGTTTCGAATCCCTTGACCTGAATCATGGATTGCCCCTTGTCGTCGTCCGCACCGCGCGCCCGGACGAAGCCGTCGCGTATTTCCGGCTCGAAGGGGTCGCTTTCCCACAGTTCGAACGGTTCGGGGGGCATCACGTCGTAGTGGCCGTAGACGAGAACCGTCCGGGCTTCGGGCGAGATGATGCGCTCGGCATATACGATGGGGTTGCCTGCGGTGGGCATTATTTCCGCACGGTCTGCTCCCGATGCCGCGAGCAGCGCCTTCAAGCGCCCGGCGCATGTGCGCATGTCCGCGCTGTGTTCGCGCTGCGAACTGACGGACGGAATACGCAGGAGCGTGAACCACTCTTCGATGAAGCGGTCGCGATGTGTTTGGATGTACGTTTTTACAGACATGTGTTGCTTTGTTTGATTTACGGTTGACAAAATTACATGAAAATTCCGGATTACACGGTGTGTTCCGTCTGCTTCAGCGACAACTGTTCGCCGTCCCACTCGATATAAGAGAAGTATTGCATCCAGTCCCCGGCAATGAGCAGGCGCGAAGAGGCGTTCAGCGCCGTATCGCGCATTACGTGGCGATGGCCGAAGATGAAGCAGTCGATGTCGGGTTGCGTTTTCAGCCGGTTTTTTGCGAAGTCGACGAGGGCGTCGGTTTTTCTATCCTGCGCGTCGGGCGTTTGTCCGTGCATACCGCTTACGCGGCTGCTGTACGACCACCATCCGGCAAGGGCGAACGTCCATCGCGGATGGATGGCGGCATACATGACCTGACATATCCTGTTGCGGAACATTGCCTGAAGCGCGCGAAACATCAGCGGGCGTTTCCCCACCTCGTCGCCGTGCGCCAGAAAGAAGCGTTTGCCCAGGAGGTCGACGATTTCAGGCCCCCGATGGACGACGGCGCCGATTTCGCGCGGAAGGTAGTCGAACATCCAGATGTCGTGATTGCCGATGAAAAAATGTATCTCCACGCCGCCGTCCGAAAGTTCGGCGAGCTTGCCGAGGAAACGGACGAATCCTTTGGGTACGACGTAGCGGTATTCAAACCAGTAGTCGAACATGTCGCCCATGAAATATACGGCGCGAGCCTGCGGGGCGATGTCGTTCAGCCATCGCACCAGTTTTTTTTCCGCTGCTTTCGGATCCGCCAGATAGCGGTTGCCCAGATGCGCATCGGCTGCGAAGTATATTTTACTGCGGCATGAATCCATCGGCATGTGTCGTCAGAACATGTTTAATTCCAGCCGGGCTTCTTCCGTCATCATGTCTTTGTTCCATTCCGGTTCGAAAACCATGTTGATCTGCACGCTTTTTACGCCTTCGACGGCTTCTATTTTCATTTGCACGTCTTCGACGATGAAGTCGGCAGCGGGACAGTTGGGCGCGGTAAACGTCATGTCTATCTCCACGTTGTTTTCTTCATCCGTTTCTATGCGGTAAATCAGTCCGAGGTCGTAGATATTGACCGGTATTTCAGGGTCGAAAACGGTCTTGAGCGCGGCGATAATGGCCTCTTCGGTTTGTAGAAATTCGTTTCGGATCATAGCGGTCATAATTTCATTAGGAAGTAACTGCGGTCGAAAAAAACAGCTACGTGGCAAGTTTTCCTTCGTCGGCATAACTGTAATAATCGTTGTCGCAAAAAATAACATGGTCGAGCAGCGTGATGTTGAACAGCGCGGCAGCTTCCGCGAGGCGCGCGGTCAGTTCGTCGTCTCCCCCGCTGGGCGCAATATTGCCCGACGGATGGTTGTGACAGAGTATGATGCCGGCAGCAAGGGCATTGACGGCAGGTTTCATTATCAGTTGTATATCCGTATAGATCATTCCTGTTCCGCCCTGTCCGACTTTGATTTTTTCCACTACTTTCCCTGCGCGGCTGGTGAGCGCCATCCACAATTCTTCGTGCGAAAGGTCGCAGAGGTGGGGATAAAACAAGTCGTAGACATCGCGGCTGCTGCGTACCGTCATGCGTTCGAGAGGCGCGGTTTCGCGTTTCCGGCGTCCCAGTTCCATTGCCGCAACGATGGTGATGGCTTTTGCCTCGCCGATGCCCTTGAACGCCGTAAGGTCTTTGACGGACAGTTTGCCCAGCGTGTTGAGGTTGCCGGATACCGAACTCAGGATGCGTTGCGACAGTTGAACCACCGTTTCGTCCCTGCTTCCCGAACCGATGAGGATGGCCAGAAGTTCCGCATCGCTGAGAGAAGATGCGCCCTTGAGCAGCATTTTCTCGCGCGGACGGTCTTCTGCCGCCCACTCCCTGATGCGAAGTCTTCCGTTTGTTTCCATTATTTTACCCGTCCGATGTACGAGCCGTCGCGGGTGTCGATTTCGACTTTGTCGCCCGTGTTAATAAAGAGCGGCACACGTACTTCGGCGCCTGTTTCGAGCGTGGCGGCTTTCAGCGTGTTGGTCGCCGTGTCGCCTTTGATGCCGGGTTCGGTGTATGTTACTTCGAGCGTCACATGCGCCGGCAATTCGCACGTCAGTATCGTTTCGCTCTCGGCATGTACCATTGCTTCGACCGTGTCTCCATCTTTGAGGAACTGCACGCCGCCGATGCTGTCGCCCGGCAACGAAATCTGTTCGAACGTTTCGGGGTGCATAAAGTTATAGCCCATATCGTCTTTGTACAAAAACTGGTACGGACGGCGTTCGATACGGACTTCCTCGACCTTGACGCCCGAATTCCATGTCTTGTCGATAACACGACCCGTGGTGACGCTTTTCAGCTTCGTCCGTACGAATGCCGGGCCTTTGCCGGGTTTCACATGAAGAAATTCGACGATAAAATAATACGTGCCGTCCATGTCGAGACACATCCCGTTTTTAAAATCTGCTGTTGTAGCCATAAGATAACATTATTACAATTATATGTTTGTTGAAAAATATGCGGCAAAAGTAATGCTTTTGCCGTAAAGATGCAAATTGTGAAACCGGAAGAATCGGGGTTCGTACTATTGCCGTTCTCGAAACAATTCATAACTTTGCGAATCATTTTGCGGAATTTAAAAAAAGCTTTGTACTTGTCATGTTCAGAATAGGTTGCCATTTATCCGCGTCGAAAGGTTTTTTTGCTATGGGACGGGAAGCGATACGCATCGGCGCAAACACATTTCAGTTTTTCACGCGCAATCCCCGCGGCGGAAGCGCCAGGGAGATTGACGAAAAAGATGTCGCCGCATTCCTCGCGCTGGCGAAGGAAAACGACATTTCGCCCATCGTTGCCCACGCTCCATATACGCTGAATGCCTGCGCCGCCGACGCGGGAATACGCCGGTTTGCCTTCGAGACGATGGCAGACGACCTCCGGCGCATGGAATATGTTCCCGGCAATTTCTACAATTTCCATCCCGGAAGCCACGTGCAGCAGGGCGCCGAAACGGGTATCCGCATGATTGCCGAGATGCTGAACCGCATATTGAAACCCGAACAGTCGACCGTCGTCCTGCTGGAAACAATGGCCGGAAAAGGCAGCGAAGTAGGACGTACTTTCGACGAACTGCGCGCCATCATCGACCGTGTCGAACCGAACAACCTGCTCGGCGTTTGCCTTGATACCTGTCATATTTTTGACGGAGGCTATGACGTCGTCGAACGTCTGGACGAAATCGTCGCCGAGTTCGACAGGGTGATAGGACTGGAAAGGCTTCGTGCCGTCCATCTGAACGACAGCCTGAACACGTTAGGCAGCCACAAGGACCGTCATGCCAAAATCGGCGAAGGTAAAATCGGCCTTGAGGCCATCACGCGCATCATCAATCATCCCGCGTTGCGGCATCTTCCCTTCAATCTGGAAACGCCTAACGAAATAGACGGCTACGCCGCAGAAATAAAACTGTTGAAAGCACACTATAAAGATTGATACTCACAAACATTAAAATACAATCACATGAAAATCGGAAAATATTCATTTGGAATCGGCGACCGTTTCGCCCGTGAAGGCGAAGCCCAGCTAAAGGCGCTGACGGATGCGGGAAAAATGTGCGACATGGAGTTCGTCCCCGTGTGGAACAAGTCTAATCGCGAACACGCCATTGTTCATTCCGAGCCGTCCGGCACGCGCCGGGAAGCCGACAATGCCGTCGGGGCGCTGGGCTACAAGGGCGCTTATTTTGTCGACGCCGACCATATCAACCTGACGAATGTGGACAGGTTTATCGGCGTTTCGGACTTTTTCACTGTCGACGTGGCGGATTATATCGGTCGTGAAGCCCCCCAGGCCGACATCGACGCCTTTGTTTCGGCCAACAGGAAATACGCGGGACAGTTGCAGATACCGGGCATCGCGCCGATCCGCGTATCCGAAGAAGCATTGCGACGCATTGCATCCAAATTTCTGCTTGCCGTGCAGGAAGCGGGACGCATTTACCGACATATCGAAAATGTGAAAGGTGCGGACAACTTCGTCGCCGAGGTGTCTATGGACGAAGTCAACGATGCCCAGTCGCCGGTCGAAATGTTTTTCATCCTGAGCGCCGTCGCGCAGGAAAAGATTCCGGCGCAAACCATCGCCCCCAAGTTCACCGGACGTTTCAATAAGGGTGTGGATTATGTGGGCGACGTCGACCGGTTTGCTTCCGAGTTTGAAGAAGATCTGCTGGTGATCGACTTTGCCGTGCAGGAATTCGGATTGCCCGAAAACCTTAAACTCAGCATCCATTCGGGCAGCGACAAGTTCTCGATATATCCCGTAATGGGAAAACTGATAAGGAAGCACGACAAGGGTATCCACATAAAGACGGCCGGTACGACATGGCTCGAAGAGGTCATCGGACTGGCGGAAACGGACGACGCCGAAGCGCTCGCGCTTGCCGAAGCCATCTATACGGGGGCATTGAACCGTTTCGACGAATTGTGTGCACCGTATGCCACGGTGATTGACATCGACAGGGCGAAGTTGCCCGACAGGAAGACCGTAGAAGGCTGGACGGGCAAAAAGTTTGCCGACACCCTGCGCCACATTCCCGGCCACCCCGATTACAATCCGAACTTCCGCCAACTGATACATGTCGGCTACAAGGTGGCGGCCGAATACGGTGAAACGTATACCCGGGCGCTGGAAACGCATAAGGAAATTATCGGGAAACAGGTTTACGAAAACATTCTGAACCGGCATATCAGGCGGCTGACGGATTTTTGAGCGTTACTTCAGGCTATTCACGAACACAATAAATATTACAGAATCATGACAGACATTCAATCCATACTGAAAAAGGCAGAAGAAAAGATGGAAGCATCCATCCTTTTTTTAGATGAAAACCTTGCGCGAATACGTGCAGGCAAAGCCAATCCGAAGATTTTGGACGGCATCAAAGTCCCGTACTATGGCGAAATGACGGCGCTCTCCAACGTGGCATCCGTCAATACGCCGGATGCAAAGACGTTGTTGATCACGCCTTGGGAGAAGAATCTTATGAAAGACATCGAGCGGGCAATACTCAATTCCGAATTGGGAATTACGCCCGAAAACAACGGCGAAGTAATCCGGCTGGGCATACCTCCGCTGACGGAAGAACGTCGCCGCACACTGGCAAAACAGGCGAAGCAGGAGGCCGAAAACGCAAAGATCAGTATCCGCAATTCGCGTCGCGACGCCATCGAGGCGCTGAAGAAGAGCGTCAAAGACGGCGTGTCCGAAGATTTGGCGAAAGACGCCGAAAGCGATGTACAGAAAACGCACGACAGGTATATCAGGAAAGTAGACGATCTTTATGCCGCCAAGGAAAAAGAAATCATGACCGTATAATTATGCACGGTCTGGTAATCAGAAACACCGGAAGCTGGTATACCGTCCGCACGGACGACGGCCGGGTGGTCGAAAGCAAAATCAAAGGCAACTTCCGCCTGAAAGCGATACGGAATACCAACCCGGTAACTATCGGCGACCATGTCGAAATAGAAATCAACAGCGAAGGCACAGCCTTTATCACTGCCATCGACGCACGCCGGAACTACATAATCCGGCGTGCCTCCAATTTGTCCAAACAAGCGCATATCCTCGCGGCAAATATCGATCAGGCGATGTTGATTGTAACGGTCAATTATCCGCAAACGACCACGATTTTCATCGACCGCTTTCTGGCTACCGCCGAAGCATACGGCATTCCAGTCCGTTTGATATTCAACAAGCAGGACCGTTACGATGCGGAAGATACGGCATACATGAATGCGCTGATAACCTTATACGAAACCGTGGGATACGCCTGCCTGCCGGTATGCGCGCTGACGGGAGAGGGATTCGACGGACTGCGTGAACCGTTGCGCGGCAAGGTGACGCTGTTTTCGGGGCATTCGGGCACGGGCAAGTCCACAATCATCAACCGGCTGATTCCCGATGCCTGCATGAAGACGAACGCCATCTCCGAATACCACGGGAAAGGGATGCACACGACAACCTTTTCCGAAATGATACCCCTGCCCGAAGGCGGATACCTGATTGACACGCCGGGGATAAAAGGCTTCGGGACGATAGAGATGGAAGGCGTCGAGGTGGCGCACTATTTCCCAGAGATATTCGGATTCTCGGCCGACTGCCGCTTTCACAACTGTACGCATCGCAACGAACCGGGCTGCGCCGTCCGGCAAGCGCTCGAAAAACACTATATCAGCGAATCGCGTTACAAGAGCTACCTCAATATTCTTGAAGACAGCGAAAACAGAAAATATCGCGAAGCATTCTGAAGACAGCCATGTCCTCGGCAAGGCATTAAGAAATTGCCGAACGCCATGAACGTTAAATATGTCTTAAAAACACGCCGGGCAGTACGGCTTTTTTGTTATATTCATATCTTTGACAGCCCGTTTGGAGGAATACGGGCGGGATGACGCGACGGAAATCGTCGCCTTAAATTATACGAAGGAGATGGTACGGAAATATGACTTTTTAGTGATTGGAGCAGGCATTGCCGGCATGAGTTTCGCCTTGAAAGTGGCAGGTCGAGGCTCGGTTGCACTTGTCTGCAAGTCGGGGCTGGAAGAGGCCAACACGTATTTTGCACAGGGTGGCGTAGCGTCTGTTACCGACGCGATTGCCGATAATTTCGAGAAACATATTGAGGACACCATGATTGCAGGCGACTACCTGAGCAACCGCGCCGTCGTGGAACAGGTCGTATGCAATGCGCCGCGGCAAATCAGGGAACTGATCGGCTGGGGAGTGGATTTCGACAGAGACGAGGAAGGGAATTTCGACCTCCACAGGGAAGGCGGACACTCCGAGTTCCGCATCCTGCACCACAAGGACAATACCGGCGCGGAGATTCAGGACAGCCTCATACGCGCAGTGAAGCGTCATCCGGGGATTGAGATATATGAAAATCATTTTGCCGTCGAAATCCTCACACAGCACCATCTGGGCATGGAAGTAACGCGCCAGACGCAGGACATTCGCTGCTTCGGCGCATACGTGATGGACTTGCGTACCGGCAGGATCGACACGTTCCTCTCTAAAATCACACTCATGGCTACCGGTGGAGTGGGGGCGGTATACCAAACGACTACCAACCCGCTGGTGGCTACCGGCGACGGCATCGCCATGGTATACCGCGCCAAGGGCACGGTGAAGGACATGGAGTTCGTGCAGTTCCACCCCACGGCGCTCTATCATCCGGGCGACCGCCCCTCCTTCCTGATAAGCGAGGCCATGCGCGGATACGGCGGCGTGCTGAGGACGTCGGACGGGCAGGAGTTCATGCACCGGTATGACAAGCGCCTCTCGCTGGCGCCGCGCGACATTGTGGCGCGAGCTATCGACAGCGAGATGAAAAACAGGGGCGAAGATCACGTCTTTCTCGACGTGACGCACAAAGATGCCGAAGAAACGAAACGCCATTTTCCCAACATCTACCGCAAATGCCTGGAACTCGGCATTGATATGACGAAAGACCGCATCCCCGTCGCCCCTGCCGCACATTATCTCTGCGGCGGAATCCTTGTCGATCCCGACGGACAAAGTTCCATCCGCCGGCTCTATGCCGTAGGCGAATGCGCCTGCACCGGCCTGCACGGAGGCAACCGACTGGCCTCCAATTCGCTTATCGAAGCCGTTGTGTATGCCGACGCCGCCGCCCGCCACAGCCTGAAAGAGACGGGACGATACGATTTTCAGGAAAACATCCCCGAATGGGACGACAAGGGCACACGCTCGCCCGAAGAAATGGTGCTGATTACGCAAAGCATCCGCGAGGTCGGCCAAATCATGTCCACATACGTAGGCATTGTCCGTTCCAACCTCCGCCTGAAAAGAGCATGGACGCGGCTCGACATCCTCTACGAAGAAACCGAAAGCCTCTTTAAGCGATCCACCGCCTCGAAAGACATCTGCGAACTGCGCAATATGATCAACACAGGCTACCTCATCATGCGGCAAGCCATCGAAAGAAAGGAAAGCCGCGGACTGCACTACACGCTCGACTATCCGCCCCAAAAAAGAACATCGAAGTGAACGCAACGCCCATCGACATGGAAAAAGTCAGGCAGGGCGACAAGGCTGCCTTTCACGATTTCTTCGTCTGCCTCTATCCGCGGCTCATGGCGCTGGCCTGTCGCTTTGTGAATGAAGACGTGGCAAACGACGTGGTTCAAGACGTGTTTGCCTCCTACTGGGAACGCAAACACGCCATCGAGGCGGACAACATACAGTCCTTCCTCTTCAAATGGGTGCAAAACCATTGCCTCAACCACCTCAAGCACCGCGTGGTGGTAGAAGAATACGAAGCGCAGGCGCGGCTTGCCGATGCGCGCCTCACGTTTCTGGAAAACATGAGCGACGCAAATGATACGCTCCGCCAACTCATGCACCGCGATTTGCTGGAAGTAGTAGAAGAATCCGTCAGAAAACTGCCCCCAAAGTGCGCGCAGGCATTCCGCCTGTGCTATTTCGAAGACCTAAGCCACAAGGAAATCGCGCAGGAAATGCACATCTCCCCGCGCACGGTGGAAGGACATATCCGGCAAGCCATCCTTTTCCTCCGAGACGAGTTACGAAACGTATGGATGATTATCTTCCTGTTTTAACGTGAGTTCCACTGCATACCACCCCCGCCGACACTTGAATAGACACCCTCTCAAGCGTTAGAGAGACACCCTCTCAAGCGTTGAATAGACACCCTCTCTAACGTTAGAGAGACACCCTCTCCAACGCTTAAAATTTCGGTTGGTAAAATCGGAGGGAAATTATACCTTTGTCGACGTAATGCGAAAGCTAAGATATGCCTGCATTCCATAATATTAAACCGGAAACATTATCATCAATCCATAAAATACGGGAAAGTATGAAAACATTATTTATGCTGATTGCATGTTGCTGCACAAGTGCGGGACATGCAGGCGAACTGAAGATGAAAATCAACAGCCGCTATCTGAACCTGCCCGTCTCGCAAAAGGCCGAAAGGCAACGGATGACCCTCGGCGCGGACGGAATGTCGGACAGGACTTTTGTCATCCGACTCTCTGCCGAACCGGACTACTGGGTGTTCTGCGACATGAGCGCCTATCAAGGGAAGACGCTCCGCATCCGTTTCGACGGCGACCCGGCGGGACTGGGCAAAATCCGGCAAGCCGACCGAATCGAAGGCGCCGACAGCCTTTACCAGGAAACCAATCGTCCGCAACTGCATTTCACCTCGCGACGGGGATGGAATAACGACCCGAACGGACTGGTTTTTTACGAAGACGAATACCACTTGTTTTATCAACACAATCCCTACGAACGGGAGTGGGAAAACATGCACTGGGGGCACGCCGTAAGCCGCGACCTGATTCACTGGGAAGAACTGCCCGTCGCGCTGTATCCCGACAGCATCGGGACCGTATTCTCAGGCTCGGCAGTCGTCGACTACCGGAATACGGCCGGATTCAACAACGGAAAGATGCCCGCAATGGTAGCCGTCTATACTGCCGACAGCCCCGAACGACAAGTGCAATGCCTCGCATACAGCCTCGACAGGGGCAGGACGTGGACGAAATACGCCCGCAATCCGGTCGTCGACTCCGGCCGGAAATGGCACAGCAAAGACACCCGCGACCCGAAAGTGTTTCGCCACGAACCGAGCGGAAAATGGGTCATGGCGCTTAACGAACGCGACGGCCATTCCATCTACAATTCCGACAACCTCCGCGACTGGACGTTCGAAAGCCACGTGACCGGCTTCTGGGAATGTCCCGAACTGTTCGAACTGCCTGTCGACGGCAACCCCTCCGACACGCGATGGGTCATGTACGGCGCTTCGGGAACATACATGATCGGACGCTTCGACGGGAAAACGTTCACCCCCGAAAGCGGCAAACACTGCTACACCTCCGGCGCGCTCTACGCCGCGCAAACGTTTACCGACATACCTGCCTCCGACGGACGGAGGATTCAAATCGGATGGGGCAAAATCTCGCACGGCGACATGCCGTTCAACATGATGATGCTCCTGCCTACCGAACTTACGCTGCGGACAACCCGGCGCGGCATCCGCCTCTTCAGCCGTCCGGTACGGGAAGTCGACCGGCTCGAAGATTCCTGCCGGACGTGGAGCCGCCTCACGCTCGAAGAAGCAAACCGCCTTCTCGAACCCTTCGGACAGGCCGACGGACTGCGCATCAGGGCGCGCATCAAGCTCTCACACGCCACCGACGCCGGACTGAGCCTGAACGGACAGACGCTGCTCGACTACGACATGAACTTCAACCGGCTGAATCAGGCGTTTTACTCGCCCGACGACATGACCTCCATGGAACTTTCGTTCGACATGATTATTGACCGCACGTCGGTCGAGATTTTTGTCGACGGCGGCGCGCACTCCTGCGCCTTGCAGCGCGAACTTGCCCCAAAAAACAGCGACGGCCTCCGCTTCCGGGGAAACCGGCCGGAAATACTGTCGCTCGAAGTATGTACAATGAAATCAATATGGAACTGATGAAAACAATAGCAGGAATCGGAGAAATCTACTGGGATCTATATCCCGAACTTAAAACGCCGGGCGGCGCACCGGCACACTTGGCCTTTCACGCGGCGCAGTTCGGCTTCGACGGCTGCGTCGTGAGCGCAGTCGGAAACGACGCCGACGGAAAAGCGCTGACGGACTGCCTGACCCGGAAACGAATCAGGCATGAAATCGCGCTTGCCGACTGCCCCACCGACGCCGTGCAGGTCACGATCGACGAAGACGGAGACACGCACCGCGAGATACCCGAAAACGCCGCATGGGATTATATCCCGACAACGGCGCGTATCGAAAACCTTGCCCGTAGCTGCGACGCCGTCTGCTTCGGCTCGCTGGCACAGCGGAGCGAGACGTCGCGCGCCACCATCTACCGCTTCCTGGAACTGATGCCGGACGACGCCCCCAAAATCTTCGACATCAATCTGCGGCAGCATTTTTACAGCCGCGAAATCATTCATGAATCCCTCCTGCGGTGCAACATCCTAAAAGCCACCGGCGACGAAATGAATGTGCTGAGCAACCTTTTCAAGCGCGCGGAGACGCCGCCCGACGAAATCTGCCTGCAACTGCTGGAAGACTACAAACTGCAAATGATAATCGAAACGAAGGGCGAAGACGGCAGCAGCATTTACACGGAAGAAGAACGGTTGTGGATATACGCCCCAAGAGTACAGGTGGCAGACACCGCCGGCGCCGGCGATTCGTTTACCGCCACCTTCCTCGCCGCGCTGCTGAGCGGCGAATCTGCCCGGAACGCCCACCGGCTGGCTTCGAACGTCTCCGCCTACGTCTGTTCGCAGCACGGAGCCATGCCGGAACTGCCGCAGGCCTTTGTCGAATCGCTAAAACCACGCGGCAAACAGTGAAAAAACGGCGCCGCGTCCCTTCGCCCTGTTCCGCCCGTGCCGGCGTTTTTTGCCGGAATCGTTGCCGTTTTCTTTCGGCAAAGTAGTACTTTTGCCGCGAAATTAAAATCAAAAGTAAGCATGACACAACTATCAGCACGTTTAACAAGACTCTCGCCGTCCGAGACGCTGGCCATGTCGCAAAAAAGCGCCGAACTGAAGGCTCGCGGAATAGACGTAATCAACCTCAGCGTCGGAGAACCCGACTTCTTCACTCCCGACCACATCAAGGCAGCAGCCAAAAAGGCCGTCGACGACAATTTTTCGTTCTACTCCCCCGTGGCGGGATATGCGGATCTCCGGGAAGCCATCACGGATAAACTGAGACGCGACAACGGACTGGACTACGCCCCCGCGCAGATCGTCGTTTCCAACGGCGCCAAGCAGTCGGTATGCAACACGCTGCTCTGCATCGTCGGAGAGGGAGACGAAGTCATCGTCCCCGCCCCCTACTGGGTCAGCTACGTGGAGATGGTGAAGCTGGCCGAAGGCACGAACGTGATTGTCGCGGCAGGCATCGAACAGGATTTCAAAATCACCCCCGCACAACTCGAAGCCGCCGTCACCCCGCGCACCAGAGCGCTCATCCTCTGCTCGCCGTCCAACCCCACAGGCAGCGTGTACAGCCGCGACGAACTCAAGGCGCTGGCCGACGTCATCGCACGCCATCCGGACATCATCGTCCTCTCCGACGAAATATACGAACACATCAACTACGTCGGGAGGCACGAAAGCATCGCGCAGTTCGACGAAATCAAAGACCGCACAGTCGTCGTCAACGGCGTATCCAAAGCCTACGCAATGACGGGATGGCGCATCGGCTTCATCGCCGCGCCGCTATGGATCGCCAAAGCCGTCAACACGCTCCAGGGACAATACACCTCCGGTCCCTGCTCCGTAGCCCAGAAAGCGGCGGAGGCGGCATTCGCGGGCGACCAACGTTGCGTCGAAGAAATGCGGCAGACCTTCCTCCGCCGCCGCGACCTCGGCGTACGCCTGCTCCGGGAGATCCCCGGAATGAAGGTGAACGTCCCGCAAGGCGCCTTCTACCTTTTCCCCGAAGTCGACGCCTTCTTCGGACGGCGCGCAGGCGGACACGTAATCGACGAAGCGGGCGCACTGGCGATGTACCTGCTCGACGAGGCGCACGTAGCTACCGTAGGCGGAACGGCTTTCGGCGCCCCCACATGCCTGCGGCTGTCGTATGCCACTTCCGACGCAAACCTCGCCGAAGCCATCGCACGCATCGGAAAGGCGCTGGAACGACTGCGCTGAAACCGCGGAGGCAAACCTCCTGCGCACGGACTGCGCGAAAACGCAACCGCGCGGGATACGCCTCCCCGCAAATCAATACCGATGGACAAGGAACAGAAAGAAACATGCCGCGCAGCCGCGCTCGCCCTGTTGCCGGTAGCGGTTGTGTGGACGGTATTCGCCGTCGACCACGTCTTCAACCTCGAACTGTTGCGCTACGGCCTCGTTCCCTTAGACGTGAGCAGGCTCTACGGGACGTGCACCATCCCTTTCCTCCACAGCGGCCTCGACCATCTGATCTCGAACACTCCGCCGCTGTTCCTCCTCGTCTTCGGGCTGTTCCTCTTCTACGACCGCAAGGCGTGGCAAATCCTGCTTAACCTCTACCTCATCAGCGGCCTCGTCACATGGTGCATGGGGCGGCGCGAATCGATCCACGTCGGCGCCAGCGGACTGGTATATGCGCTGGCCGCATTTCATTTCCTGAGCGGACTCGTCCGAAAAGTACCCCGCCAGATGGCATTCTCGCTCCTGGTGGCATTCCTGTACGGCGGTTTCGTCTGGGCGTTTTTCCCCGCGCTCTACATAAACACCCCCATCTCGTGGGAAGGCCACCTCTCCGGCCTGCTCACCGGCATTGCCCTGACATTCCACTACCGCCGCTACGGCCCCCCGATGCCCCCCGACCCCTTCCTTGACGAAGAAGAAGACTGCTCCGACGACCGTATGGAGGAAGAAGGCCGCGAATAGCGCGCCGTTGGGACGGGATGCCGGCTTGTCTTTTTTATCCCGGCGGAATTCATCCGTATATTTTGTGTGTGAGCCGGCATCTCACGGATAGACGGAACGAGCCGGAATCCCTTGCCCCCACAGCATCACTCACTCCTTTTCCACGATATGAAAATGGGTCAAGTACGTTCCCGTATACTTGCCGTAATGGTCTCGGCGACGAGGCCTTCGAGGTTGTCTAATCGGAAATGCGATACTTTGAGAGCAATAAATTTGTGCATAATTATTTATTTTATGCTTCCGTCTATTGACGGGAGCGGGTTTATGGTTGTATTTAAGTTGCTGCCGTATGGCAATTTCATGTTTCAGACTGTTTTTGCATAACTGTCCATGGACAATTCCATGTTTCCAACTGTTTTTGCAGAATTGTCCATGGACAATTCCATGTTTCCAACTGTTTTTACGGAATTGTCCATGGACAATTCCATGTTTCCAACTGTTTTTGCGGAATTGTCCATGGACAATTCCATATTTCCAACTGTTTTTGCGGAATTGTCCATGGACAATTCCATGTTTCCAACTGTTTTTGCGGAATTGTCCATGGACAATTCCATGTTTCCAACT